>JAFYFU010000088.1 GCA_017543595.1 Ruminococcus sp. | reverse complement strand
TTTTTGTATTTTTACAGAAGTATCCTATGCTACAGACCAGAATCTGAAAAACATGTTGGGACATGCCGCTTATATTTTGGAAGGAATGAAACAGCTTTGGGATATTCCTTCTTTCCGTATGTTGGTAGAACATGACGGCAATATTTTCTATGATGAATTTATCTACGGAATGGTGACAAATACCATGTCAGTAGGTGGATTTAAAGGTATTATTCCGGGAAACATTGAATTAAACGACGGACTTTTTGAGGTGACTTTGATTAAGACACCGAAGAATCCCATTGAGTTAAATGAAATCCTGGCCTTTTTGACAGGATTGGCAAAGGATACGGAATTGGTGTACTCCTTTAAAACCAATCAAATTAAGTTTACCTGTAACGAAAAGGTGCCCTGGACATTGGACGGGGAATATGGCGGAGATCCGGAAAGTGTTTTGATTGCCAATATCCCTCAGGCTATGGAAATCATAGTTGAATGAGGCAGGGATTTAAGCTATAATTGAAAGCGGAAATCTTACGGGAAAGCCCGTGTTGATAATAATATCCTTCTGAATTTCAGAGGGGGAAAGAATGGAGGAAACTATTTATGTTAGTATCTGCAAAAGAAATGTTAGACAAAGCAAAAGCAGGACACTATGCCGTTGGTCAGTTCAACATCAACAACCTTGAATGGACAAAGGCTATTTTACTTACTGCTGAAGAATGCAAGTCACCTGTAATCCTTGGTGTATCTGAAGGTGCAGGAAAGTACATGACAGGATTCAAGACCGTAGCTGCTATGGTTAAGGCTATGGACGAGTCTTTGGGAATTACAGTTCCTGTAGCTCTTCACTTGGATCACGGTACATACGAAGGAACAAAGGCTTGTATCGAAGCTGGATTTACTTCTGTTATGTTTGACGGTTCACACTTCCCGATTGAGGAAAACGTTGCAAAGACAACCGAACTCGTAAACGCTGCACATCACCTCGGTCTTTCTATTGAAGCAGAAGTAGGTGCTATCGGCGGTGAAGAAGACGGCGTTATCGGTAAGGGCGAATGTGCTGACCCCAACGAGTGCAAGCAGATTGCAGACCTCGGCGTTGACTTCCTTGCAGCAGGTATCGGCAATATCCACGGTGTATATCCCGCAAACTGGGAGGGTCTCAGCTTTGAAACTCTCGAAGCTATCAAGAATACAGTAGGCGATATGCCTCTTGTTCTCCACGGCGGTACAGGTATTCCCGATGACCAGATTACAAAGGCTATTTCTCTCGGCGTTGCTAAAATCAATGTTAATACAGAGTGCCAGCTCGTATTTGCCGATGCAACAAGAGGCTACATCGAAGCAGGCAAGGACAAGCAGGGCAAGGGCTTTGACCCCAGAAAACTCCTCGCTCCCGGATTTGAAGCTATCAAGGCTAAGGTTAAGGAGAAAATGGAACTTTTCGGCAGCGTAAACAAGGCATAATTTAATTTATTTATCAAAGACAGCACCCCGAAAGAGGTGCTGTTTTTTTATTTTTCGGTGCTTATATCAATTGTGTTGCCGTCACTTATCACTGAAATCTGTCCGTTTTGAAAAGTAGTATAATATTCTATGTTTCGTTTTTCGAGTTCTTTTTTTGTACTGTTTGCAAATTCGCTTTCGGAGGTGCAGACGACAGCCGTTTCAGGGGTTACTGCGTTTAGAAATTCGCTTAAATTATCAAGTTTTCTGCCGTGATAGGGGACTTTAAGGAAATCGCAGTTTCCTATATCCATAATTTCTTCAAGCCTTGCCTCCATAGAATCCCCCGTGAAAAGCAGTACATTATTGCCGTGGGTTATTTTTGTGACAAGTGAAAAATCGTTGTCGTTATTTTCGCCGTAGTCGGTCTGTTTAGGTGCATATACGGTATATTCCGCATCATCAAGAGTAAAAGAAATATCGCTTGTGAGAATCTGCGGAGTTATACCCGATTCATTCAAGGCTTTCTGATATTTTTCCGTTTCATCGCTTGATTCCTCATAATCGGGAGCGAGAACATTTTTTACTTCTATATTATTTATAACTTTTGCCGCACCGCCAACATGGTCTTTGTCATAATGGGTAATTATCAGGTAGTCAACGGAAGTTATATTTTTTTCTTCGAGATATTCAAGAATCTCTTTGCCGTCACCTTTTTCTCCGCAGTCAATTATTACCGTACTGTTTTCGGAAGTGAGAACCATAGAATCGGCTTTTCCGACATCAAAGACTGTCAAATCAAGTTCTGTTACGTTTACGGTTTCCTGCTGTATTTCGTCAATAATTATTACTTCATCTTCTTCTGTGCATGAAGTAAGCGAAAACATCATAAAGAACAAAGTTATCAATGCTGTTAATCTTTTCATTTTATCAGCTCCTGTTTTAATTCATTATAATATATTATAATAAATATATCTTGAAATAACCTTAAATTTTTCCGCATATAATATATTGTCATATAAATTCAGGAGGAAGATTTTGCCCTTGACATGAGAGTGAACGAAGCTTGCGAAGTGAACGAAATGTCAAGCCACAAAAGGCAAAATCTGACGATTTTAAATAGGAGTATGTTATGAAAAGAATTTTAATTTTTATTCCCGTGCTTGCGTTTGTTTCATGTACTGTTCCGCAGATTCCCGAAAATGAATCCCGACAGCCCGAAACTTCTTTCATTGAGGAGATTCCGCCCTCGCAGACCGATATAATTCCCGAAAGAATCAATTACAAGAATCAGAACGCTTTATGGATTCCCTATGTCAGATATGAGGAATATATGCACGGAAAATCAGAGGACGAGTTCAGGGAGACAATCAAAAAAGAATTTTCGGACGCATATGCGGAAGGTGTAAATACTCTCTATATCCATGCACACCCCTTTGCGGACGCTTATTATAAATCCGAAATTTTCCCGAAAGGCTCAATGCTTGACGGAGATTATGACCCCCTTGAAATTATGACGGAGGAGGCGCATAAACTTAAAATATCCGTTCATGCATGGATAAATCCGCTCAGATGTCAGACGGAAAACGAAATGGATTATCTTGACAATGATTTTATAATAAAACAATGGGCTGAAAATCCCGACTGCCGTTTTGTCAAGCTTGTGAACGGAAGATATTACCTTGACCCGTCATATAATGAAGTAAGGGATTTGATATGCAGTTGTGCCGAGGAAATAATAAATAATTATAACGTTGACGGTATTCATATTGACGATTATTTCTATCCGACAACTTATGAAAGTTTTGATGATGTCGAATTTAATCAAAGCGGAGAAAATGATTTGTCCGAATGGAGAACAAACAACTGTACGGCTTTTGTAAAGGCTTTGTATGATACCGTCAAAAACTGCGGAAATGATGTTGTTTTCGGCATAAGTCCGCAGGGAAACAT
The DNA here is from genome assembly GCA_017543595.1 of Ruminococcus sp. Classification (GTDB taxonomy): domain Bacteria; phylum Bacillota; class Clostridia; order Oscillospirales; family Ruminococcaceae; genus Ruminococcus. The sequence goes on along the minus strand of JAFYFU010000088.1, from coordinate 77,239 downwards.
AAATGCGGACTATGAAAGTCAGTACGCAGATGTTAGGCTTTGGGGAAGTCAGAGAGGTTACTGCGATTATATCGTACCGCAGATATATTTCGGATTCAATAACGAAATATGCCCCTTTGCGGAAACTCTTGCGGAATGGGAAAGTATCACCGCAGACAGCGGAGTTTCACTTATTGTCGGACTTGCCGAATATAAATTAAATAAAATTGACGAATGGGCAGGAGAATACGGAGAAAGCGAATGGCTTGAAAATCCCGATATAATCCGGGAACAGGAAGAACTTGCAATCAATACGGGTGCTGACGGCTATGCGAGATATAAATAACAATTTACAATTCCTGCATAAAAATACTTGACGTTTTCCGAAAAATATCTTATAATTATATTATAAGATTTCGGAAAGCAGGTGATTTATGAAAAAGTCATTTTTATTTGCCGTGTTAATAATATCTGCCGTAATGTCTTGCGGTTGTGCCGCAAAAAACGGAATATCTCAGGAAAAAGCCGCCGACTATATCAGTCAGCTTTATAACAGAAAATTCACTCTTGTAAATTCTGTCGGGGAGCAGGGAAATTTATGCTATACTTTTGCAGACGAAGAAGGAATACAGTGTCATTTTGTCCTTGAAACCTATCATATTCCGACAGATGATGAATTAATGCCCGATACCTATTATACCATAACAGAGGACTATCAGGTCATGTATATGAAAGCCCACCCTGAAACTTATCAGAATATTTCGGCAGAAATGATTCCCACTTGGAATGAGGGCGAAAATATGATAAATTCCGTGAGATTCACGCTGAATTATAAATCCTGCGAGGACATAGAACCGCTTGTCAATGACGTATATGAAAAAATTTCTTCCGTCCCGAAACTTACTCCTGCGGATAACATATCCGATTCAATGGGAGTATGTTCAGAATGTGCCGTGATAGATTTTTACTGTCCTTATCTTTCGGAAAATCCCGATGTGCAGATGTACTTCCCTATGATAAACAAATATACGGGAATCACTCCCGCCGAGGATATAATATCACAGTTGCAGGCGCAGTTCAATAAAGAGGGTGTTTCCTATGATGATTCATGGCAGAAATCAAATGATTTTTCAACTATTCCCGAAAGCTATACACCGACTGAAATAAGTCCCTATGACCCCGATGAACATCGTCAGGAACAGCAGGAATATGATTATTATGACGAAAGCTATGAATATGATGACTACGGTTACGGCTATGACGATTATGATTATTATGGCTACTATTAATAAATTCCCGTCCGAATTTTTTCAGGGCGGGAATTATTTTTTAAGATATTCAATTTCGCATTTTGATAATATGTTCGCAGCAGTGAACAAGCATATTCCAAGTACCGCTGTCAACTTTTCCGTTTTGCGGAATACCGCACCACTGCTGGAAACGTTTTACTGCCAGAGTGGTTTTTTCGTCATATTCTCCGCAAACATCAACTTTCGGGGCGTTGTCGTAGCATTTGCCTATATCGCCGAGCATAGCCTGAATTATATATATAAGCTGTCCCGAATCGCCGTCAGAGGCAATATAAGATGCAGAGGGGAAAACCGCATAGGGGTCTGGTTTTCCGCTGAGATAAGACCTGTAAACGCTTACAATCTTATTCCATGTTGCGGGGTCTGTGCTGCCCGTATCTTTAAGACCGTATTCACGCTGAAAAGCCATAACAGCGAGAGCAGTTTCCTTGCCGTATATTCCGTCAGGGATAATTGTCGGTATTTTGTCATTCATAAGTGAAATTGCATGGAGATATGTCTGCAATTCATAAATATGCTGTTTTTTCTGAATATTAGTATAAGCCATACGTTACTCCTATTTAAAATCGTCAGATTTTGCCTTTTGTGGCTTGCCATTTCGTTCACTGCACTACGTTTCGTTCACTCTCATGGCAAGGGCAAAATCTTCCTCTTATTTAAAATCGTCAAATTTGCGCTTTTCAGGCTTGCGCTTTCATTCACTGCACTACGTTTCGTTCACTCTCATGGCAAGGGCAAAATCTTCCTCTTATTTAAAATCGTCAGATTTTGCCTTTTAAGGCTTGCCATTTCGTTCACTGCACTACGTTTCGTTCACTCTCATGGCAAGGGCAAAATCTTCCTCTTATTTAAAATTGTCAGATTTTGCCTTTTCAGGCGAAAATTTCCTCTTGGTTAAATAAATTCGGAATTAATGACCCATGTGACTTATAACTACCGTTTTATATATACTTACTATATTTATTTATTTTTTTAAAAAGGGATATAAAAAAGCGTTTATATGTCATATAGGTCATTTCTTATTTGTGTAATGAGATAAAAATGAAATCTTTTAAAATAATTCCTAATTCCTCATTAACTTATTGTGTATCCGGGGTTCTGGTAGGGTCTTTTGTCAAAGCCGTACTTCAAATCCGAATAGACTTCCGCTATTTTATCCCATGTAACAGCACCGACAATTCCTGTCGGGTTAATATCAAACTGTTTCTGGAAAGCCGTTACGGATTGTTTTGTAAGAGGTCCGAAATAGCCAGTATTGTTTACCGCAGGAATATTGCTGTAAGTGTTGTTTATCAGCGACAGATATTCCTGAATTATTTTTACGGATTCCCCTGAATCGCCCTCACGCAGTACCGTCCCCGGATAAAGTGCAACTGCGGTATATTCGGGCTTTACGGTTTCGGCTATGCCCTTGTAAGCCCTGTACAGGTCATTTCTTGTTGCACGGTCAACTTCTCCCGTCTGCGGAAGTCCGAAAACTCTCTGGAAAGATTTTACTGATTTTTCCGTCATCTGTCCGAAATACCCTGTTATTTCAACGGGTTCAACGGCTTCATAATATGCGCCTATGACTGCAAGATAATACTGCAACATACTTACTTCAATGCTCTGCATACCGATTTTCAAATCTTCCGTAAAGGCGGGGGAAACTTCTTCGAGGCGCACGCCTTCCGAATCAAGTTCAGCTATGCGCTTGACGCTTGTATAGATATAAGTTATTCTGTACCAAGTCGGCTGGTCAATAATTCCCGTAACTCTTAATCCGAAAATTTCCTGAAAAGCTTTTACGGCTTCCTGAGTTGCATTGTCAAATATACCGTCTGCCTGCGGTATTTTCGGAATAGCAGGATAATTTCCCGATATTCTGTTTAAATATATCTGCATTGAACGCACATCATTTCCTGCCGAACCAAATTCAAGATTAATTCCGGGGAATGACGGCATGGTACTTTTTACAGGTGCATTTTTCACGATATTTATATCATCTCCGTAGTAATATTGAAGTATCTCATAGGGGGTAAAGCCTTGATTTGCGAGATAGACCGTTCCCCATTGGGAAAGCCCCTTGCAGGTTACTGTTGTGCCGTTGCAGAAAGCTGTGAAAAGCGGTTCGACACTTCCCTGACGCTGTACATAATCATTGAATAACTCGTCAACGAGATAGCTTATATTCTGAAAATATTCCCTGCCGTTTATAAATTTCTGGTCGTACTGGGTCGTTGATGTTATATCAAAGTCATATCCTCTTGACCTGTACCATTCTGTATATATTCTGTTTAGTGCAAAGCTGACTATTGCATATATATTTGCCCTTAAAGCGTTTTCGTTCCATGTCGGGAATATTTCGCTTGATGCAACATTCTTTATGTATGATGCAAAGTCAACGGTTACATTCGGGGCATCTGAATCAGGACTTCCGAGATGCACTGTTATGACTTCCGGAATATACGGTGTTCCTGTAAGCATTTTTCCTCCTATTTATAGTCGTCAGATTTTGCCTTTTGTGGCTTGACATTTCGTTCACTCCGCTATGCTCCGTTCACTCTCATGTCAAGGGCAAAATCTTCCTCCGTTTGAAATCGTCAGATTTTGCCTTTTGTGGCTTGACATTTCGTTCACTCCGCTATGCTCCGTTCACTCTCATGTCAAGGGCAAAATCTTCCTCCGTTTGAAATCGTCAGATTTTGCCTTTTGTGGCTTGCTTATTATTTAGAATGGGGGAAGCCGCCCCTTGACCTTTCGTTCACTCCGCTATGCTCCGTTCACTTTCAGGTCAAGGGGCGGCTTTATTCCCCCAAACCCCCTTTTTTTCCTGTTTCAAGCTTTATCATTACCGGGAAAATCGGGTTCTTGATTGAAATAAGTCAGTGTTTCGTCATTGTCATTCATCATTGACGGTACGGGTATCATATTGAAATTCTGAACGGAAGTTATTCCCTCAAAGACGGGAACATCAACGCTTCTTGCATTGAAATATCCCTCTGCCGTTACCGATACGTCAAATAAATTATATGGTCTTGTATTCGGATAGGGCGACTGCGAAAGCGATAAATCAGGGACGGGAACTTCAAAAATCGGAGTTGTTCCGTTGCTGTTGGTCTGACCGCTTGCAATTATTATTCTGTTGCCGTCAACAATGGCAGTTACAAGGACTGTCGCACCTTCAACAGCTGAAGATTCATCACCTGCACGGACGTTCACTATTATATAGCCTATCTGATTTCCGAGACTTTCAATTGAAACATATTCGGGCGGAGAATCGTTTTCGTGTTCGGAAATTCCGAAATCCGTATTAAGAGATGACAAATCGGGTTCGGGATAGCGTGTATTGAAATTATCCTCATTTTCGGGGCTGTCATCTTTATTTTCCTCATACGTGGAAAAAGCCGTATCTTCGGGCAGGCTGTCGTTATCGGGCAGGGGAGGGGTTTCCTCCCTGATTTCGTTTTCGGGGATATTTTCGGGTGTATATTCTTCTTCTTTTATATTGTTATCCCGTGAGATTGTTTCTTTTTCGGGCGGGTCGGATTCATATATATTTTTTTTATCCTCACAGCGTTTCCCGTAGAGTTTCATCATTTCAAGTCTGTATTTTTCAGCTTTGGAATTTAAATCTTTTTTATCCATAGTCAATCGCCTCCTGAAATAAAGATATGCTTTCAAAAATATTATTATGACTTGCATTTTTCTGATATATGTGTTATAATATTCCTTGTGGTAATTTATGATATAAGTGGAGGGATTTATTATGAATATTTCAAGAGAAGAATTTTTTATATCTTCCGAGCCTGCACCGCTCAGGCTTCATACGGCTGTAATTGCACCGCAGGATACAGAACCGTCTGCCTGCCTGCAAATCGTTCACGGAATGAGCGAACACAAGGAAAGATATTATCCTTTTATGGAATATCTTGCGAAAAAAGGCTTTGCCTGCATCATAAACGATGTAAGGGGACACGGCAAAAGCGTTATTTCTCCCGATGACCTCGGCGATATGTATGACCTGCCCGATGAAAGGGCTGTCGGAGATATTTACAGGATAAATGCTTTCATACGTGAAAAATACCCCTATGTTCCGCACTTCCTGCTTGCACACAGTATGGGTTCGCTTTCGGCAAGGTGCTTTTTGCAGAACGGAAATGAACTCGTTGACGGAGTAATACTTTCGGGCTGTCCCTGTTACAGTAAATTTTCGGGATTTGCAAGAATCATTGAAGAAGGTCTTGAAAGCAGTCTCGGACACGGTTTCAGAAGTAAGGGAATATGCAATCTTTCGGACAGCTTTTTAAATGCGGGATTCAATGAATCGCCACATTCATGGATATGCAGTGACCCTATGGTTGTTCTGAGATTCAAAAATGACCCGCTCTGCAATTTCCAATATGCTCTCAGCGGATATGAGGCTCTTATTAAGCTCATGCAGAGAACTTATTCGGAAGAAGAATGGAAAAAAGGTTCTATAAAAAATAAGGAACTGCCGATACATTTTATCTCGGGAAAGGACGACCCCTGTATGTTTTCGGAGAACAAATTCTTTGAGGCTGTCAGGTTTCTTGAACATCAGGGCTTTCCGAACGTATCGCATAAATTATACAAGGATATGCGCCATGAGGTGCTTAACGAAAAGGACAAGGCTGTTGTATGGCACGATACCGCCGAAAAATTAATATCTTGGAAAGATAACAGAAAGGATAAAAAATATGGACATTAATAAATTAATTTCAGAGGAGTTCAGCCTGAAAAAAGAACAGGTTGACAATACTGTACAGCTCATTGACGAGGGCATGACAATTCCTTTTATTGCACGTTACCGCAAGGAAGTTACAGGCTCTCTCGATGACCAGACTCTCCGTGAACTCAATGACAGGCTGACTTATCTGAGAAATCTCGAAAAGCGCAAGGAAGAAGTCACCAATGCCATTACCGAACAGGAAAAAATGACTCCCGAAATCGAAAACGCTATCGCTGCCGCCGTTACTCTCGTTGAGGTTGAGGATATTTACCGTCCATTTAAACCCAAAAGAAAAACAAGGGCAAGCGTTGCAAGGGAAAACGGTCTTGAACCCCTTGCCGTTATCATCATGGAGCAGGACAATAAAACAAATCCCGAAAAGGAAGCGGAAAATTTCATAGACGAAGAAAAGAAAATCCCCGATGTAAAAACAGCTTTGCAGGGTGCTATGGATATTATCGCTGAGGATATATCCGATGATGCCGATATAAGAAAGAAACTCCGTGCGCTCGCAGGTACTAAGGGCGAAATGGTTTCAAAAGCCTCAGACCCCGAAGCAGAAAGCGTTTATCAGACTTATTACGACTATTCCGAACCCGTCCCGAAAGTTGCAAATCACCGTGTACTCGCCATGGACAGAGGCGAAAAGGAAGGATTCCTCAAAATTTCGGTTTCCCTTGATGAATCACTTGCAACGGATATTATCTACGGAAAATATATAAAGGCTAACAATCAGTGCGGTGAACTTGTACGCACTGCCGCAGAGGACAGCTATAAAAGACTTATTTTCCCGTCAATCGAAAGGGAAATACGCTCCGAAATGACCGCAAAAGCCGCAGAGGATTCAATAAAAGTCTTTGCGTCAAATCTCCGTCAGTTATTATTGCAAGCTCCTATCAAAAACAGCGTTGTACTCGGTCTTGACCCCGGATATATGCACGGCTGCAAAACCGCTGTAATTGACCCCACGGGAAAAGTCCTTGACCACGAAATAATATATATCACAACTTCCAAGGGCGCATATGAATCCGCAAAAACTAAAATGAAAAATTTCATTGAAAAATATAACGTTGACGTTATATCCATAGGAAACGGTACTGCGTCAAGAGAAACAGAAACTTTTGCCGCCGAAATCATAAAGGAAGTCTCACGCAAAGTCGGCTATGTCGTTGTAAGTGAGGCAGGCGCATCGGTTTATTCCGCATCTAAACTCGCCGCAGAGGAATTTCCCGAATATGATGTATCTATAAGGGGTGCTATCTCCATAGCAAGAAGATTACAAGACCCCCTCGCAGAACTCGTTAAAATCGAACCAAAGGCAATTGGTGTCGGTCAGTATCAGCACGATATGCCACAGGCAAGAATGAGCGATGCACTTTCGGGTGTCGTTGAGGACTGCGTAAACTCCGTAGGCGTTGACCTGAATACAGCTTCATATTCGCTTTTGTCATATGTTTCGGGCATAAACTCGGCAGTTGCAAAAAATATCGTTGCCTACCGTGAGGAAAACGGCAGATTTACCGACAGGAAACAGCTTATGAAAGTTCCGAAACTCGGAAAAAAAGCTTTTGAACAGTGTGCGGGATTTTTAAGAGTCCGTGACGGCGATAACCCCCTTGACAATACAGCAGTTCACCCCGAAAGCTATGCGGCAGCGTCTTCACTCCTGAAAGAATGTGGATTTACTCTTGCGGATATTTCTTCGGGCGGTGCAAAGGGCATATCGGAAAAAGCCGATGAAATAGGCATACAGAAAATAAGCGATACTGTCGGCATAGGCGTTCCCACACTTACGGATATAATAAACGAACTCAAAAAGCCCGGTCGTGACCTCCGTGACGAACTTCCTCCCCCTCTCATGAGAAGCGGAGATATCATGGAAATAAAGGATTTACAGCCCGGAATGGAGCTTGTCGGCACAATAAGAAATATTATAGATTTCGGTGCGTTCGTTGATATCGGTGTCCATGAGGACGGACTTGTTCACATCTCGCAGATTACCAACAAGTTTATTTCTCACCCTCTCGATGCCGTTAAAGTCGGTCAGGTTGTCAAAGTCAAAGTCCTTGACGTTGATGTAAAGCGTGGCAGAATTTCTCTCACAATGCTCCTCGGTGACAATGCCGAAAAGAAAAAGCAGCCAAACAGAAAAGATAAAAGAGAAAGAAAAGAAAAAGGCTTTGACCCGAACAAAATCCGCAACAGCAGTTTCCGCATAAAACAGAAATAATTTTTGAAAACAGGAATATTTCTGCATTTTTATGCATATAATATAAAAGAAAGTTCCGATACTCTCTGACATAATGTTTTGTTTTTGGCACATTCACTTAGAATGTGCCGCTTTTTTATAAAATTTCTGTCCGTCAGCGGTGTACAAGCGTATTCACCAAAAATACATTTATAAAAACCTCAGATTTGGACTTTATATCAATTGATTTTTTGCGGAATTTGGAATATAATAGATATTGTCATAATAATAACAATAAAAGGAATGATATAATGAGCAGTAAAGTAGTTAAGTTCGGCGGAAGCAGTCTCGCCGATGCAAAACAGTTTGAAAAGGTAGCCGCTATCATAAAAAGCGACCCCAAAAGAAAATATGTCGTACCCTCTGCACCCGGCAAGAGATTTTCAGATGATATAAAAGTCACTGATATGCTTTACAAGTGCTGTGAAAAGGCAGGAAGCGGTATAGATTTTTCCGAGGATTTCCAGCTTATAAAAAACAGATACAATGATATAATCTCTCAGCTCGGCATTGATATGAGCCTTGATGATGAGTTTGAAAAAATAATCAGTGAACTTAAAGCCCGTCCCGCAAAGGATTACGCCGCAAGCCGTGGCGAATACCTTAACGGTAAAGTCCTTGCAAAATATCTCGGATTTAATTTCATTGATGCAGCAGAAGTTATAATTTTTGATACAAAGGGTTCACTTCTCCTTGACGATACCGTAAAAGCCATAAGAGCAAGGGTAAAAAGTCTTGAAAATGCCGTTATCCCGGGATTCTACGGAAGAACAACCGAAGGAATTGTAAAGACTTTTTCAAGAGGCGGTTCAGATGTTACGGGTTCTATCGTTGCAAATGCAGTAAGAGCAGATATATATGAAAACTGGACAGATGTTTCGGGTTTCCTTGTTGCTGACCCCCGTATAGTTCAGAATCCCGATGTTATAAGCGTTATAACTTACAGGGAACTCCGTGAGCTTGCATATATGGGCGCATCTGTTCTCCATGAGGACGCTATTTTCCCTGTACGTTCCGCAGGCATACCGATTAATATAAGAAATACAAACCGCCCCGAAGATGACGGCACTATGATAGTTTCCGATGATTTCGATTTCAGCAGGGAAAGCATGAAACACACTATCACAGGTATCGCAGGAAGAAAAGGTTTCAGCACTATAAATATCGAAAAAGCTATGATGAACAGCGAAAAAGGTTTCGGAATGAAAGTTCTCAAAGTATTGTTCGATAACGGTGTATCCTTTGAACATATGCCCTCCGGAATTGATACTATGAGTATCACTGTTGACAGCTCGGAATTTGAACCTGTCCGTGAAAAGGTTATCGCAGGCATACGCAAGGAAGTTTCTCCCGACCATATTGACGTTGAGGACAATATTGCACTCCTTGCCGTTGTTGGTCGCAGAATGAAAAATACAAGGGGTACTGTTGCAAGAATTTTCGCATCTATGGCACACGCAAGAATAAATGTCAAGATGATTGACCAGGGTTCAAGCGAGCTGAATGTTATCATAGGCGTAAGCGAAAACGACCTCCCCGAAGCTATCAGAAGAATATATGATATGTTCATAAATTCCGAAAAGTAAGCATAATAAAAGCAGTCCGTCATGGACTGCTTATTTTTTTAATTTATTATGCTTTTCGGCAAATTCAAGCAATTCAAGATTTCCCCTGTTTACAGTTCCGAAAGTTTTGCAGTTGCAGACAACTTCACGGCAGTTTTTGATTATATCTTTTGCAAGCTGTAATTTTTCGGGGCTTATGGGTTCATAGGCTTTTTCCGTAACGGTAACAGATGCAAGGGCGGAAATTATGGGGTATTCCGCATCATTTTCCTGAATCACTCCCACCGCAAAAGGTATGCCGTCCCTTTGAAGTTTACGGCAGAGTTCGGTGCAGTTTCCTGAGATTACAAATATTTCGGGAGTTCCCGATATTTTTTCAAGTTCCGAAAAACCATAAATATCGTTATAGCTTCCGCACTTTATATCATAGAGTTTATTGATGTAATCCCCTGAAAATATTTCTTCGGGAGTTCCTATGCGGTCAATTTTATTATTTTTTACGCAGATAATTTTATCTGATATTTTCTGTGCGAGGTCAAGTTCATGCAGGGACATAATAACAGTTGTATTTTTCTCACGGACAAGATTTTTTAATATATTTAATAATTCAAGTTTATGCTTTATGTCAAGAAAAGATGTCGGTTCATCGAGAATCATTATATCTGTTTCCTGACAGATTGCCCTTGCAAGCATGATTTTTTGTCTTTGTCCGTCACTTGTTTTATTTATATCGTTGTCGGCGATATCCTCACCGCCGACAAGTTTTATTGCGTCCAGAGCCTTTTTTTTGTCCTCCGCCGAAAGTATTCCCAAAGTACCCGTATAGGGGTATCTTCCGCTTTCGACAAGTTCAAGGCAGGTCATAAGTTCGGGTTCGGTTTTGCCCGTAAGCATGAGAGAAACAGTTCTTGCAAGTTCATTTCTCTGATACAATGATATATCTTTGTCCTGTATATAAATATTCCCTGAAATTTTTTCAAGCTGAGATGATATTGTTTTCAGAAGGGTTGATTTCCCTGAACCGTTAGAACCTATAAGAGTAGTTATTTCGCCCCTGTTTATATGAATATCGGCATTGTTTACAATTATTTTTTTGCCGTAACCCGCATTGAGAGATTTTGTTTCAAGCATATTAACCCCTCTTTCGTCTAATCATTATCAATATAACGACAGGTGCGCCGAAAATAGCCGTTACAGTGCTGATACTCAGTTCGGTAGGGGAGAATAAAGTTCTTGCGATTAAGTCGCAGAAAAGACACATAACTCCTCCGCCAAGAAATACCGCCGGAATAATTATTATAGGTTTTGCGGTTCGGAACATTCCTTTTATAATGTGCGGTACTGCCACTCCCAGAAATGATACAGGTCCTGCAAATGCCGTAACACAGGCGGAAAGTATACTCGACAACAATATTAATTCAAATCTGAAAAGTTTTATATTTACGCCCATGCTCTCCGCATAAGCCTCTCCGAGCTGAAATGCCGAAAGCGGTTTTGAAAGCATAAACGTGAAAAATACGCAGGGAATAACTATTGCCGACATGAAATAAACTTCTTCCATATCCGTTCCCGAAAATGTTCCGACAGACCAGTTATGAAGATTTACTATGTTTGAATCGTCCGCAAAAGTTACGGCAAGTTCCGTAATTGAATTGCAGATATATCCCGTCATAACGCCTGCAATTATTAAAAGCGATACGTTTTTTATTTTTCCCGATATCAATAATATAAAGCCCATTGACATCATTGAGCCGACAAAAGCCGCCGAAACCGTTATAAATGAATTTGATGCTATCCCCATTGAGAGAGTAAATATCATGCTTAAAGCGACAATGAGTTTTGCGCCCGATGAAATTCCCAAAACAAAAGGTCCTGCTATCGGATTTGAGAAAAAATTCTGCAATAAAAATCCTGATACTGCCAATGCTCCGCCGAGTATTGCCGCCGCAAGCGTCCGTGGAAGTCTTATATTCATCACAATATTTCTTGCGACTGAATCATCTGAAATATTTATATTTGTACTGCCTTTGATTAGATTTAAAAATATCAGGAAAAAATATAAAATTATTAAAATCAAAAAGCAGATTGCATATCTTGATTTCTTATTCATTCTTAACACGATGGAAAAATTCCGTATCGTCCTCCGCAGTATCGGTAATTATTTTATTCATTTCGATTATAATATCTGCGGCTGCGCCTGTCTGCTGAAACATATTTTTTTCACTGCACCAGATGTTATTATTTTTAACGGCTTTAAAATCCGCCAGAACACTGCTTTTTTCAATAAGCTGTTGGACATTTTGGATTTCTCCGTCAATGGTGCTGTTATAGACGATAATATCCGCATCTTTGGCTTTTTCGTAGAAAGTTTCTATCTGAATATTCATTGTTGAGAGTGCATTTTCGTCAACATTCAAATCATCTGCCGTAAAAATATATTCTCCGCCTGCGAGTTCAATCATTTTTGAAACATAGTCATTTGGTTTTCTCACGCTTGCGTAGCCGTTTGAAGTTATATAGAAAAATGCAACGGATTTTTTCTCATCGGGGTTTATATTGTCAAGATTGAGATTTTCAACAAGCTTTGATTTTTCGCTGAAAAATTCCTCTGCCTCTTTTTCGTGACCCGTGAGAAGTCCGTAAAGCTTTACCCATTCCATTCTTCCGAGGGGGTGCGGTTCGTAGCTTGAATATTCAACAATTACGGGAATATTCAGATTTTCGAGCTGTTCCTTGATTTCGGGGGTATGATAAATCATGGTGTTTTCTATGGCAAGACCGCAGTTTTCCGACAATAATAATTCAAAGTCGGGGGTTCTGTATTTTCCCGCATATATAATATCCCCGTTTTTTATTGCGGTTTTTGCATATTCCGTGCTTTGGTCTTTTTCGTCCGTTGAGGTGAATTTTATTGAATCGAGGGAATTTATTTCGTGAAATAAATCCGTTGCGGAAGATGATGCAACATAGATATTTTCAACGGGAGTATATATAGTCTTTATATTTTTATACTCATCGGGGACGGGAGTATTTTTCGGAACAAGCAGAAATTCATCTCCCTTGCCTGTTTTTACATATGATATATCCCCGATTTTTTCAACTGAAAACTGCTGTGCATATTCAAGGTTTATTTTCTCCGAATTTTCAGGCTGTGTATTATTTTTCTCTCCGCAGGAACAAAGAATTAAAAGCGGAATTAATATAATAAATCTTTTCATGTTGAAGAATCAAAACAAAGCTTGTATTCTATTTCATGGGGGGTACTCATCGCAGTAGTATCTGCGTATACCGTAAATTCGCAGTCGAAAATATCAACGGGTATCTCAAATACGGAATTTTCCTCAACGGATACGGGTAAATATTTTTCGTCATTTACAATCATATAGTCATATTTGTTACTGCTCCAAATAATTTCTGCAACGGCTTTTCCGTCTGTTACGGTTACCTTTGCGGGGGAGTTTATGCTTGCCCTGCCTGAACCGCCTGAAAGACTTACATTCATATTATAAGTTCCGTCCGCAAGTCCGAGAGTTTCAACAGTGTTTCCTCTGCCCTCTTTAAATGCCGTCATGGGGAGAGAATCCGCACGGAATACAAGCTGTCTGTCGTACCATGTTTCTTTCTTTTTGCTGAAAGCTGTGCAGTCGATTACTTCATCAAGAGCTGATACGGGAACGGTAAATATATTAAGTCCGTCCTGTTCGGTATAGGGGATATATTCGCTTTCATCGGCATTTTCGGCATCTTCGCCCGTTCCCATGAAAAGCCATTTGTAACCTGTTCCGCCCATAGTTATTTCAGCGGTCATTTCCCCGTCAGCGACAGTTAATTTGCAGGCTGTTATATTAAACATTGAAGAACTTGAATCGACAGAAATATCATATTCCCCGTCAACAAGATTTTCCGCATAGACTGCCGTCATTCCCTCATAGCCTACTTCTTCCGGGGGGACGGTCTGTTTTTCCTCACTTGCCTCCTGAGTTGATTCTTCCGTAATTTCCTCTGTGATTTCCTCTGTGGTTTCTTCTGTTGGTTCTTCCGTAATTTCTTCCGTAGTTTCCTGAATAACTTCCGATTTTGTATCCTGTGAACTTTCGGAAACGCTGTTTCCCGAAGAACATGATGCAAGTGCCATTGATAAGATAATTGCCGAAATAATTAATTTTTTCATAAGTATATTCTCCCGTTAAAATGGCGGAAGAACCGAAATCCCTCCGCCGAAATTTTAAAATTACTGATTTATTGCGTTAATTGCTTCCTGAGCGTGGTCAACATATATCTGTCTTATTGCATCATTTTCGCCGAGACCTCTGAGCAGACATTCAACCTCAAAGCCTTCTCTTTCAAAAGCTGATTTCCATGAATCGTCCTCATCGCCAGCCATATCGTTGTTTGCGTGGTCACCTGCAACTACCATAAGGGGTTCAAGAACAACTTTCTTGTAATTGCCTTCCTTTACCTTTGCGATAACGTCATCAAGGCTTGGTGTAGCCTCAACAGTTCCGATAAAGTAATTCTTGTGACCGTCCTCTGTGAGCAAATCCTGCATTTTCTGGTATACGCCGTTTGAATCAGCCTCTGTGCCGTGACCCATGAAAACAACAGCAGTTTCATCGTTGTTGTAATCGCTTGTCCAGTCAACTATTGCTTCTTCAACTTTCTTGAAATCGTCATCATTTGTAAGGAGGGGAAGTCCGATTGCAACCTTGTCAAAAGCATCTGAATACTGAGCGATTTTTTCTTCAATTTCTTCGTATTCAAAGCCGTTCATAAGGTGAGTGGGCTGTATAACAAGATTTTTAACTTTATTGTCAGAGGCTCTTTTAAGTGCATCATCAAGACTGTCAATGGTTATCTTGTCACGTTTTTTAACGTGGTCAATGATTATATCGGAAGTAAAGCCACGTCTTACGGCATAATCAGGGAAAGCATTTTCGATTGAATCCTCTATTGCGCCGATAGTAAGTCGTCTGCTGTCGTTGTAGCTTGTTCCGAAACTTACAACAAGGATTTCATTTTCACCGATTTCGTCCTCATTTCTTATATTGTCGAGAGTGGGGTCACCTGTGTCGTAGTCGTCACCGTCATATTCTTCTTCTTCCTCGGTAGCGGCTTCTGTTGAAGTTTCTTCTGTTGCGGCTTCGGTAGCAGCTTCGGTAGCGGCTTCTGTGGTCTTTTCCTTTTTCTTCTTGGATTTCTTGGTAGTTGCTTCTGTTTCGGGTTCAGTTTCTTCTTCTGAAACTTCTTCGGTTTCAGGTTCAGTTTCTTCAACAGCAGATTCTTCTGCCTTCGGAGCGGAACTCTTTGAATCCGCATTAGATGTATCTGAACTTCCGCATGAAGCCATTGCAGCAGTAAGTGCAAGGCAAGTTAAAAATATACTTAATTTTTTCATTGTAAAATCAATCCTTTCAATAAGAAAGGCATGACCCATATGTTTTTTAAAGCATAACAGACAGGTTTTGTCTGTAATGTACGGTCAATACCTCGTGACCTGAAACTTGTGTTTCTGTACAACAGCCGGCAGGTTTCCTGACTTGCATATCAATGCTTAAAGCGAGCCTTCCCAATTTCTCAGTGACATAAAAAGCTTTAAACTCCATGCTTACAGTGACGAGTTCGTGCGTGAATTTCACACGCTTCCCTTTTAACTTTTCCACATAAGCACAAAAGCACCGACTGCAATATTCATAGCTATGATAATAATATTATACCATATAATATAAAAAATGCAAGTATTTTTAATGAAATCATGAAATTATACAATTTACGCATATAAAATTAACCGTATATTATTTATTTCTTGTTATCATATACATAAGGGCATTACATACGGCGGCGGCAACATTGCTTCCGCCCTTTCTTCCTCTTGCGACTATGCAGGGAACGCCCGAATTAATTATCATTTCTTTTGACTGGATTACATTTACAAAGCCGACAGGACAGGCTATTACAAATTCAGGGGTAAAATCGCCTTTTTCCATATGTTCGCAAAGCCTTATCAATGAAGTGGGGGCATTTCCCGAAACAAATATTACAGGTTCTTTTATTTCTGCGGTCTTGTCAACCGAAACCATTGCACGGGTCAGATTTTTTTCAATTGCAGTTTCGGCAACCTCTCTGTCAGCCATGAAACATACCGCCTTACAGCCTAAAATATTCAGTGCATTTTTATTTATTCCCGATAATGCCATATTTGTATCAGTTACGATTACTGCGCCTTTTTTGAGAATTTCAAGAGCTTTTTCGACTGCATTTTCCGAGAAATACAAATTATCCGCATATTCAAAGTCCGCAGTTGTATGAATTACCCTCATGACGACAGGCTTTATATTTTCGGGAATATCTTTTTTAAGTTCAGAGGAAATTATCTCAAAGCTTCTTTTTTCGATATCTTTCGGGAGGACGTATTCAAGTTCCATAATTAAACTCCTGTTATTTCGTATAATTTTTTCATGTCAATATTTTTCCTGATATTTTCGGCGAGAATGTCAAGCTGCTGATTTTTGTATTTGTTTCTGTCGGTGATACCGCCCATATATTCAATGCCTTTTTTCAGGAATAAATTTTTGATTATATCCTCTGCGACAATATCAAAAATTCCGTGAATATAACAGCCTGCAACATTGTCTTTATAAGCCCCTCCGCAGTCGGTAAGAATATTTCCTGTATTTTCAGTAACTCCCATGTGTATTTCGTAACCGCTGAAAGATTTCCCCGAAAGAAAACTGAAATACCCCGAAATATCTTTGAATTTCCCGTTCGTGAGAACAGTTTTCTTTTCGTCCGAAAAAACAGTTTCGCAGTCCAAAAGTCCCATGCCGTCAATATTTTCTCCGCCCTCAGAATTTAAAGGGTCTGAAATTTTTTTGCCGAGAATCTGATAACCTCCGCATATTCCGAATATGGGGATATTCTTTGAAACGGCAGATTTTACGGCATATTCAAAGCCTGATTCACGTAAATATTTCATATCCGCAACAGTATTCTTTGTCCCGGGAATTACAATCATATCCGCAGAAAGCAAATCTTCGGGCTTTTCGGCATAATATACCCCCACGCCCTTATATTGCAGAAAAACATCAAAATCTGTGAAGTTTGAAAGCTTAGGTAGTTTTATAACCGCTATATTTATATAAGAAGTTTTATTGTTTTCAAGCTTTTCCGAGAGGCTGTCCTCATCTTCCATATCGCATTTTATATACGGAACAACGCCGAGTACAGGCACTCCGCAGAGATTTTCAAGAATTTTTACACCCTCATCAAAAAGCGAAATATCGCCCCTGAATTTATTTACTATCAAGCCTTTTACACGTTTTCTCTCATCAGGATTTAAAAGCGAAACAGTGCCGTAAAGCTGTGCGAAAATTCCGCCCCTGTCTATATCTCCGACAATAATAACGGGAGAATCCGCCATTTCAGCCATGCCCATATTGACAATATCATTTATTTTCAGATTTAATTCAACGGGACTTCCTGCACCCTCAATGACAATTATATCATGCATTGATGATAATTTTTCATAGGCATTTTTTATATGCGGAATAAATTCTGTTTTTCTCTTGAAATATTCACCTGCACTCATATTTCCGAAAGGCTTGCCGTTGAGAATAACCTGCGAGCCGATATTTGTAGTGGGTTTCAATAAAATCGGGTTCATAAGGACAGAAGGCTTTATTCCTGCGGATTCAGCCTGTACAGCCTGCGCCCTGCCTATTTCAAGCCCCTCTTTTGTGACATAGGAATTTAAAGCCATATTCTGCGATTTAAAAGGCGCACAGGAATAACCGTCCTGCATGAATATTCTGCAAAGTCCTGCCGAAATAAAAGACTTTCCCGAATTTGACATAGTACCCTGAATCATTACAGATTTGCCCATTTTTTATTTCAGCCCCTTTTTTATTGTATTTATAAAATATTCGTTTTCTTCGTGCGTTCTTACTGCCATGCGATAGAATTTATCATCAAGACCGCTGAGATTTTTTCTTATCAGAATTTTGTCTTTCAGGAGTATTTTATAAAGCGGAATATCCGTTTTAAGCAGGATAAAATTTACACTTGAATCAAAGACTTTTATATTGTATTTTCTTAAATTTTCGGTGAGATATTCTCTTTCATGCTTGATATATTTTACAGTGTTTTTTATGTAGTTTTTTTCGTCAAGTGCATAAATTCCTGCGGTTTGTGCAGGATAGGAAACAGACCAGAACTGCCCTGTATTTTTTATTCTTTCCGCAGTTTCACTGTCTCCGAAAAGTGCATATCCAAGCCTTAATCCTGCCATTGCATATATTTTTGTAAAGGCTTTGAGAATTATTGTATTTTTGTTCAGGTAATTCTTAATGCTGAGATTTTCGGCATTTTCCGCAAAGTCAAGAAAACATTCGTCACAGAGGAGAATTATATTTTTCTCCATGCACTTTTCTGCGATTGATTTGATTATATTTATATCGGGAATAATTCCTGTCGGGTTATTTGGAGAACATATTATCATCATGTCAATATCATTGATATAATTCAGAATATCCTTCTGTATATTAAAATTATTTTCTTCTTTAAGGATATATTTTTTTATATCAGAATCCGAAAAAGCCCTTTCATATTCGCTGAAAGTCGGTTCGCATATTAATATTTTCTTAGGGTTGAGTGCATATTTTATCCTGAATATCAAATCGTCCGCACCGTTTCCGCAGACTATGTTTTCGGGCGAAATATTCTCATAAACGGATAATTTTTTTATTAATTCCCTGCATTTATAATCGGGGTATTTTTCCCACAAATCAACGGAAGATACAAGAATTTTCCTTACATTTTCGGGCATACCGAGAGGATTTACATTTGAGGAAAAATCATATAATATATCTTTGTCGAAAATATCTCCGCCGTGAATCACAATATCACTCCCCATAAAATAAATCTGAATATAATTGAAAAAATCAGTGTTATGACTGCTGACATATACATAAGCTTGTTTGCGGATTTTATGTCATCATTTTTAATTTCCCTTATATTATCGCCTATGTATTCTTTTTTATGAAGTTCTCCGAAATAATAGGCATCTCCCGCAAGACGGACATTCAATGCCCCTGCACAAACTGATTCTGTCTGTGCGGAGTTTGGGCTTGCGTGTTTTCTTCTGTCACGCTGCCATATTTTATATGCGTTTTTATAGTCATATCCAAGAATAAATGCCGAAAATATCATTATAACCGCTGTAAGCCTTGACGGAATATAATTTAAAACATCATCGAGTTTTGCACCAAAATATCCCAAATCCGCATATTTTTCATTTTTATAGCCAATCATTGAATCCATAGTGTTTACCGATTTATAGAAAAATCCGAGGACTGCACCGCCAAGAGACATATACATTAAAGGTGCTGTCACGCCATCGGAAGTATTCTCCGCAACGGTTTCGACTGCGGCACGGATAATTCCGTTTTTATCGAGAATATCGGTATCTCTGCCGACAATCATTGAAACGGCTTTTCTTGCTTTTTCGGTATCATTATTTTCAAAGGCTTTATATACTTTCATGCTTTCGTCTTTAAGACATTTCGCAGCCGTCAGATAAAAGCACATTATGCTTTCGGCAATTATTCCGAGTACAACAGATATTTTATATGAAATAAATAAAATCAGAAATGGTATTCCCGAAGATAATATTACTGTGCATATGACAAGTATCAGTCCGCCGATTTTAAGATTTCTGAAATTTTTTCTTGCAAATTTTTCAAGCCCAGAAATAAGATTCCCGATAAGCCTTATGGGGTGCGGCAAACTGTACGGGTCGCCTATTATTGAATCAAGAATAAATCCGATTGCAAGCGGAAGAATTATTAAAATTTTTTCCATACGTTTATTTTTTCTCCGTCATATTCCGTAATAAATCCGTGTGCATTTTCAATATGCCATTCATAGAAAGATTTATTTGATAATTTTTCAAGTATAGCCATGATTGTTCCCCCGTGAACCACAAAAGAAATATTTTTACTGTCGGTATTTTTAATAATTTCAAGAAATGCTTTTACGCATCTTTTCTTGAAATTTTCGGGGTTTTCGCCGTTCGGGAAAGTATCCGTTCCGTTACTGTCAATCCATTTCTGATACAATATATTATCTTTGAGTTCCTGATAATTTTTTCCTTCAAAATCTCCGAAATCACATTCCCTCAAATCATCGCAAATTGTATATTTTTTGTCGGGATAAATTATTTCCGCTGTCTGAATACATCTTTTCATGGGGCTTACAAATAAAATATCACATTCGGGATATTTTATATTTTTCAGCATATCTATGCCCTTTTCGGATAAATTTTCATCAGTCCGTCCGATATATTTTTTAGTTTCGTTGCCTGCCGTCAAGCCGTGACGGATAAAATTAATTTTTAATAAAAACTGCTTTTCCATAGAAAATCCTTATAACTTTCTCAGATGCAGCCGCAATCATACAGCCGCATTTTCCGACATTTTCACGCCATATTCTTTCATTTTTGTCAATGGGAACTATTCCGCACCCTATCTCATTGATTATAACAATTAAATTTTTATTTTCCCTTATGATTCTTTCAGTAAACTCAATGCAATTGATATTTTCGGCAGTAAGTCTTTTTACAAGCATATGAAAATTGTAAATACATTCTGCGCTGAAAACCTCATCAAATCCGCATATTTCGCCATTGGTCATATTTTTTGTCTTAAAATAATTCTTTGCAAATTCTCTTTTCCCCTGAAAAGCTCCGCCAGCTATCATGTGCATATTTGAATGACTCTCCTTTAATTATCAATTAATATGGAAAATGCCGTGACAAGTTCGCAGACCTGCAAGAACCAGCCTGCCGTATCTCCTGTTATTCCGCCTATTTCCTTATAGAATTTATATCTGTAATAAACAAATACCGAAGTTGCCAGAATTACGGCACATATCCCGATTTTAAGGCTTGTAATTACAAATCCCGAAACGCATACCAAAAGCCATGCCGAAAGAATTACAAGACTTATTTTCTTGTGCGAGGGTCTGACAAAATCCTGCAAAGAACCGCTTTTTTTGGCGCATCTGAAAGTTACCGCCCCGAATGAACTTAAAATTCTTGACAATACAAAAGTGAGAGATATAATTACTGAAAGTTTTATATTTTTGACTTCCGAATATATCCCGATTTGCAGAATGAAATACACTGCAAGCCTGATTCCTGCAAATGCTCCTATGTGCGAATCACTGAGAATTTTTAATCTTTTTTCTTTGTCTCCGTAGGACGCAAGCATATCGGAAGTGTCGCAGAATCCGTCAAGGTGTATTCCGCCGTTTACAAGCACGGGAATAAATACCGCCACGCAGGAAAATAATATTTCCCCGAAATTTAATTTCGTGCAGAGGATTTTCCAAAGAATAAATATTATCCCCTGAATAACGCCTATCAGCGGGAAAAAACACAGGGAATACCGCCTGTTTTCCTCTTTCCATTCAACCTGCGGAACGGGTATTCTCGAATACATCAGAAAAGCCGAAAGCATTGATTTCAGCATAAAAACCCCCTTTTTAATTCCGAATCAAAACAGGGATTCCGTATACACATTCTGCGGTTTTGTCGGCAAATTCCAAAATGCCCCTGTTTATCGCACATAGATATTCAATATATTTCATGGTTTCGGGCGGATAACTTATTCCGTCCGAGGAAACTTCATTTGACACTATGACAAATTCCGAAACGCTCAGGCTTATTTTTTTTAAACCTTTTAATATTTTATCAACGGGATTTTCAATGCCGTTTTCCGAAAACATTTCATTTGCAAGGAGATTCCCCGTACATTCAAGCAAAACTGCCGAATTTTCGGGAAATTCAAGCTCATGTACATCTGTATATTTTTCAATTGTAATGAAATTTTTTTCAGCCCTTGCTTTTCTGTGCCTTTGAATAATTTCATAGGCATCTTCACCGTAAGGTTTCATAGTTGCTATATAATATTTATATCCTTTGAAATCTTTAAGACAGTTCTCCGCAAAGCTTGATTTCCCGCATTTAGAGCCGCCTGTAACAAGTATAGTCATGATAATTCCTCATATTTTTCAATTCCCAGTTCTTCAAAGGTATGGGAATTTTTATATACCGAAAGTGCGCCGTCAAGCAGAGGAAGCAGAAAAATTCCGCCCGTCCCTTCGCCAAGTCTCAGACCTGCATTTATCACGGGTTTCAGCCCGATAAAGTCAAGCAGCATTTTCCCCGCAGGTTCTTCCGAAACGTGGGAGGCAAGCATATAGTCCGCACAATGCGGCGAAATCATAAAGGCAAGAGCTGCCGAAACTGCCGAAATTACGCCGTCTATGACTGTCGGAACATGATAAATCGCTCCGCCGAGGAAAAGCCCCGTCATGCCTGCGATATCCAGACCGCCCACCTTTGCGAGAATGTCAAGGGGATTGTTTTTGTCGGGCGAATTTACTTTCAGGGCAGTGTTGATAACCTCGATTTTCCGCTTTAAACCGTCATCTGTAAGCCCTGCGCCCCTGCCCGTCACGCACTCCGCACTGACACCGAGAATGACCGATGCAACGGCGGAAGAAGTCGTTGTGTTTCCGATTCCCATTTCGCCCGTGATTATCATATTTTTACCATTTTCTTTAAGCTGCCTGACAATATCAATTCCTGCGGAAATTGCAGATTTCGCCTGATTTTCGGACATAGCCGCACCTGTTGAAATATCATTTGTGCCGTACATGATTTTTTTTGTGAGCAAATTTTTACAATTAATATCCGCATTTATACCGATGTCAACGGCTAAAACGTCCGCATTGAACCGTCTTGCAAGGGCGTTGATATTCGACCTGCCCTCAGCGATTGAACGGGCGCAGAGGGCGGTGACCTCCTGCCCCGACTGGGAGATATTCTGCTTTACAACGCCGTTGTCAGCGCACATGATAACCGCTGTTCTCTGCGATATATCGACATTTGCGGACTCCTGAACGGCTGAAATTTTTTCAATGATTTTCTCAAATTCACCGAGACTTCCGAGGGGTTTCGCAACATTGTTCCATTTTTGCCTTGAAAGTCCGACAAATTTTTTGTCTGTGGGATTAATTAACTTAATTCTTTCCATTCTTTTCACCAAATTTAATGCATGATTTAATTAAACGCCGTGGAATATTTAAGTCGGAGTAAAAATAAAGGTGCGGAAAGCCTGCATACAGCGATTTATTGCATATTCCGCCGTTCCATGAAGTGCCGTTTCGCTTGGAAATCAATAAATCCTGGGCATTTGCGGTACTCTCCCAGTAGTGAAACTCATGCGAAGCAATATTGTCCGATTTTTTGAATAAAAGGCTGTCGTTTTTTGGTTTTAGTGTAACATATCCGAAATGTCCGAGCCTGTCGGTTTTATAAGCTGTGCCGTTTATAATTCCTGCCATTGGGAAAATTCTGCCGTCTTTATCTTCAAGAAATTCGTGCAGATACATGAATCCTCCACACTCTGCAACAGTCGGAATCCCTGAATTTATAGCGGATTTTACGGAATCAATCATTGAACGGTTAAGGCTTAATTTTTTCGCATGGAGTTCAGGATAACCGCCCGAAAGAATCAAGCCGTCCGCATCTTTTGGTATATATTTATCATCAAGCGGAGAAAAATATTTTATATGGCAGCCCATATTTTCAAGCAGAGCAATATTGTCCGAATAATTGAAACAAAATGCATTGTCGTTGCTTATCGCAATAGTCGGGCGGTATGAAGTTATGGGCGAATTTAAGTTGATTTTCTGATAATTTAAGTTATCTGACTCCGAAAATTTAAGTATTTTATTAATTAAAATATACTTATCGCATAAGTCGGCAAGCTTAACAAGTTTATCATTTAAGTTAATAATTTCATCTGCTGTGACAAGTCCGAGGTGTCGGCTGTCAAAATTAAAATCATTTTCGGGAAAGAATCCGAAGTATTCCGTATTGAGTTCTTCACACAGAGAAATCGCCTGTTTTTCGAGCTTTTTTGGCAGTTTGTTAAAGATAAAACCAATGATTTTATTGGGCGTTTTGTAAGTCAGGAAGCCTTTCATGACAGCCCCCAGAGATTCACTCATTCCTCTGCAATTTATTACCATAATTATGGGCGTGTCCGTAATTTCAGATATGGAAAATGCCGAACCACGTCCGCCGTCATAGAAACCCATGACCCCTTCAATTATCGAAATATCGCTGTTTTTTGAGTTCTCTAAAATGAGATATTTTATCGTGTTATCATCACAGAAAAAACTGTCAAGATTATAAGAAGGTAAAGAAATTACCTTTTTGTGAAACATCGGGTCGATATAATCAGGTCCGCACTTAAATGATGATAATTTAAGTTTACGCCTTTGCAATGATTTAAGTAATGAGCAAGTAATTGTAGTTTTTCCGCACCCGCTGTTCGCTCCGGCAATCATGATTCTCCGCATTTTTTGCCTCCTGTAAGAACAAAAACGGGATTATTGGCTGAAAACATGGAGTTTTTACCAATTTTCACAATCCTCGAAGATGATATTTGTGAGATTTCAACATTAAGTCCGAAATCTTCAAAAGCGGATTGAGCGTCCCTTAGCGTTTCCAAAGAAACCGCCGTGACGCAGATTAAAACATTCGGATTTTTAAGTAAAATTAACTTAAATATTTTCTTAATTTTTCCGCTGCTGCCGCCTATAAAAACCTTGTCGGGTGCGGGAATGTCGTCCGAAATTTCAGGCAGGCAGCATTTAAACGTACTTAAATTATCGCAGCTGAATTTGTGGGCGTTAGCCTGCGTAAGCCTCAGAGCATCTTCATTTTTGTCAAAGGAAAACACCCTTCCGCTTGTGCAGCGCAAAGCGATTTCGACCGAGACAGAACCCGTCCCACAGCCTATATCCCAACAAATATCGCCTTTTTTCACATTCATTTTTGAGGCGATGACACACCGAATTTCTGATTTTGTCATTGGAATTTTTTCTCTTATGAACTCGCTGTCGCTAATTCCGCACGGCGCATAATCCATAAAATTGTCGTTCACAACCACGGCGCAGCTTAAATTATCGGACTTATAATTAATTAAATTAAAGGCAAAATCATACTTAATTTTTTCATTAAAATAACTTAAATTTTCGCCTAAATAAACCTTTGTGTTACTTAAATTATATTCACACAGGGTCTGACACAGCGAAGAAATGTTAATTTTATTATCTAAAAGAAAGAAACATTTTTGACTTGTTTTCACGTTGACGGCGATGTTGTTTTTAGTTCCGTGAAGGCTGACAAAGCGCATATTTTCCCATGTTAAGCCAAATTTTGAGCATAGATAAACGGGCGAGGAGATTCCGCAGATAATTTCGCAGTCGTCCAGACGGTCAGCCAATTTTTTTGCGCCGCTGAAAAATCCGCAGTCGCCTGACATGAGAACGGCAACCTGAAAATCTTTAAATTCCGCAATATATCGGCAAATTTCGTCAGTGTCGTAAGTGATTTTTATTTGCTTTCCAGTGCTTTTAAAGGGGCGAACGATTCTTTCAGCCCCGATAATCACATCGGATTTTTCGATAAGCTCCTTGGCGTGAACGGTGAGGGTCAGATTTCCCTCCATTCCCGTTCCGATAATGTAGACTTTCACTTAAATTATCCTTTCGTTAATAGTAATTTTTTTACCTCGTCCAACAGCAATCCGTCATCTTTTGGACGACTTAAAGTTATAAGCTGAACACCGCAAATTTCCGCAGCTTTTACTTTTTCAGGGTATCCGCCTGTTGAGCCGCTTTCTTTTGTAAGCAGAATATCTGCATTACAAAGCCTTATATGCCGAATATTCTGTTCAATTGAAAAAGGAGGATTTTCAGCAATTATGTGTTCTCTTGCAAATCCTTCATCAAGACATTTTTTAATATTTTCTTCCAAAGGTAAAATTCTCAGCCAGACTCTTCCTTTAAAATTATTAATTTTGGTAATTTCATGACATTCTTTTGAGCCAAGCGTACTTAAAATATTTCCATTAATTTTATTGCATAAAGTTATTATTTCACTTAAATTATCAAAAATTAAGCCCGATAATTTAAGTTGATTTTCACGCTTTAAACGGATATATTTAACTTCCGTGCAGGCAGATTTTATATTTTTTTTAACTTCCTCAGCATATGGGTGTGTTGCGTCTATAACGGCTGTATATCGCTGATTTTTGAGAATTTCAGCTATTTCTGATTCGCTTTTTCTACCGGTCATAATGGTAATATATTTACTTTTTGGCAAGAACTCTGCACCGTGTTCAGTAGCAACCGAAATATCGGCAAATATTTTGTTTTTGGCGCAAAATTCCGCAAGAATCCGCCCCTCCGTTGTCCCGCCGAATATCAGAAATTTAGACATTTGCGTATCCCCTTGGGGTAATCATTTTACCATTTATGGCTTTTGTTTCCGAGTTTCCGACAAAGACAGTAGTGAACATATCGATGCTTTCGCCCATGAGTTCTCTCAATGTCAAAATTTTACTATTTTGTCCCTCCCTGCCTATGTTTGAAACGTATCCGCAGACAGTTTCGGGTGCTTTAAAATTGAGCATAATTTCGCAGGCTTTTTTTAGATAATCGGCTCTTTTTCGTGAAGAAGGATTGTATAAAACTATCGTGAAATCGGCTTGCGAGGCTAATCTAAGCCTTTTTTCGATTTTGTCAAAAGGTGTAAGCAAATCGGAAAGACTTATTACGGCGAAATCGTGCGTGAGCGGTGCGCCGAGGACTGCGCCCCCGCTGAGGGCGGCTGTCACGCCTGCGACAACCTTAATTTCCACGGTCGGAAATTCGACGGACATTTCAAAAGCAAGCCCGGCCATTCCATAAACCTCGCTGTCACCGCTGCAAACAAGAGAAACGATTTTTCCCGATTCTACGCATTTTAAGGCTGTTTTTACACGGTCTTTTTCCATTTTCATTCCTGTTGACAGGAAATTTTTTTCAGGGAAATATTTTTTTAAAATATCTACATAAACGGTGTAGCCTATAATTAAATCACTTGATTTTAGCGTATTTTCTGCTTCAATCGTCATTCCGTCACGGCTTCCGCAGCCAAATCCGACAACGTATAATTTCATAAAATTCTCCTTTCAAAGTCAATAATTAAATCTTTTTCCGCAACAGCCATGGTAACCCCGTTGGCGGCGCATTTGGCTATAATAAGCCTTTTTCCACCGTATACCGCACACCTTTCGCAAATATTTCCGACTCCTGTTATTTTTTTGACAAACTCTGAATCCGAAAATTCTCCTTTGACTTCTGCAAGTTTCTCAGGAGTGTAAAAAGTCGGATTTATGCCTAATTTTCGGCAAAATTCAAGAATACCGCTTTCGTTTTTCTTCAAAGTTATGGAGGAGACAGAACAGACCCTTTCATGAATAATTGAATTTTTATGCATTATTTCTGAAAATAGGCTGTAAATAGCGGAAAAATGTGCGTTTTTCTTGCAGCCTATTCCGATGGAAATATTTTTCGGCACGAGTTGCAAAGTGCTTTCAAATGGCTTAAAATCGGGATTTGTTCCGATGTAAATTCCGTATCTGCAAGGCTTTTCTGTAATTTCAGGAGGTGTATTTTTATATGGATAATTGCATAAAAATCCAATTTTTTCGCCGTTGAGAACTGCTGCGGCGATAAGTTTTGCTTTTTCCATGTCTGTTATAATTAAATTATTTGCCTTAGCGAAGCTGTCAGGCGAGAATTTTCCGCCCGTGTCGGTGGCTGTGGTTATCACGGGAACTGCGCCGATTCGCTCGGAAATCAGCGATGTTAAGGCATTTGCGCCGCCTATGTGTCCCGAAAGCAAGGAAATCGCAAACTTTCCCTGCTCGTCAATTACGATAACGGCTGGGTCGGTGGTTTTTGAGGAAATATGCGGGGCTGTTGCCCTGACTGCGATTCCGCAGGCGCATATAAAAACTACTGCATCATATTGATAAAATATTTCGGAAACAATTTTTGAAACGCTGTCGTATGAAATTGCTGAATCGTCTGTATATCGCTTAAAACAGTATCTTTTAGCATTGTGTTCAGGCAGAGAGCTTTTTATATCATATGACAAAATTCTGCCATTTTCAGTTACGGAAACAATTGCAATATTCATATTTTTCTGAACTCCGTTTCAAAATTCGGGTCGTAGAGTTTAGACAGAGAGTAATTATCACCAAGAAAATTACCGACAGTTATAAGAGCGGTTTTTTTGATATTATATTTTTCTGCGGTTTGGGCGAGTTCTGAAACTTTGCACCGCAAAATTTTTTCATTTTTCCAGCTTGCCTTATAGACAATTGCCGCAGGAGTTTCGGGTTTGTAACCGCCTTTAATCAGTTCTTCCGACAGCTTTTCAAGCATGGACGTACTTAAAAATATTACCATAGTCGAACCGTGTGCGGCAAGTTTTTCAATGCTTTCCCGTTCGGGAACGGGTGTCCGCCCCGCCATTCGGGTAATTATCACGGTCTGCGAAACATCGGGGAGCGTGTATTCGGCTTTGAGAGCCGCCGCCGCACCGCAGAACGAACTCACTCCGGGGCAGATTTTGTACTCAATTCCGAGGGCGTTCAGCCTGTCCATTTGTTCCCTTATTGCGCCATATAATGACGGGTCGCCCGTATGCAGTCTTACGGTATTTTTGCCCGATTTTTCGGCATTTTTTATCACTTCAATCACTTCATCAAGGGTCATTTTCGAGCTGTCGAAAACCTGACAGTCAGACTTTGCAAACTGCAATAATTCGGGATTTACAAGCGAGCCTGCATAAATTATCACGTCCGCATTTTCGATTAAAAATTTTCCTCTCAGCGTTATGAGGTCAACAGCCCCACAGCCTGCACCCACAAAATCAACCATTTTCTTCCTCCGTGATAAGTTTAATAATTTCGTCCGCATTTTGAGTTTTCAGGACAAATTCGTGCTTGAAAGAGAAAACAACCGCACCGATTTTAATTAAATTTGCTGACTTTATATTCAGGTGATATTCAATTTTTTTAATCAGAGCGGATAAAATTTCATTGACAAGCCCCGAATTTTCGAGGATATCAAGTGCAGAATCGACAGTGGCACAATCCTGAATATTCCTCAAAATATCGCTGTTTACGCCTGCAATTGCCCCGCATGAAGTCAGAACTTCCATTCTTCCGTCCGCAAAAGCCGAATGTGTGTTCATGATACCTGCACCGAGTTTCACGAGTTTTCCGATATGCCCGACAATCAGGACTGATTTAAATTCAAGCTCTTTTGCGATTTCGAGGGCATCACCTATAAAATTACTGCATTTTACGCTGTTTCCGAGGGAAAACGGCATTTTGTCATTTATAAAAGTTTCGCTGTAATTTCCGAGGGTGAGAAGCATATTTTCAACGCCCTGCATTTTCAACATTTTCGATTCAGTGCGAATAGTTTCGACAAGTGCGGAATTGCTCATAGGTTCGACAATTCCCGAAGTGCCGATTATGGAGATACCGCCGACAATTCCCATTCTTGGGTTATAGGTTTTTTCTGCGGTTTTTTCGCCTTCGGGGACGGAAATTTCCACATGAAAACCGCCCGAATATCCCAGTTCTTCGGCAATTTCCGAAACAGCGGATTTTATTGTCTTTCTTGGCGTTGAATTTATGGCATATTCTCCGACAGGCTGGTCAAGACCTGCTTTCGTGACGATTCCCACGCCCTTACCGCCTGTTATTTCGATACCGCAGGGAATAAGCGAAACACGGGCATAAATTTCAAGTCCCGAAGTTATATCGGGGTCATCACCGCCGTCCTTTATGACGGCACATGAGGCATAATTTTCGCCTATTTCCTGATTTATTATGTCAAGGTGCAGGGGAGTGTTGTCGGGGGTGACTATATCGGAAAAATCCGTAATTTTCCCTGTTAGAAGCATAAATGCGGCAGCTTTTGCGGCTGCGGTTGCACATGACCCCGTAGTATATCCGCACCTTAATTTTTTATTTCCGACAAAGACATATCTTTCAAGCATTGACTATAAACACCGTGAAATAGCCCAAATCATTGGTTATTTCATTTCCTTTGAGAATTTTCTGGTTTTCAAGCCCGCAGTTTTCAACGGCATAAGTATTGTTCAATAAATTTGATTCTTTGAGAATATTTATTAATTTATCGGTATTTTTACCGCATTTCATAATAATTTTCGTGCCGTATGAATTAATTAAACTATCAAAATTTTCGCACCCGTAAGGGATAATAATTACGGGCATATTTTTATCTGTAAGGCTTATTCCGCAGGCATTTGCACAGGCACAGAAACTTGTAACCCCTGAACATCTCACGACTTCAAAGCCCCTTTTTTCAATAATGTCAGCGATATACGAAAAAGTCGAATATATCGAAATATCGCCTAAATTCAGCATAGCGACATCATTAAATTCAAGTTCACGGCATATCATATCGGATATGTTTAAATAATTATTTTTCAGGATATTCTCATCTTTTGACATTGGAAAATCCGCATAGATTATTTTTTTGCCCGAAAAATCCATAATTTTTTCCGCTATCGACAAAGCAAGGGAATTTTCGCCTGTACGGGGGGCAATTATCATGGGGCATTTCTCGATAATTTTTACAGCCTTTAAAGTAATTAATTCAGGGTCGCCAGAACCGACACTGACACCATAGAATATACCCATTATTTTTCGTTCAGCCTTGTTGACAAATCAATAAGCTGATTCATGTTAAGCTGTTCAATTCGTGAAGTCTCCGAAAGATTCATATTTCTGAGGGAGGAATAAACTTTCTGCTTGTCAATTCCAATCTGAGAGAGAGAATTTGCAATAGTTTTTCTTCTCTGGGAGAATCCCGCCTTGACCATTGAAAAGAAAAATTTTTCCTGAATTTCGTCAAATTTTCTTTCATGATTTAAATTAATTCTTATAACAGCCGAATCGACATTCGGGGAGGGCATGAAATTTCCCCTTGAAACGCTGAATAATTTTTCTGCATTTCCGTAATAATTCACTCCGACAGTAATAGCACCTGAATTTCTTGTTCCGATATCGGCACAAAGCCTGTCGGCAGCCTCTTTCTGAACCATAACAGTTATTGATTCAACGGGGAGATTATTTTCAAGGAGCATCATAATAATCGGAGAAGTTATATAATAGGGGAGATTTGCACAGACAGCGACTTTCAGCCCTTTAAATTCCTCATCTATTATCTTGTGCAAATCGCATTTCATGACATCATCGTTAATAATTTTAATATTGTCAAATTCGGCAAGAGTTTCATTCAGAACGGGCATAAGTCTTTTGTCGATTTCAACGGCAACAACTTTATCCGCACGGAGAGCGAGTTCCTTTGTGAGAACACCTACACCCGTACCGATTTCAATTATTCCGAAACCTTGTTTTGCGTTGCCGTATTCGGCTATTTTCGGGCAGATATCAGGATTTATGATAAAATTCTGACCGAGGCTTTTTGAGAAATTGAAACCGTTTCTTGACATTACGTCCCTGATTGTACTGATATTAGTTAAATTCATAAATTATACCTTGTGTTTTTCTTTCTCTTTAAATTCGGATTGTTTTGCGTCATTGATTTTATCCATATCGTTCACAAGATAGTCAGCACTTCTGTATGCACGCTGAAAATCCGTGTCGCCGAAATGAAATTCAAGGTTCACGAAATCGCCGTCCAATGTAATATCAATGCCTGTTATCTGTCTGCCGACATATTTTTTTCTGCCGTATTCGATATACTCATCAATTTCCTGTCGGCTGATTTCTCCGCCGATAACATTAATTTTCATACTGACCTCCTTGTAAATCTATTATCATTTCAGCGCATTTCATGCCGTCAACGGCTGCGGAAACTATACCGCCCGCATAGCCTGCGCCCTCACCGCACGGGAAAAGACCGTTCACCGAAACGGATTGCAGGTTTTCATTTCTTGATATTCTGACAGGGGAACTGCTTCTGCTTTCAACGCCCGTGAGAACTGCCGCAGGATTGTCGAAACCGCTGATTTTCCTGCCCATTTCGGGGATACCGAGTCTGAGGCTTTCACAGACGAAATCAGGGAGGTATTCATCAGGCAGGGCATATTTGCAAGACGGACGATAAGACGGAATAACAGGATTATTTTTTGATTTTGTTCCGAGCAAATCCCCGACAGTGCATACGGGAGCGGAATAATCCCCGCCACCTGAAATAAAAGCTTTTTCCTCTATATTTCGCTGAAAATACATACCTGCGAGTGGGTGACTGCTGCCGAAATCCGAAGTATCCACATTGACGAGAAGTGCGGAATTTGAATTTTCCGCATCACGGGAAAAATAACTCATGCCGTTGACGGCAAGCCTGTTATTTTCGGAAGAAGCCGCAACAACTTCTCCCCCCGGACACATACAGAAAGTATATAGCGTTCTGCCGTTTGGAAGATGAATTACAAGCTTGTAATCAGCGGCTTTAAGGTTTGGATTTTCGGCAAATGCGCCGTACATAGCTTTATTTATATCTTTTCTTTTGTGTTCGATTCTCACACCCACGGCAAAATTTTTCTGAGTGAGATATATATTTTTATTATATAAAAGTTCAAATACATCTCTTGCGCTGTGACCCGTTGCAAGAATCAAATTATGTGTGTTTACTGTATATAATTCCCCGTTTTTTTGGTATGATACGGAAGAAATGCAATTATTTTCCGTTTCAAAACCGCAGAATTTTGCATTGAAAATAACCTGACCGCCGAGGGAAATAATTTTCTCCCTTAAATTTTTAACTACCTGTCTTAATTTGTCCGTACCGATATGGGGCTTTGCGAGGTACAAAATCTCATTGGGCGCACTGAACTCAACGAATTTCTTAAAAATCCAACTTATTCTTTTATCCTTGATACCCGTGGTGAGTTTTCCGTCCGAGAAAGTCCCCGCACCGCCTTCACCGAACTGAACATTGTTTTCGGTGTTTAAAATGCCTGTTTTGCGGAAGTTTTCAACAGCCTCAATTCTGCTGTCAACATCGCCTCCTCTTTCGAGGATTATGGGTCTTGCGCCCGACAGTGCGAGAACCAGACCTGCAAACATTCCCGCAGGACCGAACCCGACAATAACGGGTCTTTCACAATCAATGGGAACATATTTAATTTTATAATTATATTTTTCAATTAAAACGGCATTTTTAATTTTTTTCAGTAATTTATTTTCGTTTTCCGCTGAAATATCGACTGAAACAATAAAATGAACGTCTGATTTTTTTCTTGCGTCAACAGATTTCTTTGATAATTTAACATCTTTGAGATTATTTATACAGAATTTTTTTGAAATAAAACTTTTAAGATTATCAAAATCAAAATCAAGCGGAACTTTAATATTATTTATTCTAATCATATTTAAAATGGGGGAAGCCGCCCTTTGTAATCTTGACCTTTCGTTCACTGCTATTTAAAATCGTCAAATTTGCGCTTTCGTGGCTTGTCATTTCGTTCACTTCGCTTTGCTCCGTTCACTTTCATGACAAGGCGCAAATTTTCCTTGTGCTTCGTTCACTTTCAGGTCAAGGGGCGGCTTTATTCCCCCAAACCCCCTTATTTTAAATCTCTCCCGCAGTTTCTTCCTGCGGTTATTCCCGATGACCATGCAAACTGCAAGTTATATCCTCCGCAGTCGCCGACAGTATCGAGAATTTCGCCGCAGAAATAAATTCCCTTATGTAATCTTGATTCAAGCTTGTCGGTTATGCAGTCTGCATGGATACCGCCGTAAGTAGCCTGAGCGTTCTGCCATGAAGAACAGCCTGTGACATTAAATTCAAGCTTTTTTATTCTGTGTGCGATAACCCTGATATCGTTGTCCGAGAGTGAAGAAATAAGGCTTTCAGGGGATTTTCCAAGAATATTTTTAACCAGATACAGAGAAAGATTTCTGACAAAAAGTCCTGTAAGGAGTTCTTCGAGGGGATAGATTCTTCTCATTTTGCGTATGCATACGAGATAATCGGCGAGTTCGTTTTCATTCATATGTGGCATTATGTCAGCCATAAGGACAAGATTTTCGTAATCCCTGAAAAGATAGGCGAGATTGAAAACGCAGACCCCTGAGATATTATCCTCATTGAATTGAATTTCGCCTTTTTCGGTGCGGAGGATTTTATTTTTATAAACGGCGGAAATATTTCCCTTAGCCCTTATACCTTTCAGCCCTTTAAGCTGTTTGCGGTCTGCTTTCAGGGGAGCGACTGCGGGGGAAATTTTGCTTATTTTATAGCCCATATCCCTTAAAATTCTGAGCATTGAGCCGTCTGTGCCGAAAGAAGTACCTGCATATCCTCCGCAGGCGATTATTAATTTTCTGCAAAAAACCTCATTGTTATCAGAGGAAACGACAAAGCCGTTTTTTGTCTGCTTTACGGAAACCACGTTGAAATCGCAGATTTCGTCTATGCCGAGTTCGGCTGTTTTAAGTCTTAACGCACCGAGAACCGTGGAGGCACTGTTGCTTGACGGATAGACACCGCCCTGTCTGCCCTCAGAACCCGTAACGCAGAGGACGCCGAGAGTTTTGGTAAAAAATTCATAATAATCGGGAGCATTTTTAATTATATTCATAGCCTTTACAGAGCCGTGATAATTTTTTTCGGAAAGGTTAACGTTGCTGAGATTGCATTTTCCGTTTCCCGTTGCGGTAATTTTTTTACCGCATTTCGGTAATTTTTCAATTATTGAAACTTTTGCAAACGGGCATATTTTTTTCGCCTCAATAGCGGCAGTAAGTCCCGAAGCACCGCCCCCGATAACAGCTATATCAATATTCATTAAAACCTCCTGATTCAAATTATACGTTCCGAATTAATCTTTCATATGTATGTCAAGCTGATTAAACGGAATTTCTATATTATTCTTTTCAAATCCTGCCTTTACATTTTCAATCATGTCATATCTTACGGTATAGTAATCCTGATTCATGACCCATATGAGGACATCTATTGAAACGGAACTTTCCTTATGGGCTGACATTCTGACAACGGGCGCAGGACTTTGAAGTATATTTTTGTTGTCCCCGATAATTTCAAGGACAGTTTCCCTTGCTTTGTTGAAATCTGCGCTGTAAGCGATATCAAAGCAGAGGTCAATTCTTCTTGTGGGGCTTTCAGTATAGTTTATAATTTTAGCGTCCGAGACTTTGCCGTTCGGGATGAAAACAGTCTTGTTGTCGAGAGTATTTATTTTTGTATATAAAATACCGATTGATTCGACTCTTCCCGAAGTACCGTCAAGTTCAATCATATCTCCTGCGGAGAAAAGCTTTGAAAAAAGCAGAATAAATCCTCCGCAGAGATTTGAAAGACAGTTTTGCAAAGCAAGGCTGACGGCAAGACCTGCCGCACCGAAAACGGTTATAATTGACGACATTGGGACATTCATAAATGAAAGAGCCATTATCGCAACCATGATATACAGAAAGATTCTCACAAGAGATACAAGGAAATTTTTAGCCGTGCCGTCAATATTTGCATTTTTCAGA
The DNA here is from genome assembly GCA_017543595.1 of Ruminococcus sp. GTDB lineage: Bacteria > Bacillota > Clostridia > Oscillospirales > Ruminococcaceae > Ruminococcus. Next base: position 41,930 of record JAFYFU010000088.1, on the reverse strand, counting down.
GTTCTTGCAAAGATTTTCGAGATAAGTTTCGAGAGAAATATGCCGAGTACAAAAATAATTAAAGCTATTGCGACAAGAGGCAAGGCACGGCTTAAATATTCTCTTGATTTTTCGACAAAGCCCGAAGCCTTGTCAACCTGTTCCTGAACAGCCTCCAATGCGGCATAAGTCACTTCCGTAGTTTCCTGAGTTGTTTCAATTATTTCGGCAGTTGTCATAAAATCACCTTATTTCAAATTGTCAAATTTGCATTTTCAGGTCAAGGTGCAAATTTTCCTTTTGATTATATTTCTGTTATGTCAATAAGTTCAACGTCATTTATTGTTCTGCCGGATTCAAGAACTTTCACAAGAGATTTAGCGGTATCAATTGCTGTGAGAGAGCAAACACCACGCTCTATTGATTTTCTTCTCATCTTAACGCTGTCACGTTCGGGAAGTCTGCCCTTTGCGGAAGTCGAAATAACATAGTGAATTTTTCCGCTTTCGAGGAGAGTAACAACGTTCGGTTCTCCGTCAGAAATTTTTCTCACAAGGTTGGAAGCTATCATATTTCTTGTCAGAACGCTTTGAGTGCCTGATGTTGCATAGAGTTCAAAGCCCATCTGTTCAAACTTGTCAGCGATAGGCAAAACTTCTCTCTTGTCGCTGTCACGGACGGATATAAGCACACCGCCCTCACGTTTGAGGTCAAAGCCTGCTGCTATAAGACCCTTTAAGAGTGCATCTTCGAGATTTCTGCCGATACCGAGACATTCGCCTGTTGATTTCATTTCAGGTCCGAGCATTGTATCAACATCGGTCAATTTCTCAAAGCTGAACACGGGTACTTTTACGGCAACATAGTCGCCTGCGGGGTACAGACCGCTTTCATAGCCCATATCTTTGAGTTTTGCGCCGAACATTATTTTAGTTGCTATGTCAACCATAGGAATACCCGTTACCTTGCTGATATAGGGAACAGTTCTTGAAGAACGGGGGTTTACTTCTATTACGAATACCTCATGATTGTACACAACATACTGAATATTTACCAGACCGATGACGTTTAATTCCTTTGAGAGTTTTCTTGTATATTCAACAATTATTCTCTTGATTCTTTCGGACAAATGCTGTGCGGGATAGATAGAAATTGAATCTCCCGAATGAACGCCCGCACGTTCGATATGCTCCATAATTCCGGGGATAAGGAAATCTTCTCCGTCACATATTGCATCGACTTCAACTTCCGTACCCATCATGTATTTGTCTATAAGCACGGGATTTTCAATCATATGGCTTGTGATTATTCCCATGTATTCAACTACATCGGCTTTTGAGTGGGCAATAATCATATTCTGTCCGCCGAGTACATAAGAGGGTCTTAAAAGTACGGGATAGCCCAAATCTTCCGCAGCTTTCACGGCTTCTTCGGTAGTCATTACAGTATGACCCGCAGGACGGGGTATTCCGCATTTTTCGAGTATTTCGTCAAAACGTTCCCTGTCCTCGGCAGCGTCAATCATATCCGCAGAAGTACCCAGAATATTTACGCCCATGTCCGACAGATGTCTTGTTAATTTTATGGCAGTCTGACCGCCGAACTGAACTATTACGCCGTCAGGCTGTTCGGTTTCGATAATAGCCTCAACGTCCTCTTTTGTCAGGGGGTCGAAATAAAGTCTGTCGCCCGTATCGAAATCGGTTGAAACGGTTTCGGGGTTATTGTTGCAGATAACAGCCTCATAGCCGAGTTCTTTCAGAGTCCATACACAGTGAACGGAACAGTAGTCAAATTCTATTCCCTGTCCGATTCTTATAGGACCTGAACCGAAAACTATAATTTTTTTCTTTCCCGAATTTTTATGCTCTATAAATTCCTTGGCTTCGTTTTCCTCGTCAAAGGTTGAGTAAAAATAAGGTGTTTCGGCTTTGAACTCTCCCGCACAGGTATCAACAGTCTTGAAAACTGCTCTTTTTCGTGCAGGGCATTTCTGACCGGAAATTCTTTCAATAGTGCTGTCAAGATAGCCGTACTGTTTTGCGATATCGTATTTTTCGAGGGTCAGTTCGCCGTCTGCAAGCCATTTTTCAAGCTCTGCAAGGTTTAACAATTTATATAAGAACCAGTTGTCTATTTTTGTTATATCGTGGATTTCTTCGGGAGTTATGCCACGTTTGAGAGCCTCAAATATTACAAATGAACGCTCATCATCAATGTCATGAAGTTTTGTTCTCAGTTCCTCATCTGTAAGCTTTGAGAATTTCTTCATATTCATGCTGTCAACGCCGAGTTCCGTTGAACGGACTGCTTTCATGATAGCCTGTTCAAAGCTTGTGCCGATAGCCATAACTTCTCCCGTTGCCTTCATCTGAGTGCCGAGAGTCCTCTTTGCATAAACAAACTTGTCAAAAGCCCATTTCGGGAACTTTACAACAACATAGTCAAGGGCAGGTTCAAAGCAGGCATATGTTTTTCCCGTAACCTGATTTATGATTTCGTCAAGAGTATATCCGATAGCGATTTTTGCGGCTGTCTTTGCGATAGGATAGCCCGCAGCCTTTGAAGCAAGTGCGGAAGAACGTGAAACACGGGGATTTACTTCTATTACGGCATACTCAAAGCTTGTCGGGTGAAGTGCAAACTGACAGTTGCAGCCGCCCTCAACTTTTAATTCTTTTATGATGTTTATTGCGGCAGTTCTGAGCATCTGATATTCCCTGTCGGAAAGAGTTACCGCAGGTGCAATAACTATGCTGTCGCCCGTATGAACGCCTACGGGGTCAAAGTTCTCCATTGAGCATACGGTTATAACATTTCCCTTTGCGTCACGGATAACTTCAAATTCTATTTCTTTCCAGCCGCTTATGCATTTTTCAACGAGAATCTGCGTGATAGGTGAAAGTCTCAGACCGTTTTCGGCAATTTCGTGGAGTTCTTCGGGAGTATTTGCAATTCCTCCGCCTGTACCGCCGAGAGTAAATGCAGGGCGGACTATTACGGGATAATTTATAACCTCCGCAAAATCCATAGCGTCCTCAACGGTTTCAACGACTTTTGACGGGATACAGGGCTGACCGATTTTTTCCATAGTGTCCTTGAAAGCCTGTCTGTCCTCAGCCTTGTGAATAGTCAGGGGGTCTGCGCCGAGAAGCTTTACATTGTGGGAATCAAGGAATCCCTCCTCCGCAAGCTGCATGGAGAGAGTAAGACCTGTCTGTCCTCCGAGAGTAGACAACAGACTGTCGGGCTTTTCCATTTCGATAATTCTTTTTACAACATCAAGCGTAAGCGGTTCAATATACACTTTGTCAGCCATAGCCTTATCGGTCATGATAGTAGCGGGGTTTGAGTTTATGAGTACAACTTCAAGACCTTCCTGTTTCAATGCACGGCAAGCCTGAGTGCCTGCATAGTCAAATTCCGCAGCCTGACCTATGACAATAGGACCTGAACCTATAACGAGGACTTTTTTAATATCTTTTCTGAGTGGCATATCAGTCACGCTCCCTTTTCATAGTTTCAACAAATTCATCAAAAAGATAAGCAGTATCAAGAGGACCGCCGTGTGCTTCGGGGTGGAACTGTACAGTTCTTGCATTTACCGCAGTATAGCGTATGCCCTCGCAGGTTTTGTCGTTGGCGTTGATATGGGAAACGTGACCGATTTTTGGGTCAATGCTGTCACCGATTACGGCATATCCGTGGTTCTGGCTTGTTACGTATGTCAGACCGCTTTCAAGGTCAATAACGGGCTGATTTGCGCCTCTGTGACCGTATTTTAATTTTTCGGTCTTTGCGCCGTTTGCGAGAGCCATAAGCTGATGACCGAGACAAATTCCGAAAATGGGGATATTAAGTTTCTGGATTTCCCTGATATTTTCGATAATTTCGGTATTTTCGGCAGGGTCTCCCGGACCGTTTGAGAACATAATGCCATTGGGATTTGCTTCTTTTATGAAAGATGCTTTTGTATTGGCGGGAACAACAATCACCTCGCAGTTTCTTTTAATCAATTCCCTGCGGATATTTCTCTTGTAACCGAAATCGAAAAGCACGACACGGTATTTTGTTTCATTCGGTTCTTTCGGCTTATAGATATGTATTTTCGTGTCGGAAACGGATTTAACGGCATTTTTCACCGAGAAAGCCTTTATTTTTTCCATGAGTTCATCTTTTTTGTCAAAGATATTTTCGGTAGTTATAACACCGTTCATAACGCCTGCCTCACGGATAATTCTTGTAAGCTGACGGGTATCAATATTGTGTATGCCGATTATGTTATGCTTTTTGAGAAAGTCGTCAATATTTCCCTCACAGCGGAAATTTGACGGGGCATTGCACCATTCCCTTGCTATATAGCCGCTGACATAGCTTTTTTCGGATTCTGCATCTTCCGAATTTACGCCGTAATTTCCGATAAGCGGAAAAGTCTGGGTGACTATCTGTCCGTAATAGCTGGGGTCTGTGAGAGTTTCCTGATAGCCCGTGATACCTGTTGTGAATACGACTTCACCGATAACAGTACCCTTTGCGCCGAAACTTCTGCCCTCGAATATCTGACCGTTTTCAAGCATGAGATAAGCTTTTTCGCCAATGTTAAACAAAGACATTTTACCAGTCCTTTCAATTATCGCAGAAAACATTCTGCATCTGTATTATCATCATATGCCTGCCCCATTGCAGGCATATGGTAAAAGCTGAATTATTTAAGGTTTATATACTGAGTTATGTCATCTCTCATACGGATAACTTCACGCCTTGCGGCTTTTGCAAATTCTCTTTCGTTGCAGCCTTCTTTTTTGTAGGCACACATAACAGCACGGGAGGAATTTACAATTGCGCCGAGACCGTTTTCGTCAAATCCGCCTTTAAGACCTTCCGCACCGCCGCCCTGTGCGCCGTATCCCGGAACAAGGAACATTGTGTGGGGGAGTCTTTTTCTTAATTCCGCAAGCATTTCGGGATAAGTCGCACCGACAACTGCGCCTACTGCGGAATATCCGTATTTTCCTATGGTATCTGCGCCCCATTTTTCGCACATATCGCCCATAGCCTCATAGATTGTCCTGCCATCTTCGAGTTTCATATCCTGAAGTTCTCCGCTTGACGGATTGGAAGTTTTTACAAGGACATAAATACCCTTGTCACGTTCCTTGCAGACATTGAGGAGCGGAGTTATTCCGTCCGTGCCGAGATAGCCGTTTACGGTGAGGGCATCTGCATTGAACGGAGAGATTTTATTTCCGATGATGTCAACGCTTCCGAGGTGGGCATTTGTGTAAGCCTCCATAGTTGCGCCGATATCGTTTCTTTTTCCGTCAGTGATAACGAACATACCGTTCACCTGAGCGTAGCGTATAGTTTTGGCAAGGGCTTTTATACCCGAATGACCGTACATTTCATAGTAAGCCGCCTGCGGTTTTATAGCAGGTACTATGTCATGGATTTCGTCAATTATAGCCTTGTTGAAGTCGAAAATAGCTTTTGCTGCGGCTTTGATTGTACCGCCGTCCTCATCGGTGTATTTTTTTCTGATAAATTCGGGGACGTATTCAAGTTTCGGGTCAAGTCCGACAACAGTCGGATTTTTGAGTTCGATAATTCTTTCAATAAGTCTGTCAAATGACATAGTATTACTTCCTTTCGTCGTATCTTATGATACCTTTTGATATAGTAACAAGGTTTTTTCCTGTTAGGGTCATACCCTTGAATACTGTGTTATGGGATTTTGAATGGAGTTTTTCGGGGTCTGCCGTCCATTTTTTATTCAGGTCTGCGATAATCAAATCAGCGGGTTTTCCGACCTGAATTGCAGGAATTTCAAGACCGAGGATTCTTCTGGGGTTTATGCACATGAGTTCCACTATTTTTTTGAGAGAAACTTCTCCCGTGTGATATAAAGCTGTAAGGGTTGCGGCAAGAGATGTTTCAAGACCCACAACACCGTTGGGAGCTTTTTCAAAATCTGCTTTCTGTTCTGCGGTATGGGGGGCGTGGTCTGTGATTATGCAGTCGATAGTGCCGTCCTTTATTCCGTCAATAATTGCCCTTACATCATCGGGAGTTCTCAGCGGAGGATTCATTCTGTAATCGGCATCACGCTTTTCAATTAATTTATCGGTAAGCATGAAATAATGCGGAGCGGTTTCGCAGGTGACTTTAATTCCCCTTGATTTAGCGAATCTTATAATAGCCGTGCTTTCTTCTGTGCTTACATGGCAGATATGTATTCTTGAATTTACGGAGGAAGCGAGAATAATTTCCCTTGCGGTAATGTAGTTTTCGGAAGCCCTGTCCATACCCTTTATGCCGAGTTTTTCGGAAGTTTCGCCCTTGTTGACGATACCGCCGTTGATTATGTTCAAATCCTCACAGTGAGAAGCCACAAGCAGACCGTTCTGATTTGAAAGTTCGAGGGCTTTCCGCATGAGTTCGGCATTTTCGACAGGTCGTCCGTCATCTGATATGCAGATACAGCCTGCATCTTTCATGGAATCGTAATCGCAGAGTTTTTCTCCTTTCATGCCCTGAGTTATACAGCCTACGGGGTAAACGTCAACGCCTGTATCTTTTGCCTTGTCGATGATATATCTTATAATTTCGGGGTTGTCGCAGGGAGGATAAGTATTGGGCATGGCAAGGACACCCGTGACACCGCCCGCAAGGGCTGCCGAACAGCCTGTGAGAACATCTTCTTTTTCGGTCTGTCCGGGGTCACGGAAATGAACGTGCATATCAAATATTGACGGCATGAGAACGAGGTCTGTACCGTCTATCAGCTCGTCCGCACCGCTGCGGATATTTGTTCCGAGTTCTGTTATTAAGCCGTCATTTATGAGAATATCCGTGAGCATATCATTTTTTGAATCCACGGCACGGATATTTTTGATTAAGATTGATGACATGATTACCTCCTGTTTAAAATCGTCAAATTTGCACTTTGGGGCTTGTCATTTCGTTCACTTCACTTCGTTCCGTTCACTTCCATGACAAGGTGCAAATTTTCCTCTTATTAAAATCGTCAAATTTGCACTTTTGGGGCTTGTATATTATTTTGAATGGGGGAAGCCGCCCTTTGTAATCTTGACCTTTCGTTCACTGCGCTGCGCTCCGTTCACTTTCAGGTCAAGGGGCGGCTTTATTCCCCCAAACCCCCTTTATTCCGTTTACTTTCTTGATTTTACTATACTACGAAATACTGATAATTGTTAAGGCGTTTTTCAAATTCCTCCGCAGGCAGGGGCTTGTCAAAATAGAATCCCTGCACAATATTACAGTTGTCTGCTTTGAGGAGTTCAACCTGTTCTTTTGTTTCAACGCCTTCCGCAACACATTCAAGACCTATTTCCTTTGCAATAGAAACAACGTGCCTGAGCATTATTTTCTTTTTGAGGTCATACTGTTCGCCTGCTTCGGGGAGAAAACTTTTGTCTATTTTGAGAACGTCCCAAGAAATATCCTTTATAAGCGTGAGTGAAGAATATCCCACGCCGAAATCGTCAACGGAAGTAGAAATTCCTGCTTTCTGCAAACCGTTTATCAATTCTTTCAGGACATTAAATTCAACGTCCGTTGTTGTTTCCGTCAGTTCAAGTTCTATGTATTCATGTGGAACATTGTTTCTGTCAATGGTTTCGAGAATATCTTCGAGAAGTGAAACGTTTGCGAGGTGACGGCGTGAGAGGTTTACGGAAATTTTCACGGCTTTTTTCCCCGAATCAAGCCAACGCCTTATATCTTTGCAAACATGGTCAAGCATATAGAAATCGAGTCGGCATATTTCCATGCCTCTTTCAAGGACGGGGATAAATTCCGAGGGCGAAACGAGTTTTCCCTGATGTTTCCACCTGCAAAGAGCTTCCGCACCGCATATTTTATATTCGTCCATAGCGACTTTCGGCTGATAGTAGACGAGAAACTCCTCATCGCCCATAGCTTTACGGAATACGGAACTTATATGGAGTTCTTTTCTGCTTCTTTCCATCATCACTTCATCGAAATATGCCGTACTGTGTTTTGTGCGGATTTTTGCGGCATTGAAAGCAATTTTCAGCCTGTCCATTATGTCAGTAGGTGCATGAAGGGGGATTTTTCCGTCTATTTTGTATACGCCTGCGGTTGCGGAAATAAAAATCCTGTCGCCCGTTGAATCGTCATAGACGAGGGACACACCGTTCACAGCCTCGGTTATGGCAATAATATTTTCATTTTTCACCAGCAGTACAAAATTGTCACCGCCTATTCTTGCGGTCATTTCGTTTTTGTCGTTCATGAGTGAGCTTATATATTCGATATAGCGTTTCATTACACGGGTGCCGTTTTCCCTGCCTATTTGGAGATTCACGACAGAAAATTTTTTAAGGTTGAAATAAACAGCCGTATATTCAAATATTTCGCCTGATGCGAGAAGTTCGCCCGTTCTTCTCATGAAGGCTTTAAGATTATATATGTCAAGGTCACGGTCATAGAAACTGAGTTTATAGCTTAAATCCATAAGTCTGCTCCTGCCGTTGAACACAAACAGCATGGTGAGCATAAGATTTATACATTCTTTTTCGTTTTCATTCCAGTCTGAATTGTTTTTAAGTCTGTATACATTGTAGATAACGATGTTTGATATACCTGTCGTGCGTCTTTCGGAAATAAAGCTTTCCATATTGCAGTTATCCGACTGATAGAAAATTCTGCTTTCAAATTCGCCCGCTGTTTCTTTCTGCGAATTTTCATAAAATATAACATCAAGTCTGCCTATCCGCAGTTTAATGCAAAGTTCTGATATAGGACCTTCAACGTCACCGAAGAGGGTATCGGGGACGGCTTCCATTTTCAGGAGGAAATTTTTAAGGTCACTGTAACTCATACTTTCTGACATACCCATACCTTCCTTTCATAAATTATACCTCTTTAATTATAACATAAACTGTCGGTGTAATAAAGAGAAAAAATAAAATTTGTAGAAATACACAAAAGATATGTATGTTATCTATTTAAAAAGATAAAAATATATCTTATAAAAGGCATATCAGTTAAAATTTTCGGAGAGTATATAATATGAATATATATAGCTCTTGCCTGCGGATATATAACACACTCAGATTGTACTTGACAAAATTCGGAAATATGTGATATACTACTATTGGCATGGTCAGATTTGAGAAAATTTTTTACTGTCTGTGTATTTTTTGTTGTCCGTTAAAATTTTTATCTGAAATTTCCGCATGATTGTAAACGGAAAATAACCAATGGAGGACTTAATGTGAAAAAATTCAGAATATTATCATTGATAACAGCAGTTCTTTCGGTTTGTACGGCTTTCGGCTGTCAGGAAAAAACCGAAGAAGAACCTGCTGCCGAGGAAATCGTAAAAATATCGCCGAGAAGCATTGTATTTGACTGGCAGTATGTATATAATTCAAAACTCACCGAGTTTATGCAGAGTTCGGAATATTCTTCCGCAGAGGGAAATGAATCCATGTTTGAACTTTACGACATAACAAATGACGGAACGCCCGAACTTATCATATCGCCTGACGGCGGAAGAACCACAAAATGCGAAATATATACATCTTACAACGGTTCGGTTCACAGTCTCGGCTCTTACGGAAATAACGGCGAAGTCGGATATATTCCCGATATGTCGGTAGTCTGCGATGAGTTTCAGGGCAACGGCTTTGTAATAGGAAAATATCTCAGCTTTGTAAACGGTGAGTTTTCGGAGGTCATGACCTATTACGACAATACCGCCTCAGCCTCAAACGGCGCAGTAATAGCCCACAAGATAAATGATGAAGATGTTTCCCTGCCCGAATATGATGCCGCACTGAAAGAATACAAGGACAAATATACGGAATATCTCGGAAGAAAATATACTTTCGGTTCAGAAACGATAGATTATGCAATTCAGTGTTCCGAAAGCTGGGGAGCGGTTTTAAACTCACAGCAGAAAGAAAACTGCAAAAAATTACTTCAATCTGCGGTTACAGGCTCGGACGACAACGAATTGCAGCCCGCATTTGAGCTTTGCGATTTGAACAATGACGAAACCCCCGAACTTATAATATCCGAGGGTTCATCGGAAAATTCCTCATGCAGAATATATTATTTTTCCGACAACGAACTCAAACAGCTTGAAGGCGCATACAGAGGCAGCGGAGTTATCTGGTTCGATATAGAAAACAACGTGTTCTATGCTTCCACATCTGACGGAAATATGTATTGGAGTCTTGCGTCATCTGATTTCTCCGCAGACAATTATCAGAGTTCGGGAAATATAATGCAGTTCGGCAGAAAATATCTCCTCACGGAAGAAAATATCTTAAAGGCATTCAAGTAATATGGCTAAATCAAAATATATTTATACCTGTAATCAGTGCGGTTACGAAAGTTCAAAATGGAACGGAAAATGCCCTTCCTGCGGTGCATGGAACAGCTTTGAGGAGGAAATTGCCGAAAAGCCGAATGTATCAAAAGGCAGTTCCGCAAATTCAGCCCCGAACCTTTCGGAAAACATTCTCGAACTCGAAAATATAGGCGATGAAGATGATGTAAGATATGATACGGGTCTGGGCGAATTAAATCGTGTACTCGGCGGAGGACTTGTAAAGGGTTCTCTTGTTCTTCTCGGCGGTGAACCGGGTATCGGAAAGAGTACGCTTTTATTGCAGATATGTCAGTTTCTCGGAGAGGAACATTCCGTATTGTATATATCGGGTGAGGAATCCGCAAGGCAGATAAAATTAAGGGCTAAACGCCTCGGCGTTGATACAGAAAATTTATATATCCTGACCGCAACCGATGCGGAAGCCGTTGCACAGACAATTTCCGAAAGTGCGCCCGATATCGCAATAATAGATTCTATTCAGACAATGTGCATAAAGGGCATATCATCAAGCCCCGGAAGTCTTACTCAGGTGCGTGAATGTACAAATTTATTCATGCATACCGCAAAGGAAAACGAAATCCCCGTTATAATAGTCGGTCATGTAAATAAGGACGGTGCAATTGCAGGTCCGAAAGTCATGGAGCATATTGTTGATGCCGTACTGCATTTTGAGGGCGAAAGACATCAGAGTTACAGGATTCTCAGGGCTGTTAAAAACCGTTTCGGTTCAACAAATGAAATAGGTGTTTTTGAAATGCTTGACAAGGGTCTTGCGGAAGTTTCCAACCCGTCACAAATGCTTCTTGAAGGCAGACCGCATAACGTTTCGGGAACTTGCGTTGCCTGCGTAATGGAAGGTACAAGACCGATTCTTGCGGAAGTTCAGGCACTTGCGTCAAAGACAAGCTATTCCGCACCACGCAGAATGGCAACGGGCTTTGACTATAACAGGCTTTATATAATAATTGCCGTCCTTGAAAAAAGGCTCGGAATATTTCTGGGTTCGCTTGATGTATACCTGAATATAGTGGGCGGATTCAAGCTTGATGAACCTGCGGGAGATTTGCCTGTCGCTATGGCTTTGTATTCTGCGGTAATGGACAAACAGATTGACGAACAGCTTGTTTCTTTCGGGGAAATAGGTCTTGGCGGAGAAATACGCTCCGTGTCGCATATAACTCAGCGTCTGCATGAGGCTGAAAGAATGGGCTTTACAAAATGCATAATCCCGAAACAGTCTGCATCTTCAATAAATCCCAAAGAATACAGCATGGAAATAATTCCCGCTTCGTCATTAAGACAGGCTTTTTCAACTATACAATAATTTGCGGGTCAGACGGTTTAAACAAATAAAATATTACTGAATTTATGTTAAGAGGTTGATACTATGGAAACAGTCAGAATATTATGGACAGGCGGCTGGGATTCAACATACCGTCTTGTTGAACTTTCAATGAGAAACATACACATTGTACCTGTTTATATTTTGGATAAAGAAAGAAAGAGCAAAAAAATCGAAATTGCCACCATGAGAAAGATACTCTCAGCACTGAGAAACAAAAAAGGAACACAGGCTGAAATTGATGATGTTAAAATCATAAACATGGATAAAATACCCCTGAATGAATCTGTTACCCAAGCTTTCAGCGAACTTTCGGAAACAGTAAAACTCGGCTCTCAGTACGAATGGATAGGCAGACTTTCGGCAGTCTATAAGGGTCTGGAAATCGGAATCGAAAAACCGCATGGAGAATACAGCGGCTGTATGACAGTGATACAGAAGTACGGCAAATTAAAAAAAGTAAATGATTCGTATGTTGTTGACCGTGAACAGTCCTCCGAAACTCTGCTTTCGGTTTTTGGAAATCTGTCTTTCCCAATCTGCAAAACAACGGAAGTGGAAATGGCAGAGAATATCAAATCATGGGGATATGAGGATATTATGAAAATGATTTGGTTTTGCCATATGCCGATTAACGGAAAGCCCTGCGGACTTTGCAGACCGTGCCAGCAGAAAATGGAATGTAACATGGAATGGTTGCTTCCAAAGCAGGCTCAGAAAAGATATAAAAATTTTAAGGCACTCTATGATATAAATAAATTTGCCGCAAAAGGTTACAGATGTGCTGTAAAAGCTTGTAATAAAATAAAAGCTGTCAATAAGTGAACAAAGGCAAAATCTGACGGTTTTAAATCAGAGGAAAATTTGCGCCTTGCGCTGAGAATGAACGGAGCAAAGCGTAGTGATGAAAGTGCAAGCCCCAAAAGTGCAAATCTGACGGTTTTAATTAGAGGAAAATTTGCGCCTTGCGCTGAAAATGAACGGAGCAAAGCGGAGTGAATGAAAGCGCAAGCCCCAAAAGTGCAAATCTGACGATTTTAAATCAGAGGAAAATTTGCGCCTTGCGCTGAAAATGAACGGAGCAAAGCGGAGTGAATGAAAGCGCAAGCCCCAAAAGCGCAAATTTGACGATTTTAAATAGAGGTGGTAGAACTGGAAAGTAAACCAAAAATTTTAAAAAATAAATATTATCTGTACCTCACGGAATTTTTTTCGGGTATGTCGGTAATGGCTGTGGAACTTGGTGCAAGCAGACTTTTAGCACCTTATTTCAGTTCCTCTCAGATAGTCTGGACTATAATAATAGGCACTATCATGATAGCTATGGCACTCGGAAATATCTACGGCGGAAAGAGTGCTGACAAAAATCCCAATCCCGACAAGCTTTATTTAAGGATACTTGTTTCGGCGGTATGGATTGCGCTTATTCCCTTTGTCGGAAAATTCGTGATACTCGGAATATCCGCACTTCTTGTAATGACCGTAAACACGAATTTCCTGATATGGGCAGCCTTTATAACCTGCATGATAGTGTTTGTCTATCCGCTTTTTCTTCTGGGAACGGTAACGCCATCGCTTGCAAGGTATACTGTTGAAAATATCAGCGACAGCGGAAAAACTGTCGGAACTCTCGGTGCATACAACACAATAGGCAGTATAATCGGAACTTTTATTCCCACATTCGTATCAATACCCGCAGTAGGAACTTCCGCAACTTTTCTCATATTTTCGGGAATACTCCTGATTCTGGGAATAATATACTTCATAAGCGCAAAGAAAAACAAGGCAAAAACGGCGGTAATATCTGTTTTATTTATAGCAAGCTGTTTCCTTTCGCAGTCTGCGGGATTTGCTTTCTGGCAGAAAAATCTTGTCTATGAGGGTGAATCTGTTTATAATTACTTACAGGTTTCGGAAAATGAAAAAATGACTGCACTTTCCACAAATGTACTTTTCGGAGTGCAGTCTGTTTATATGAAATCAGGAGAACTCACGGGGCTTTATTATGATTATGCTATGGCTGCGCCCCTTATGGCAGGCTATACAGGTGAAGGAACAGATATTCTTGTCCTCGGAATGGGTACGGGTACTTATGCCAAACAATGCAAGGCATATCTTGAAAATATTTCCGCAGAGGGTGTTGAAATTGACGGGAAAATAACAAATCTCGCCCATGAATATTTTGAACTTCCCGAAGATATCCCCGTTACGGAGTATGACGGACGGGCTTTTTTAAACGTCTGTGAAAAGAAATATGATGTCATAATGGTTGACGCATATCAGGATATAACGATTCCGTTTCAGATGTCGTCAAAGGAATTTTTCAGCCTTGTGCATGAACATCTCAAAGAAAACGGCGTAATGGTAGTAAATATGAATATGCGTTCCGAAGAATCAGACGGCATAAATATATGGCTTTCTGACACTATTGCAAGCGAATTTAAAAACGTATATACTGTTGATGTTTCAGGTTCTACAAACAGAGAACTTTTTGCCTCGGACAATCCCGAAATGATTAACATTTTCCTTGAAAAATCCGAAGAATTACAGAATAGGGATTTATATTCAATGATGAGCCGTGTAAATGAAGGGCTTGTTGAATATCACGGCGGAGACAAAATTTTTACAGACGACAAAGCCCCCGTTGAACTCCTCGGAATGAGCGTAATAGATGATTTGATTCAGAGAGAACTTATCTATTACAGGAAAGTTTTCAAAGAAAAAGGTATACAGGGACTTCTTGAATAAAAATTCCCGTCTTTTGACGGGATTATTTTTTATGTGAAAACTTTGAAAATTATTGTCCGCTTTTGCCTTTCTGAAACGAATATATGAGTGTAAGCAAAAACAAAAGCCGAAAGGCAAAGAAAAAAATTGAAAGAGGTAATTATTATGAAAAAAACAAACAAAATCGCAGCCGTTATGGCATCACTCACAATGATATCCGCTTTATCGGTTTCGACAGCATCAATTTCAACCTACGCAAAAACACCTGCTACAATTGTGGCAAGTTCCACTGCCGAAAAACATATGTCAACTGTTAATTTCGCCGTAAACAGCTGCGGAAATCGTCTTTCAAGACCTACTGCAAGAGTTACTACACCAGTAACAACAAGACACACAACAAGACACATCAAGAAACAGACAACTACAACCACTACTGCTGACGGAACAACAGTTGAAGTTGAAAAGAGCTGGTGGGATAAGGTTTGTGATTTCTTTACATTCTGGTAATAAGTAAAAAATCCCCGTCTTAATGGCGGGGATTTTTGATTCACAAAAAATTTCAGAAAATTTTAAAATTTATGTCCCTTTTTGATACGCTGAAACGAATATATGAGTGTAAGCAAAAACAAAAGCCGAAAGGCAAAGAAAAAAATTGAAAGAGGTAATTATTATGAAAAAAACAAACAAAATCGCAGCTGCTATGGCAGCACTCACAATTGTATCCGCTTTATCCGTTTCAACAGCATCAATTTCCGCAAGTGCATCGGAGACAGCTTCAATCGCTATGGAACTTCAGGAAGAAGGTTGTGAAGCGTGTATCCCTAACGAACGTAACATTATTGCATGGGAAGCCAATCAGATGAGAAAGAAAGCTAATACTGTTAAGGAAAAGAAAATTGAGGTAAAAGATTATGAACTGACTGTAACTCAGATGAATCCGGCTAAGTTGGGAGGCAGCTATGTTGAACCGAATATTCCTGAAAAGAGCTGTCTTGATAGTGTGTGTGAATGGATTTTATCATGGTTTTAAATAAAAAAATGCCCCGTAAAAGGGGCATTTAAAGCGTCCCGAAGAGGATTTGAACCTCCGGCCTACCGCTTAGGAGGCGGTCGCTCTATCCAACTGAGCTATCGGGACATCTTTTATATTATAGCACAGATTAATTCAAATTGCAAGAGAAATAATATATTTTATATATTTAATTAAATTCCCCGCAAGAAACGGGGAATTTTTTTATCTCACTTTAAAAAGCTGGTTTTTATTGACGGGGGAAAATTTGTTCAGGCTTATTTTACCGCCTGAAACTTCAATAACTTTTCCGCTTTTGTCGCCTGCTACCGAGAAAGTATACATTCCGTCACGGCGGTGTGCGGCATTGAAATTTGTTTTAACCATGTTAAGGTTTGATGAGGGAAAAGGGTTTACACCGTGAAATTCAATGCCTTTTTTAGTGACTTTCAGGGAAAGCGGATTGTTGTTTATATTACATTCAAGACCCGTCATTATAAAGTTTGCATTTCTTCCGTCTGAGTGAATATCTTCATAGAAGCGCATAAGCAGCGAAGCAACGACTATTTCCGTATGATAGAGCCTGTCGCATATTTCCTTTATGGGGTCGCTGAGGAAATCTGCTATTTCCTTTGAAATTTTTTCGGAAATTTTGTTTACGGGCTTTTCAAATCCCGAACGTGAGGAAAATATATCAGGCAGGGAGCTTAAATTCTGTTCGGGGAGAAATTCGGGATAATAAGCCTCCGCAAAATTTTCATAAGCCTTATGTATTTTTCTTTTTGAAGAATAATATGTCATTTTTGTCGCATGGGGCAGACAGCAGATATCCGAAATCATATGAACGGCACGCCCCAGATTATCGGCACACTGATTTTCAAAGCCCGCATAGCCGAAAGCAAGAGCCATAGAGAAACTTTCTTCAAACATTGTTCTTGCACTCCTTGAAAAATCCCCTGTACCGTTTGCATGATAACCGCCTTTTAGGGCATATTTTTTCCCTGACGAATCAGAGGCGCAGTAATAATGCAGACCCATACCTTTCTGATAATCGCCTTTGTTGTCGGGCTTTATGACGGTCTGCATCATGGTTTTAAGCATGGGTGCGAAAAAATTTTCCGTTTCGGGATTAATATTTTTAAGTATCATCAAAGCCCTTGCGAGAATTGTCTGGTGAACGCTTCTTATTTTTGTCGTGCGTTCGGAATTATAGCGGTTTGTCTGTACAAGGAGAATTTTCCTTGCTCTGTTCCATTTTCCCATAAATACCTCCTTATATTTCTTTTGTTCTATAATTATATTATACAGCATAACAGAAAAAAATCAATAGTTTTTTTAAATCTCAGGAATAATTTTCCGAAGATTATCACGAAATAAACTATAAAATTCCATTGAATATTTTTTTGATTCATGATATAATGAAAGCAGAATTATAATATTGGGAATAAAAATAATTTCTAATTCCAAATTAATTTACAGGGGTGCGAGATGAAGAAATATATAATTCCGCTTGTTATATCGCTTGTATCGTTCGGGCTTGCGGTGCTTGCAAGATTTTCAAAGCCTTTTTCGGATTTTTATACGGATAAAATATTCCCGTACATATCACTGCCGCTTTCGTTTATAAACGGGCTTTTTCCTTTTTCTGTCGGGGAAATATTAATAATAATGGGGCTTTTATGTGTCGCAGTCGGCATACCGCTTATGATAATATTATTGATATTTAAGAAAGATTCAAGGCTTAAAACAGCGAGATTTTCGGTATGTTTCGCCTTGTGGGTGCTTGCTTTTGTAAGCAGTACGGAAAGCTTTAACTGTTTCATAATGTACGGCTGTACGACATTTTCGGAGAGATATTTTGAATCAAAAGAACACCCGAAAGAAGAACTTGTATCGCTTTATTCAATGCTTATCGAAAAAACAAATGAACTTGCGGAAAAAGTCCCACGTGACGAACATGACCGCTTTGAACTGACTATTGACCCGCAGGAGGAATCCGTAAAGGCTATGAAAAAAGCCGCAGAAAAATATCCGCAGCTTTCAGGTTATTACCCAAAGGCAAAGCCCATACAGTTTTCTTATTTTATGAGCCAGACAAATTTGCTGGGAATGTATTTTCCGTTTTCAATGGAGGCAAATTATAACGATGATATGGTGCGGACAAATCTGCCGGAAGTTATCTGCCATGAATATGCACATCTGAAAGGCTTTATTCAGGAAGATGAGGCTAATTTCATATCGTTCGTGGCGACTTGCGGAAGCGATGACCCGCAGGTGCAGTACAGCGGTTATCTTGAAGCCCTCGGATATGTACATAATCAGATTTACAAGAATAAAATATCATCGGGATATGAACTTACAGGCAGTATTTCCGAAAAAGTAACAAATGACTGGTTCAGGTTCATGCCTGAAAATTACTGGGAAGAAAATGAAGAAAAAGAAATAATAAAAACCGAAACAGTAAGTTCCGTTTCAACAACCGTTTCAGATGCAAGCCTTAAAATAAGCGGTGTTGAGGACGGAATCGAAAGCTATTCGAGAATGGTAAATTTACTTCTTGATTATTATTATCCGCCCATGAAATAAAGTCCTCCGAAAAGACGGAACATTATATTTTCAAGGAATTTTTCGTCTGCGATACAGCCCGAAAGAACATAATTTTTAGCTATGCTGTTTATTCCGCAGGTTATGAAATCCACAAGGTAAACACGGCTTTCATCGTCAAGGTCACACATGAAATATTCACATTCCATGAAACTTTTATACTGAATATCATAAAGATAATGCATCATGTCATTTTTCACAAGTATTTCAAGTATTTTTTTCTTTTCGGTTATGTATTTGCTGTAATCACGGCAGAACTGCCTGAAAGATGCGGATTTGCAGGGCTTGTCGTCATTCTTCGGAGTGAAACGGCAATTGTTCCGCAATTCGTATATTATTACATTTTCCTTTGAACCGAAAGCCGAATAGAAAGTCTGTCTTGAAATATCCGCATTACGGCAGAGTTCGCTTATGCTTATATCCGCAAACGGCTGATTTTCGAGCATTTCAAGCATGGTTTCGGATATCATTTTCTGTGACATTAAAGCAGTTTTGTTTTTTCCCTGATACATTGACAAAATACCTCATTCTGTAAAAGTTTTTGATAAGCTATTGACAAATTCAACAAGCTGTGTTATTATTATATCATAAACCTTGACAGATGTCAAGTAAATACTTTTTGGAGGAAAAAAAATGGCACAGATAACTAAGGAAACAAAAATCGGAGAACTTCTTGAAATCAACATGGACGTTGCACCTATTCTTCTCAGCATAGGTATGCACTGTCTCGGATGTCCCGCATCACAGAATGAATCCATTGAAGAAGCTGCTATGGTTCACGGTGTTGACGCTGACGAACTCGTAAAAACTATCAACGAAAAACTTGCACAGGCTTGATTGATTTCCCGAAAGAATAAAAAGGCGCAGTTTTGATACTGCGCTTTTTTTTGTAATTATTTTAAATTCAGGTATTCACTTGCGAGGTAAAGCGAACCGCAGACAACAACTATCCCGTTATTTTCAAGGGCGAGATTTTTTGCGTTTTCAACGGCACTTTCAAGTGATTCAGCCGTTTCGGCATTTGTATAGAATGATGCAATATCAACTATATTTTCAGTTTTAACCGCATTGGGAGCAAATCCGTCAACGGCTGTAAATTTATCCGAAAGCGGAGCAATTGCCTTTACACATTCGCAGTAATCCTTTGAATCTATCATTCCCATGACAGTATAAATTTTATGTCCCCTTGTTCCGAGATACATAAGTGTCAGGGCAAGCATTGAAGCCCCTGACGGATTGTGACCGCCGTCAACTATTACAGTCGGTTCACCGTCAATTATCTGAACTCTTGCCATAACCTGAGTAGTTTCAACGGATTTTTTAATATTTTCATCGGAAATATCAAAGCCCTTTTTACGCAGGTAACAGCAGGCACTCAAAGAAGTCAAGGCGTTGTAATACTGGTGAATACCGACCATTTTCGGCTGATAACGCTGATTTTTATAAATAAAAGACGCATACAGACCGCCGTCACCGTAGGGGGAAGTTTTCTCATGCTGTAAGAACTCAGCATTTTTTTCCTTTGCAGTTTTCAGGATTATATCTGTTACTTTGTCGCTGTTGTCAGGAGAGATTATCACAGCGGAATTTTCTTTTATGATACCTGCTTTTTGTGCGGCGATTTCCTCAACGGTATTTCCAAGCAAAGCCGTATGGTCAAGGGATATTGAAGTTATAACCGACAAAAGGGGAGAGGGGATTATATTTGTGCAGTCAAGCAGACCGCCTATTCCCGTTTCAAGGACAACAATGTCACATTTTTCACGCTGAAACCACAGAAAAGCAATTGCCATAGTTATTTCAAACTGCGAATATTCCCTGTCGGAAACTTTGCTTTTTACAAAATCTGCGATTTCGCAGAGAGATTCATCATCTATTTCAATGCCGTTTATTCTTATTCTGTCGTTGTATCTGATTATAAACGGAGAAGTGAACTGACCTGTTTTATATCCTGAAAATATAAGTGCATTTGAGATATATTCAAGGGTTGAGCCTTTGCCGTTCGTGCCTGCGATATGTACGAATTTAAGGCTTTTTTCGGGGTTGCCGATACTGTCCATAAGTTCTTTTGCCCTTGAAAGGTCAGTAATTTTTCCGCCTGATTTGCTGTAAGAGTTTATAAAATCCATGCACTGATTAAAATTCATAATCTATACAAGCCCTGTCTGTCTTTACTGTTCCTATGAATTTTGCAAATTCAACGTGTGCGGGGTGAACTTGATATTTATTCAAGCCGTCAATATCCTCAAAGTCGCAGATAAGGGATATTGTATAATTATCCTGCGGGGCTTTTTCGGAATTTATAACGAGTTCGCCCTTTTTGAGAGTTTCAACATTTGCGATAACGTTTTCAAATCTTTTTTTGGCTTCGAGGGCGTTTTCATAAGCGGATTTGTCAGTATCTTTGAGTTTGAACATTACGATATGTTTTATCATAAAATCACTCCTTATTCTGTTAGTTTAAAACTTTCATCAATCAGATTGCAAAGAGAGTTATAATCTGTACTCCCGTCCAGCAGGACGGAAGTCCAGAGTCTTTTATTCATATGGTATGCAGGAAAAGCCTTGTTTTCAGCAATGAGACATTCTCTTTCGGGAACGTTGCATTTTATGTTCATAATCTGAATGTTTCCTTCTCCGAGACTGAAAACAGAGCGTTTAACTTCCATAAACAATACATACCATTTTTTGTTGTCATCGTGTCGCAATACGGCACTGTTCGGTGATGAAAGCCAGAGATATTCGGGAACAGAGCCGTATTTTTCCTTTGCGTATTTCAGTAATTTTCCACGCATTATTTTCTGAAAGCCTCAATGGACTGATTGATTTTTTCCATTTTCTCAACAGCCTTTGCAAGCTTTGCTTTTTCGGCTTCTATGAGTTTTTCTGGGGCTTTTGCAATAAATCCCTGATTGTTTAATTTATTGTTAAGGAAGTCGAGGTCTTTCTGAACCTTAGCCTTTTCTTTTTCAAGGCGTGCAATTTCCTTTTCTCTGTCAACGAGTTCGTCCATAGGGATAAAGATTCTTGCGGAATCTGTAACGGCATTTGCACAGTTTTCGTGTTCAAAGCTGTCGCCTATTTCAACAGCAGATGCAGATGCAAGCTTTTCAAAGAAAATTTTTCCGTTTTCAAAAACATCTTTATCTTCTGTTTCGATAAATATTTTAGCCTTTACGGACGGCGGAACGTTCATGTCTGTTCTTGTATTTCTTACAGCCTTGATAGCCGAAATAATTTTCTCAAAAGCTTTTTCCTCTGCGGAGAAATTTATGCTCTCATCATATATGGGATAAGTTTCAAGAATTATCATGGATTTCTCATTAGTGAGAACCTGCCATATTTCCTCTGTTATAAAAGGCATGAAGGGGTGGAGGAGTTTAAGCATACCCTGCATAGCCCATACAAGGACAGCCTGAGCTTTTGCCATAGTTTCTCCGCCTGCCTGTATTCTGGGCTTTGTGAGTTCAATATACCAGTCGCAGTAAACGTCCCATATGAAGTCGTAGATTTTCTGTGAAGCAACACCGAGTTCATATTTTTCGAGGTTTTCGCCAACTTCTTTTGCAAGGAGGTTGAATTTGTTTACAAGCCACTTGTCTTCAAGTTCGAGTTCATCGGGCAGACCCTTAAATTCAAAGTTTTCGGGGAGATTCATCATGATAAATCTTGATGCGTTCCAAAGCTTATTTGCAAAGTTACGGGCAGCCTTAACTTTATCGTCAATATAACGCATATCGTTTCCGGGGGAGTTTCCTGTTGCGAGCATAAATCTCAAAGCGTCCGCACCGTACTGGTCAATAACTTCGAGGGGGTCAATACCGTTTCCGAGAGATTTTGACATCTTGCGACCCTGAGAGTCTCTTACAAGTCCGTGAATAAGAACAGTATCAAACGGAACTTTTCCCATATTTTCAAGACCGCTGAACATCATTCTTATTACCCAGAAGAAAATTATATCATAGCCTGTAACAAGTGTATTTGTGGGATAGAAATAATCCAAATCGGGAGTTTTTTCGGGGAATCCGAGAGTTGAGAAAGGCCATAATGCAGAGCTGAACCATGTATCGAGAGTATCGGGGTCTTGTCTCATGGGCTTTCCGCATTTCGGACAGTTGCAGGAACTTTCCTTTGTAACGGTCATTTCTCCGCACTCATCGCAGTAAAATGCGGGAATCTGATGTCCCCACCAAATCTGACGGGAAATGCACCAGTCACGGATATTTTCAAGCCAGTGGAAATATATTTTATTAAATCTTTCGGGAACGAATTTTGTATCGCCGTTCTTAACAGCGTCAATTGCAGGCTGTGCGAGGGGTTTCATCTTAACAAACCATTGTGTTGAAACTTTCGGTTCAACGGTAGTTCCGCAGCGGTAGCAAGTACCTACATTGTGGCTGTAATCCTCAATTTCAACGAGTGCGCCTTCTTTTTCCAAATCCTCAACGATTTTCTTTCTTGCCTCGTATCTGTCCATACCTGCGTATGCGGGATAATCGTCATTGATAGTTGCGTTATCGTTCATAACATTGATAACGGGGAGATTATGCCTTAAACCAACTTCAAAGTCATTGGGGTCATGTGCAGGGGTAATTTTAACTACGCCCGTACCGAAATCCATTTCAACGTAATCATCGGCAATAATGGGAATTTCACGGTGAACAATGGGGAGGATAACTGTTTTGCCAACTAAATCCTTGTAGCGTTCGTCATTGGGGTTTACGGCTACTGCTGTATCGCCGAGGAGGGTTTCGGGTCTTGTTGTTGCAAGTTCGAGATAGCCGTCAGAATCCTTTATTTTATAGCGCAAGTGCCAGAAATGACCTGCCTGGTCTTCATAGGTTACTTCCGCATCTGAAAGAGATGTAAGGCATTTCGGACACCAGTTTATAATTCTCTCACCACGGTAGATAAGACTTTTTTCATAATATTTAACAAAAACTTCCTTAACGGCTTTTGAACAGCCCTCGTCCATAGTGAATCTTTCTCTTGACCAGTCACATGAAGAACCGAGCTTTTTAAGCTGTTCAACGATACGACCGCCGTATTGTTTTTTCCATTCCCAGGCACGTTTCATGAAGCCGTCACGACCCAAATCCTCTTTGGTGATGCCTTCTTTACGCATAGCCTCAACGATTTTAGCCTCAGTTGCGATAGCTGCGTGGTCTGTACCGGGAAGCCATAATGCGGCATAACCGCTCATTCTTTTCCAGCGGATAAGAATATCCTGTAAAGTTTCGTCAAGTGCATGACCCATGTGTAACTGACCTGTTATGTTCGGAGGGGGGATAACGATAGTATAGGGTGTTTTTTTAGGGTCAGCCTCGGCACGGAAACAGCCTTTGTCATTCCATGCACTGTAAATTCTGTCCTCAAAATCTTTGGGGTTATAGGCTTTTGCGAGTTCTTTTGCCATTGGTGATATCTCCTTTTTATTGATAAATTTTCAGGCGGAAATAAATAAAGCCCCGAACCGTAAAAGGTTCAGGGCGAACAAAAATGTCCGTGTTACCACCTGTATTCGGAAAAACTCCGCACTCTGCGAGGTCATCAAACCTCTTTCCCTGTAACGTGGGAAATACGGCACGGGTTACTGAAAGTTCGCCCGCACAGCTCCGAAACTACTTCAACATACGTCCAACATCTGCTCACACCGACCGCAGATTCTCTTTGCATGGAAAAATATGCATACTCCTTTTCATCACAGCTTTTCCGATATAATGATATTATTATAAACGATTTATTTTGATTTGTCAAGCAAAATTTAAAAATTAAAATTTATAAAAAAAGAACAGCCCTTTGCAGGACTGTTCTGCGGTTACGACACGCTTCTCAAATGGGGTATAATCAAAGCGTCTTATCATGGTCTGAGTGACGGGACTTGAACCCACGGCCTCTACCACCCCAAGGTAGCGCGCTACCAACTGCGCCACACCCAGATGATGTCTTTCGTAACTCAACGATATATATTATATCACAAGGTTTTTGATTTGTCAAGTACTTTTTGAAAATTTTTTCAATTTTTTTTGAAAACAGCAAAATATTACAGTTTAATATTAAAAAAATTTTAATTTTCGTGAAAAAAATAAAAAAAGACTTGAATAATTATATCTTTTGTGTTATAATTGATATAAAGAATCTGAAAAGGAGATTGAATAATGACCGCAAAAGAAGAATTTATTTCGATATACACTGAGAATATAAAAAGAAAAGGTGCTGACAAGCTTCTTGAATTTCTCAAAAAAAGCGATTTCTTCAAAGCACCGAGCAGTACACGCTTTCACGGTGCATATGAGGGCGGACTTGTACAGCACAGTGTGAATGTATATCATTGCCTTAAAGACTATCTTTCACGCCCACGCACAAAAGAAATGTACAATATGGATTTTTCCGAGGAAACAATTGCGATTGTTGCACTTCTCCATGACGTATGCAAGATTGATTTCTATGCAACCGAAATGAGAAACAGAAAAAATGACGAAACGGGTCAGTGGGAAAAAGTTCCGTTCTATACAATCAAGGACAATGTTCCCTACGGTCACGGTGAAAAATCCGTCTATATAATTTCGGGCTATCTCTACGGAGAGGGCAGACTTACCCGTGATGAGGCTATGGCGATACGCTGGCACATGGGATTTTCGGGAATAGAAGATAAAAATACAATAGGCAAAGCCCTTGAAATGTATCCCCTTGCGCTTGCACTCAATGTTGCCGACATGGAGGCATCATATTATCTTGAAGGCAGCGAAAAATAATAATTTAATTTATAATTTAATATCTTAGTCAGGCATATTCCTGATTTATTATTTAAAATTATTCCCCAAGCCCCCTTTTTAATTCTATTCAAACTTTATAATAATTCCGAATTTAAATAATATCTTAAACAAGCATATTCCTGATTTATTATTTAGAATGGGGGGCAAATTGCGCCTTTCAGGGCTTGACACATTCACTCAAAAATCAAAGATTTTTTCGTTCATTGTGTCAAGGGCGCAATTTTCCCCCCAAGCCCCCCTTTTAATTCTAATCAAACTTTATTATAATCCCAAATTAAATAATAATATGTTTTCATATTAATATATAAAAATATAAACAAAGGAGTTAATAAAAATGAACTGGTACGACAATGCCATAATTTATCACATCTATCCGCTTGGTTTCTGCGGCGCGCCGAAATTCAACAACGGAGGCGAAATTGTATACCGCCTCGACAAGGTTCTCGAATGGATTCCTCATCTCAAAGAAATGAACGTTGATGCTGTTTACTTCGGACCTGTATTTGAATCCGTTGAACACGGCTATGATACAATAGATTACAAGACTATTGACCGCCGACTCGGCGACAATAATTCTTTCAGATTTATATGCGACCGTATGCACGAAAACGGCATAAGAGTTATCCTTGACGGCGTTTTCAATCATGTAGGCAGAAAATTCCCTCAGTTTGTTGACATTCAGGAAAAAGGTCAGGGAAGCGGTTACTGCGACTGGTTTCAGAATCTCAATTTCAACGGACAAAGCCCCTGCGGAGACCCTTTCTGGTATGAGGGCTGGAACGGTCACTACAACCTTGTAAAACTCAATCTCAGAAACGTAGGCGTTGCAGACCATCTCATTGATGCAATAAATTACTGGATAGAATCATTCGGAATTGACGGCATACGTTTTGACGCAGCCGACTGCATAGATTTTGATTTCTTCAAGAGAATAAGAAGTTTCTGCAAGGGCAAAAAGCCTGATTTCTGGCTTATGGGTGAGATTATCCACGGCGATTACAACCGCTGGGCAAACCCCGAAATGCTTGACAGTGTTACAAACTATGAATGTTACAAGGGACTTTATTCCTCACACAATGACAAGAACTATTTTGAGATAGACTATTCAATAAACCGTCAGTCAGGCACAAACGGCGGTATCTACAAGAATATAAATCTCTATAATTTCGTTGACAACCATGATGTAAACCGCCTTGCAAGCACCCTGAACAACCCCGCACACCTTCCTCTTGTGTATACACTCATGTACACAATGCCGGGTATTCCGTCAATATATTACGGAAGTGAATACGGCGTAAAGGGAAGAAAAGAAAATAATTCCGATGACAACCTCCGCCCCTGTCTGCACCTCGCCGATATGGAAAAGGAAAACACCGAACTTTACAAGCATATCGTAAAACTCGGCAGAATTTACAGGGCTTATCCCGCAGTAAGAACAGGCAGCTATGAGAGATTGCAGATAACAAATCAGCAGCTTCTTTTCAAGAAAACTCAGGGAGACCAGACTGTTTATGTTGCTCTTAACCTTGCTGATAATTCGCATGAATTTAATTTCGGCACTCATCTCAATGCGCTTGTCGATGTACTCAGCGCAAATAAGATTAATGTTGAAAACGGAAACGCAAAAATAAATATGCCTCCGTTCTCGGCTATGATAATAGTTTCCGATGATATCGTAAATATCCAGCCCGAAACACCTCCCGTACAGGAAGAAGCTCCCAAGGAGACAGAAGCTGTCGTAGGCGCAAGATACCGTCACTACAAGGGCGGAGAATATGAAGTTATAGCCCTTGCAAGACACAGCGAAAACAATGAGGACCTTGATGTTTACAAATCTCTCTCGGACGGAAGGGTATGGGCAAGACCAAAGGCTATATTCTGCGGAAAGGCTGCTGACGGCACAGTAAGATTCACTAAGCTCTGATAATTTTTGGGGGTGAGAAAAAGCCATGAATTTCATTATGACATATGCTTTCACGGGGACAGGGGCATATGCAATTGCTGCTGAAAATTCTCCGCTGACGGGAGATGCAGGCACAACAGCCGCTCTCATAGCGGCAGTAGGTGCGGCTTTAATCGCAATAGGCGCAATAAAAACCAAAAATCAGAAATAATTAATGCGGGCTGATTAAAAAATCAGTCCGCATTTTTGATAATATTTACTTTTCAAGAGTTCCTTTGAGACCTGCTGCAAGACCTGCAATTCCCTGAATTTCACTGGGGATTATTATTTTTGTTGCCTGACCGTCAGCGGCTTTTGAGAACGATTCAAGGGCTTTGAGTTTTATAACTCTGTCGCTCGGACTTGAATTGTTAAGTTTTACGATACTGTCCGCAACAGCCTGCTGAACAAGCTGAATAGCCTGTGCTTCACCCTCAGCTTCAAGTATTTTCTGTTCCCTGACGGCATCTGCACGGAGAATCATAGCCTGTTTTTCGGCTTCCGCTTCGAGAATCTGAGATTCTTTCTTAGCCTGCGCCCTTAATATCTGAGATTCTTTTTCGCCCTCCGCAACGAGAACCTGAGATTTTTTGTCACCTTCCGCCTGAAGGATTTTCTCACGGCGTTCACGTTCGGCTTTCATCTGTTTTTCCATAGCGTCCTGAATTTCTCTCGGCGGGAGGATATTTTTAAGTTCCACACGGTTTACTTTTATTCCCCAGCGGTCAGTTGCCTGGTCGAGAATAGATGTTATTTTAGTATTGATTACATCACGGGAAGTAAGAGTTGCATCGAGTTCCATTTCGCCTATGATATTACGGAGAGTTGTTGCGGAGAGATTCTCAATAGCTGCGAGAGGTCTTTCAACACCGTAAATATACTGTTTTGCGTCTGTTATCTGATAGAATACAACCGTATCTATCTGCATTGTAACGTTATCTTTTGTGATAACGGGCTGAGGCTTGAAATCAACGACTTTTTCTTTAAGGGAAACTTTTCCCGCAACCCTGTCGAAAAACGGCATAAGGAAATGCATACCCGTTTCCCATTCGCATTTGAAAGAACCAAGATGCTCAATAACAAAGACGTGAGCCTGCGGAACGATTTTGACGGAACTTATGAAAACAATAAGAATAAAAGCAATAACAGCGAGAATTATAATAGTACCCATAATAAAAATTTCCTCCGTATCAAAGTTTTACTTTAAGTTTTGCGCCCTTTACCGATGTGACGGTTACAATGCTGTCTTTTGGGATAATTTCCCCGTTTTCGGAAAATGCGCTCCAATCAACGCCGTTCAGGGTGACACGCCCCGTCCCCTTGTCGGCATTTATTTCCTCTGCGACAACGGCTTTTTTGCCTATGTCAAGTTCGGAATTGGTAGGTATGTATTTTTGGTTTTTTGATTTTTTGTGCAGAATCGGAAAAGTCACCGCAAGCAGTACGGCAGATGTCACAACGAAAATCATAAGCTGTATCCAGAAAGGAATTTCCATGAAATAGGTACACAACAATGTTATGAAAGCACCTGCCGCAAGCCATATTGATATTAACTGTACGGTTGATATTTCCGCAGCAACAAACACGACTGTAAGAACAGCCCATATTATAATAAATTCGTTCATGACACATACTCCTTTCACTAAGCCCTGACGGAATATTTCCCATGGAATTATTATATCATATGCATAAAAATTTTTCAATAGTTTTTACTTGAATTTTTAAAAATATTTTCCTTTATGAAAGAAACAAGTTCCTCTGCGGCGTATCTGTGAGTATCCTCAGAGGGGTGGAAATTCGAGGCAAATCCAAGCCTTCCGTCCTGCATTGTAAATTCAAAGAAATGTGTGTGACTGTCATTGAAACGCTTTACGGCATTTCTGACATGGGGACAGGTTTCAATGTTCATAATGCCGAGAGTGCATATTATTTCGGAATCGGAATTGTTTTTTCTGATTTTTCCGAGAAATTCAATGTATTTGTCCTCAAATTCCGCAAAAGCCTCCTCATGATAAATACAGAAAGAGTTGTCGTTTGTTCCGAGATTTATTACTATTATATCGGGGACAAAACGGCTGAAATCCCATTTTATATCCTGAGTTTTCCTGCCGTTGATACTGCTGTACGAAAAGCCGATACTTTCGTAATACTGCGGAAGAATTTCGTTTGTGTTGCGTACTCCGTCAGAGGTGTAACCGCTTATTATTCCGTATCCGCTGTATGAAAAAAGGCTGTAATCTGCATTTAGTATATCTGCTGTCACGTATGCGTAGCTTTTCATGCAGTTTTCGGCACGGGTTGAAAAGTCCGAAAGTAAATTGCTGTCGTCAACTCCGTAACCGCAGGTTATTGAATCGCCTATAAATTCTATTTTCAGATTTTTTTCGGGAGCGGGGTTTATAACGGCATCATCATCTGTTTCAATTTCGTTTACAAGTGCTATTGAAAATGCCCCCTCGGACAATTTAATTATTTTAATATTTTTCGTGACAGTTGTTTCGCTGTTTATGATATTATATTTTTCGGTGGGGTTTTCAATAACTTTTTTGACTATGAATTTTCCGTCAGCCATAACTGCGATTCTTGGGTAATTGCAGGATTTTCCGTCAAGGTATGAATCATCATCGCAGGAAATGCTTATATCAAGTTTTTTCCCCGTAAAGGAAAATTCACAGCCCGTCCCCGAAAGAATCAGACACAGCCAATTTTTTTCGATGTGTGTTCTTCCGATGAGTTTTATATTTTTTTCATTTAAAGATATTTTTTTCATGGAACATCTCCCTTTTGTTTTGTTTCCGCAGGTTTCCATATAATGAAACAAACGGAAGTTTTTTGATTATTATTTGTGTAAATCTCACGAATGTTTTTAAAAATCGCCCTTATACTTCATAATATAGCATATTTTTTCAGAAAATTCAAGATAAAGACTTGATTTTTTATAAAAAAGGTATTATAATATTTTTATAACTTTAAGACTGAGAGAGTAAGTACGGAGAATTTCCAAAGAGAGGAATTGTTTGGTGTGATGTTCTGTAATTTTCCGTGCCGAAGTTCACTCACGAGAGGCTGCTTGAAATTATGTAGGGCATGACGTACGTCTGCGTTAAGGACAAGAGAGTGACTGCTCTCCCGACTAAGGTGGTATAGCAAGGTTTTCTAAGTCTTGTCCTGTCGGACAGGACTTTTTTTAATTTATTTTAGGAGTTGAAAGAATGAAAGAACAGCTTGAAAAAATCGAAGTGCTTGCAAAGCAGGAAATTTCTTCCTGTAAGGAGATAAAAGCACTCGAAGAACTGAAAATCAAATTCCTCGGAAAAAAAGGCGAACTGACTGCAATTCTCAAACAAATGGGCAAACTTTCGCCCGAAGAAAGACCCGTTATCGGTCAGCTTGCAAACAAGGTGAGAGCCGATATTGAGGAAACAATCGCAACAATGCTTGCAAATCTGAAAGCAGAGGCACAGACCGCAAAACTAAGAGAGGAAAGAATTGACATAACTCTCCCCGGAAAACAGATGCCTCTCGGAAAACTTCACCCGCTTACAAAGGTTGAAAACGAAATAAGAGAAATTTTTGTCGGCATGGGCTTTGAAATTGCAGACGGTCCCGAAATAGATGACGACTATCATGTATTTGAGGCTCTGAATCTTCCGCCCGACCACCCAGCAAGAGATACTCAGGATACTTTCTACATAGAGGGTACAAATGAGAAAATTCTGCTCAGAACACAGACTTCTTCCGTTCAGGTTCATGTAATGGAAAACAAAAAGCCTCCGATAAGAATTATTTCTCCCGGACGGGTTTTCCGTTCAGATGCCGTTGATGCAACACATTCTCCGCTTTTCCACCAGATAGAGGGACTTGTTGTTGACAAGGGAATAAAAATGAGCGACCTTAAAGGCACTCTTGAAATGCTTATGAAAAAACTCTACGGAAATGACTGCAAACTCCGTTTCCGTCCGCACCATTTCCCGTTCACTGAACCAAGCTGTGAAGTTGACATAAGCTGTTTCAACTGCGGAGGAAAAGGCTGTTCAATGTGCAAGGACGAGGGATATATAGAACTCCTCGGAGCAGGAATGGTTCACCCGAAAGTTCTTGAAAACTGCGGAATCGACAGCAGTGTATATTCGGGATTTGCTTTCGGTCTCGGACTTGAAAGAATGGTTATGGGAAGATACGATATCAACGATTTGAGACTTCTCTATGAGAACGATTTGAGATTTTTAAGCCAGTTCTGATAGTTTATCAAAATATATGACATCATGGTTTTGACACAATTTTAAGAAGTTTATAAAGGTGAAAAACAGGTTGTGCCGTTCAGGTACGCCAAAAGAAAAAGTTTTATAGGGGGATATATGAGAAAGATTTTTTGTTTTGCATTATGTCTTTGTATGGCATCGGCAGTAAATTCATGCGGTGTCAGAAGCAATCAGCAGATTGAAGATGAAAAAGAAGCAACAAGACAGGATATTACGGAAAATGTTTACGATTTTCAGGGATATGTCACTGTTCCCGAAAACGAAAAATATGCCGTCATGCACTCAGAACCCGATGAAAAAGGCAAAACTGTAACTCATCTGCGTGACGGGGAGACAGTTGACATATTTGAATTTTCAGGCGAATGGTTTCTTGTAAAATCAGGCAGTTTTGAAGGATATGTAAAAGCTGACAGAATAATCCTCGAACAGCCCGTGACTACTGTCGTTACTTCGGCTGAAACATCAACCGAAACAGTTTCAACCGAGGAAACTACCACAGAAGAAACCATTGCAGAAACAGAAACGGAAACTACTGCTGCCGAAACAGAACCCGTCACCGAAACGGAAATCGTTACGACAGAAACTACCGCAGTCGTTACCGAAGTAGTAACAGTTACGGAAATTGTTTATGTTGAAGTGCCCGTTACAACAACTACCGAAGCAACTGAACAGACGGTTACAGAACCCGAAACATATTATCAGCAGGAAACTCAGCCCTATGAATACACATACAGTCAGAAATGGATTCCCGGAATTGATACCGCATATGTTTATGCGCTCCCGTCAGAAACAGGTTACGGATATGACTATTACCTGAACATAACCGGAAACTATGACTATGTTTATGTTACATACGTTACTCAGGGCATTTACACAACCGATACAATCCGCTTTGAGACAAATGAAATAAAACTCACAACAGGTACGGATTTTTCGGGAATTTATGCCTATGTAGTACCCTATTACAACGGAGAGATAGAGGGCGAAACTGTTTTCTGCTCCTGTGAATCTCCCGATGCACAGTATAATCATTACGCTCAGTATTGAAAATAAATCAGCGAAAGGAAAAAAGATATGAATTTATCTATGAAATGGCTCAGGGATTATGTTGATATCAATGTGCCGATAAAGGAATACTGCCATGCTCTCACCATGAGCGGTTCAAAAGTTGAATGTTATACCCAAGAGGGTAAAAATATAGAAAATGTCGTTGTCGGAAAAATACTCTCAGTAGTTCCGCACGAAAATTCCGACCACCTCGTTGTTTGTCAGGTAGATGTCGGAAAAGATGCCCCCATACAGATTGTAACAGGCGCATCAAATGTAAATGCAGGAGATATCGTTCCCGTTGCGCTTGACGGTTCAACTCTGCCCAACGGCGTTAAAATCAAAAAAGGAAAACTCCGTGGTGTTGCATCAAACGGTATGCTCTGTTCACTCGGAGAACTCGGACTTGACAAGCGTGATTTCCCCTATGCAATCGAGGACGGAATTTTCATTATGCAGGAGGACTGCAAAATCGGTCAGGATATTCAGTCGGCAATAGGACTTAATGATATTTCCGTTGAATTTGAAATAACTTCAAACCGCCCAGACTGCCTCAGCGTTATCGGACTTGCAAGGGAAACAGCCGCAACATACGGAATACCGCTTAATGTAAAAGCTCCCGAATACAAGGGTATTGACGGAAATATCAACGATATGCTCAAAGTTGATATCCACAATACGGAAAAATGTCAGAGATACTGTGCGGGAATAGTTAAAAACGTTAAAATTGAACCGTCTCCGAGATGGCTCAGGGAAAGACTCCGTGCAAGCGGTGTAAGACCTATCAATAATTTTGTTGATATTACAAACTATGTAATGCTTGAATACGGTCAGCCCATGCACGCCTTTGATTTGAGATATGTTGAGGGCGCACATATCAATGTAAGAAATGCCGTAAAGGGCGAAAAAATCATGACTCTTGACGGTGTTGAACGTGAACTCGATGAGAATATGCTTGTTATCGCCGATGAAAAGAAACCCGTTGCCGTTGCAGGTGTTATGGGCGGTGAATACAGCGGTATCATGGAAGATACAAACACTGTTGTATTTGAATCCGCATATTTTGAACTCACTCAGGTAAGACGTACTTCAAAGGCTCTGAAACTTAAATCAGACGCTTCCGCAAGATATGAAAAGGGCGTTGACAGACTTATTTCAATGACCTGTTTAAAGAGAGCATTTGAACTTGTTGAACTTCTCGGAGCAGGCGAAGTTTTAAACACTGTAATTGACTGCGACTATACCGACAAGACCCCCGCAGCAGTTGATTTTGACAGCAAATGGACAAATGATTTCCTCGGAACAGATATTTCAGAAGAAGATATGATAAACTATCTCAACCGCCTCGGCTTTGAGGTAAAAGACGGAAAAGTTATTGCACCGTCTTTCAGGATAGATATAGAATGTAAGGCTGATATTGCCGAAGAAATAGCAAGAATTTACGGCTATAACGATATTCCCTCAACGGATTTCAGGGGAATTGCAAGGGCTGAATACACCGAAGAACAGAAATTTATCCGTGCTTTGAGAAATACAGCCGTATCTCTCGGAGGTTATGAAATCGCAACATATTCATTCGTATCGCCGAAATATTTTGACAAAATCAAACTCCCCGAAAACAGCAAACTCAGAAATGCTGTCAAGATTATGAATCCCCTCGGCGAAGATACAAGCGTTATGAGAACAACTTCACTCCCGTCAATTCTTGATGTTCTCTCTTTCAACTACAACAACAGAAACGAAAAAGCCTGCCTTTTTGAAGTTTCAAAGGAATATCTCCCCGTTTCCGAGGAAAAGCCCTTCATAAACGGAGATACTCTCGCAAACAGCGGAAAAACAAAGCACAGATATGAGTATTCGCTCCCCGAAGAACCTCAGACACTCGTTATCGGTATGTACGGCGGAGACTATGACTTCTATGCACTTAAAGGCATGATTGAACAGATTTTCGCAGAAATGCACATTGACGGCGTTGAATACGTCAGGGCAGAGGACTGTGACGAATTTGACGAGAAATCAGCTTTCCACCCCGGCAGAAGTGCAGTTGCAATCAAAGACGGAAAAACTCTCGGAATATTCGGTGAAATTCACCCCGATGTTCAGGAAAATTACGGAATCGGCACTAAGACCTATGCCGCAAAACTTAAAATAAATGAACTTATGGAAGTTTCATGCAGTGAGATAAAATATTCACCGCTCCCGAAATTCCCTGCAACTACCCGTGACCTCAGCCTTGTCGTTGATGAGGAAATGCCTGTTGCAGAACTTGAAAAGGCTATCAGAAAAGCTGTCGGAAAGATTCTTGAAAAGGTTACTCTTTTCGATGTTTACAGAAGCGATGACATGAAAAAGAACGGCAAAAAGAGTGTTGCATATTCAATTTCAATGCGTTCGCATGAGGGAACTCTCACGGACGAACAGGCTGACAGTGCAGTTAAAAAGGCACTTAAAGCACTTTCCGCAATAGGTGCAGAACTCAGAAGCTGATTTTTAAAAGGCGTTCCTTTAAAGGGACGCTTTTTTATGTAAAATTTTCGGAAATATCGCCTTTATTATTGACAGTAAAATAAAAATATGGTATAATATCAACAATATATGATAAGGGAGGGCGGTTATGAAAAAATCATATCTTAAAAAATTTTTTGCGGGCGCATTTTTACTGTCCGTCATAGGGGCTTCGCCTGTTATTTCTGCAAATGCCGTTGAAATGGCCGAGGAAAAATGTATATTTCCCGTTAAAAATTCTTCTTCGGAATACGGAGAATGTGAAGTTACTTACAGGGACGAATACGGAAAGGAATTTTCCCCTGTGCTTATTCCGAAATACGGTGACAGGGCTGTTAAATATCCTGTAAAATATGACCTACGTGATATAAATGCGGTCACATCTGTCAAGAATCAGAATCCGACAGGCTGCTGCTGGGCATTTTCTGCCCTTGCCTCGGCGGAATCAAATCTCATAATGAAAAATTATGCGGACAGTTCAATTGACCTTTCGGAAGCACATCTGATATGGTTCGGAAACTGCAAGGCAAGTCCGAACGAACTTGACTGTCTCTTTGCGGACGGGGAAAACAACGGCATTGACGGCTATGATTTGGGCGGCAGCAATATGACCGCTATTGAAACGCTTGCAAGGTGGAACGGCGCAAGACTTGAAAAAAGTGTTCCGCCTGCCTCGGAACTCCCCGAAATTGATGAAAGTGAAAGATATCTCTCGGATTTTCACCTTGAAGGAAATGACATAGTTGATGCGTCCGATATAACTGCCGTTAAATCCCACATGATGCGAATGGGTGCGTGTATGGCATCATATTACGATGCAGATGAATATTTTTCCGAAAGAAACAGTTCGTATTGCTGTACGGAAAAAGAACGGACAAACCATGCAGTAACCGTCATAGGCTGGGACGATGATTACAGCCGTAAAAATTTTGTTTCTCCGCCCGAAAAGGACGGCGCATGGCTTTGCAAAAACAGTTGGGGCAGTAAATGGGGAGATGACGGCTTTTTCTGGCTTTCTTACTATGATGTGAACCTCGCAAGGATAACTTTTTTTGATATGGAAAAAGCCGATAATTATGATTGCAATTATCAGTATGACGGTATGCTTTCGCATTACAGATTTTTTGAAAATGCGGGCATAGCTGCGGCAAATGTGTTTCAGTCATCGGGAAACGAAATTCTTTCGGCAGTTTCTTTCAATACGATTGATGCGGACAACCCGTATATAATCAGGGTCTACAAGAATTTAACCGCCGCCGCCGACCCCACAAGCGGAGAACTTGTTTCCGAACAGAGGGGAAATATGGCATATGCGGGATATCATACGGTTAAGCTTGACAAGCCTGTATTTATGCAGGGCGGTACATATTTTTCCGTTGAAGTAATTTTTGAAAAGACAGGTTCAATGTTTTACATGGACGAAAAGCCTTCCGGTACGGGAGTTTCATTCTATGCGTCTTATTATCCCGATGACGGCGGTGTTATTTCAAAATGGTGGGATTCCTGCAAAAGAGTTGAAAGCAATGTCTGCATAAAGGCTTTCACGAATCTGGGAGTTATTATAGATTCCGAAAATTTCCCCGATGAAAATTTCAGGGAATTTGTCTCAGAAAATTTTGACAAAAACAATGACGGTTACCTGACAAGTGATGAATATGAACCTGTTGAGGAAATGAATGTTTCCGATATGAATATATATGATTTTACGGGAATAGAGTTTTTCACAAGTCTTAAATCTCTTGATTGCAGCGGCAACCCGATAAACAAACTCAATCTTTCCGACCTTTACCGCATGAAAACCCTTGTCTGCGAAAACTGTGTAAGAAATTTAGGTGATGTTTCATGTGTGACTTTGATTGGAAATATTCCCGATGATTCAGGAGTTTCTGATATTTCAGGCGGGTATTTTACAGAATACGGACAGTTTATTCCGCAGGGGAATACGATAAGCTACACATATGACTGCGGAAACGGCAAAAGTGCAGTATTTAAAATTACTGCGGACAGCTTACAGCATAAAAACACTTCATTTGAATCATATAACGAAAAATTTCATACTTTTGTCTGTAATGACTGCGGATATTCCGAGTGGCAGAATCATGAATATACGGACTATATGCCGTATGACGAAAAATCACACGCCAAATTCTGCAAACAGTGCGGTGAAATTATAATGTCTGAACATGAGTTCGGAGAATACACAATTGATGTACACGGAATTAAAAGCCGTGACTGCGAAACCTGCGGATATCATGAGGAAATTGAAAAAATAAATTTCACAAGGGGAGATATAACAGGCGATGACAGAACAGATATTTTTGACTTTATCCTCCTCAGAAAAGCCATAACAGACGGCATAAACGGAATCAGGGAAAAGCTTGCCTGCGATTTCAATCTTGACGGAAAAATAAACGTTTCAGACCTTGTTGATTTGAATAATTATATTCTTGGAAAAAAATAAAAATTTCCCCTGAAAAGGGGATTTTTTTATAATATATTCAATATATGCGGATATTCGCTTTCTTTTATATTTTTAATTATATGTTTAAGTTTTTCTGCGGCGGCGGTTATTTCATCTGAATTGTTCATAAAGGGCAGTTCTGAACAGATTTCCTCCGCATCATCAAGTTTTTCGTTCAGTATCAGAATACAGGCGGTTTTTCGGAAACTCTCCCATTTCTTTTCAAGGATACGGGCATATTCGCCTGCATTTTCGGGATTGTCCTGAATTTCCGATATATAAGAAAGAAAAACATCACAGCTTTTATTCACCCACACGCCCGAAAAAATACTTATTGATATCAAAGCAAGAATTATTCCAATGCTTATTTTTATTCTTGTCACAGGTTCATCTCCTTATATTTTCGCCGTTTTTTGTTATAATGCAGATATTTTTATTTTCATCGGCAGTCATTATAAAAACATCATTTATTTTAATATTCACAAGTAATTTTTTTATCTGTTTTTCGGATATATTAAGAGAATCTGCGGAGGCTTTTACAATTTCCCCGTCAGAGATTATAATTTTCGGCGGGTCTGACGATTCCGCCTTTATATTTAAATCTTTCCGTGAGGGAATGTCTTCGGGCTGTTTTTTCATGACGGAAACCGCCCCCGTAGTTTCAACAACCGCAAACTGCACTTCCGAAATATCGAAAATATCTTTTCCACGCAGAGCCATCATCAAATCATCAACGGAAAACCTCAGTTCTTTCAGCACTTCGGGGTCAACTTTTCCGTTGCTGACAATTATTTTCGGACTGCCTGAAATAATTTTTCTTATTTTTGAAAACCGCAGATTTATCCAAGAAACTATTACTTCAAAGCATACAAGCGATAAAATGGGAGTTATTCCTACTATAAGCGGAATCCCCGAATCTTCGAGTGGCAGAGTTGCTATATTTGAAACAAGAATGGTTATGACCAGTTCCGAAGGCTGTAATTCTCCGAGCTGACGTTTTCCCATCAGCCTGACGGCAAAAATTACAAGAACATACAATATAAGAGAACGGATAAGTATTACACACATTTAGAATTGTCAAATTGTGTCTTTTGCGGCTTGACACAATTTTCCTCCTGTCTTTTTATTTATTATTTTGAATGGGGGACGCCCCTGATTTTTATTATTATTTACGAAAATTATAAAATAATACAAAAAGACGGCTGAATAATACAGCCGTCCTTTATATTTGGGAGTGATGTTTTCTTAATTAGTTGCAGCTTGTGTAAACTGTGCCGCCTTTGAGTTCCTTGCCGTTTACTGCAAACATTTCAGAAATTGTAACTATCTGCCAGCCCTGAGATTTGAGATAGGGAGCGAGATATTCCATAGCTTCTGCTGTTGTGTCGTAAGTTTCGTGGCAGAGAACGATTGAATTTTTGAGAGAACCGTCATTCATTGCGTTTGTTATCTTTGAGATAATATCCTGTGTGCTTGCCTTGTTCCAGTCGCCTGTGTCGATTTTGCAGGTTATAAGTGCAACATCATTGAGTACGGACTGAACTTTTGAATCGCAGTTGAGGTAAGGCAGACGCATCATTTTTGAAGGTTCTGCACCGATTATTGATTTAAGCTTTGCATGAGTTGTATCAAATTCGCTTCTTATTTCGGATTCTGATTTTTCTGTAAGCTTGGGGTGAGTTGTGGAGTGGTTTGCGATTTCCATGCCTTTGCTGTAAGCGTACTGAACTTCGCCCTTGTTGGAATCGTTTGTCCAGTCACCAACATAGAAGAATGTTGAATGGAAACCTGCGTCTGCGATAGCGTTTATTATTCTCATTGAGGGAGAACCGGGGTCAGTACCCTTTGCGCCGTCATCAAAGCTTATGGCAACCATAGGCTTTGAGGGGTCAATCCATGAAATATCAACGCCGTCTTTTGCTGCGGGCTTTTCGGGAGCTTTTGCTGTAACAACGCCCTTGCCCGTTACAACTGAGGATTTTGTTCCGTCATGTGCAAGAACCAAATCATCAACATAATAATCAGTTTTGCTTTCGGGAGTTTCAACATAGACTTTCATATCAGATGCGCCTGCGGGAATTTTGAAAGATGCATTTTCAATCTTTGTCCATTCGCCTGACTTAGCCGTAGCAGATGTGATATTGTCGTAGTGAGCTTTTCCTGTTTCGTCATTGTACTGTAAAGTGAGTGCGAAACCAACGGGTGAACCGCTTGCCTGCATAACTGCTGCGCTGAAACTGTAAGATTTGCCTGCCGAGAAATCATTGCCGAGAGTTTTTGCAACGCCCTGCCATGAATCCGACCTGCCTGAAACCTTTGCGGAAGAACCGTCAGAATAATAATTATCCTTGTCGAGTGCTATTACAACATCGCCCTGAGCTTCTATATCAGCGGCATTGTCGAAAGAGATGCTGTAAATTTTGCCCTCTCCCGATACGTCCTGCGTATCGGGAACGGTTGTAGAGGGCGTAGAAGGAGATGGAGTGTCTTCGGGCTTAACACCGTCTTTATAGCTTTCGGGAAGAGATGAAATTGCGCCTGCATCATATTTCTGTATTGAGCCTGCGTCATTTCCTGTTATGCCGTCACCGTGCTTGTAAACGTCTGCGTTTATGAGAGCTTCGCCTTCAAGGGGATATTTCTCACCGTTTGCCATATACTGGAGTATTGAAACTGCGTCTGAAATACTTACATTGTTGTCGAGGTTTGCATCGCCCCATACTCTGTTGGTAACGGGAGTTACTGTTGTGGGCTGTTCTGTGGGAGCTTGTGTGGGAGCTTCTGTGGGTTTTTCCGTAACCTGAGAAGTTTTGCCCTCAACAGTTCCGCTGCCTGTAACAACTGATGAAGCAGTACCCTCAACAGCACCTATTGCACTGTCAATCCAGAAATCAATTGTCGGGTCAGTAGCCTCTGCATAGAGGAGAAGTCCGCTTGCACCTGTGGGGATTGTGTATGACTTGTTTTCAATTTTTGTCCATTCGCCTGAGTTTACGTCTGCCTCAGCGACTGTTGAATAATTCTTCTTGCCTGATGCGTCTGTATATTCAAGGGTAAGTTTCATAGGCTGAACAGAACCGCTCTTTTGAAGTGCCGCAAGGCTTATGCTGTAAGTGTTTCCTGCAACGAAAGCATCTGTCGGGAGCGATAAAGCTGCGCCGTTCCAGTCCTCTGTTCTGCCTGAAACATAGAGTGAACTGCCGCCGTCATAGTAGTTCTTTGTATCGTTTGAGAGAACAGTTTCTCCTCGTGAAGTCCATTTGTCTTTTCCGCTGTCGAAACTGCTTGTGAAGTAGCAGCCGTTTTCATCGGGCTGTGCGGTAACTTCGCCGGGCTTGTCATCTATGATAGTGGGGTCATCGCCGCCGCTGCCGTCACCGATTCGGAGAGCATTTTTAGTTACATTTGCTGTACCTGAGCTTTCCCAGCCCTCAACGTTGAGAGCAACTTCGTGCAGACCGCCCATTTTCATGTTGTACTGTTCCCAAGCCTTGAAGTGGTCGGAAACCGTTATAGTACCTTCGGAACGCAAATCGCTGTCAACCCTTACGCTCCAATACTGTTTGAAGTGGTTTACATTCGGGTCGATTGAAGGACCGTCATGCTCACCCGAATAAACTTCGTAAGTACCGCCGTCAACCTTGATAAGACCCATTTTCTGGAAACCGTCTCCGGGTGGTCTCCAACTGCCGTAAGTGTCGCAGATGTAATACTCAACGAGCGGGTCAACCGTCCAGCCGTATATACAGAGATACGAGTTTCCCGAAGGATTGTATTCGCAGGCATAGTCAACTGCTATACCGTCAAGCGAATCCCAGCGGGGGTTATCGTTCCATTTTTTTCCTGCACGGAAAAGAACGTTGTGAATACCGCTCCACTGGCAGGAATAAGTTCCGTTGCTTCCCGCATCAAATCTCGTAGTGCCTTGACTGTACTGATTCCAGAGTTCGTAGTCATAGCCGTCTTTTTTGAAAGTTTCCTGATAGTCGGGGTTAGCCGCAGAACCTGCTGCGGGCATGACCGCTGTCATGGTAAGAAAGGCGGACACAGCACCGGAAACGAGTCTTTTAAGGATACTCTTTTTCATAGTGTTTTCCCTCCAAATAAAAATAATTCTTTTCACGGCATACTCCCTGCCGTATTCATTTGTTAAGCTTATGTATATATTCTATTACATTTTTATGAACATTTCAAGTCAATTATTGCTGAAAAATTATGTACTGTTCAATTTTTGCTGTTTATTATATACAATTGCATTTTTACAGCTTATTTATAAACTGCATAATGATTTTTTGTATTAATCTACTTTGAGTAAAAGCACAAAACATCAGTTAATGAGTATTATATATCATTGAAAAAACAGGATTTATGCGTTATAATATAATCACACTAATACGTAGGTACGCAATAGGCGTACTTGTAATATCATTATATTTTTTTATTTTTCTTGGAGGGAATACAAATGAGAAACACAATGTTGAGAAAGAGAGTGGTTTCGCTCACAGCCGCAGCCCTTATGTCTGTGACTTCCGTTGCGGGAGTTCTGGGCGGCAGCACAGTTATCGCAGGCATGACAAATTCAATGATGACAACATTTGCCGCTGCAAGCGTAAGCATAAGCACATCAGCAGGCTACGGCGAAGGTATGTATGCACAGTGGTCACCCGTTGACAACGCAACAGGCTACAATGTATACGTTGACGGAAAACAGATAGATTCCATGCTCGTAAGACAGTACAAAGGCTATTTCAGAGCCGATGCGGTAGGTCTTTCGGCAGGCAGCCACACAATGAAAGTTGTTCCCGTAATCAGCGGAAAAGAAGATACTTCAAAGGCTGCTGAGGCTAAGGCAGGTGCCTATGCACACGACAGAAGCGGTTTCGGATTCGTGA
>JAFYFU010000087.1 GCA_017543595.1 Ruminococcus sp. | reverse complement strand
GGCTTTTTAACTGTAAGCATAGATTTTCTCCTTTCAATTATATTCAGCCCTTTCGGGCATGGCAGCGGTACTTTTTTATAGCGAACCGCCGAATCGCTTACCATTTGTTATAGCAAAGAGGATAATACCGGAAGTCAAGCTCCTGTTCATTTTCGCACTTCTCAATGAT
This sequence comes from Ruminococcus sp., assembly GCA_017543595.1. Classification (GTDB taxonomy): domain Bacteria; phylum Bacillota; class Clostridia; order Oscillospirales; family Ruminococcaceae; genus Ruminococcus. The sequence goes on along the minus strand of JAFYFU010000087.1, from coordinate 34,074 downwards.
ATCCGTTGCTGAAATATAAATCCCTGCAATATCATACAGCTTATCAACTATGTACATAGCTTTCAGCAGGTCAGAATTGGTGTATGCTTTCATATCAGCACTCCGTATTATCGCACTAAAACACGGTAAATATCGTGAAGAACCGCCGCACAGCTATCTCCTGTGATATTGACCTGTTTCCTGTAACCGTTCATGTAAACAATCTGAGCATACTCCTGACCGTTTACTGTTGCATAGCTGATATAATTGACGTTCTCACGGGAATATTCACGCAGAATATCCCCCAAAGCTTCTATAAATTCACGTTTCTTTTCCATTTAATCATCTCCTTGCTTCCTCAGTCATTGGTTGCAGACTGACAGAGGGCGGCAAAATCGTTTTTGATAATCGTATTCTTGTAAAGACTGACAGCTTTTGCTATTTCATGTGTATAAATTTCCCTGCCTACAACCTCCGACACATACTCATAAAAATATTTTAAGTCGTCACCTGTAAGCGTTGTAACGTCCGTATATGCCATTATTATGGCGAGTTCACGTTTTGTCATGGTTCTGCTCCTTTTTGTTCATGAGATTTTTAAGAACATCAACGCTGCTCATCAGCTCGCTGACGATTTCGCCTTGTTCTTTGCCTGAAAGTATTTTCAGACAGGTATCTGTCAGTTCAACATTGTAAGTCTTTTTAATCATTTCAACTATCAGCGAAATATCGTTTTCATTGCCTTTTATAATAATTTCAGTCATTGTTTTTTCCTCAAACGCTTTTATATTTCTTTAATTTTTCGTGTTCTCTTGCCTGTTTGACGGCTTTATCCCAGTTAAAGCCGTTTTTGACAAGATTCTGATAAAAGAGTTTCATGCCCTCAATAAATTCCGTTCTGCCGTTGATGTACTCCATGCTTCCGGGAATAGGCTGATGCACGATAATATTAGCCTTTGGAGTGTTGTAAGTAGAGATAATTTCATTCTCTGTCCTGTACTGCTTAAAGTTTTTGATATTTTCATCAACTTTTTTAACGGTATAATCTTCTTTTGGCAGTTCCTCAATGCAGTCACCGTCTGCAAGAATTTCCTTTAAAGTCTTGCAGGGCGGAGCAGGTTCTTCTTCTACGATTTCAAGACCCAAAAATTCAAGGTAGCCTTCAAACGACATACTATCATCTCCTTTATACTTTCTATGCGGTTTGTTTTGCGATGATTACTCTTTCCCCTGCTCCTGCTTACGTCCTGCGAGTTCGTCAAGACTTACATTCAGATAATCGGCTATTGCTGCGGCAAGGTCAAGCGATATTGGTTTTGTGCCTGTCTCAACACGGCAGATAAACCCTTTTGTTACACCTATTCTGTCAGCTAACTCCTGCTGAGTTACTTTCCTGTCCATTCTTATTTCCTTGATATTGTATTTCAAGCAAATTCTCCTTTCAAATTTTATAAAAATCGTTGACTTTGGTAAACTCAAATGTTATAATATAATAAAAGGAAGTGATTAATATGTCAGAAAATAAATCAAGCGGATTGACATGGGGTGATGTTTCAGGTTTCACATGGGGCAAAACATCAAACTTTACATGGGAAGAACTTCAATTAAGTGCTGAAAAGTTACTTGAAAAAGCAAGAGATGATAACAGACCACTGCCTGTTTCTGTCATAGATAAATTAAATGCTCTTTGTGCCGAACTGCCCGAAGATGCGCCAGAATTTAAATATGAACTGACCATATCAGGAGCGTGTGCATTAGTGACTGCTGTAATAGTATATATGAATACTCTTCCAAGTATAGCTGAGAAATACTCTCCATTAGTTCAAAATGTTATTGAGGCAATAATAGATTTTTTCAGCAATTAGAATCGCTTTTCAGATAAAGCATTATTACAGTTGTATCAATCCAAAGGCGATAAATTGTATCAGCGGCAAGGTCTTTATGTGTTATGAGTTGAGTAATTTGTACAGCAAGTGTCAAAATACACAAAATATTTACTAACACATTCAAAAACCTTATTATTTTTTCTTTCATATCTTTAACCTTTGCTTCATGCGTTTACTTTGGTTTACCATGATTGTATTATAATTCAAGTTTTTGAAAATGTCAAGCGAATTTTTGAAATTAATTTCGATATATTGAAAAATTATTAGTTCATACAAATTCTATTAATTGAATTTGTGCTTTTTCGACAAAAAGGGGGTATTAGTATGTTTGAAAGACTTCGGGAACTTTGTGTTAAAAATGGAATAGCAATAACGGACCTCTGTAAACAAATAACAGGCAGTAGCGGAAATTTGCCAACTTGGAAAAAAGGCAATATCAAAGCCGATACTCTTATAAAAATTGCCGATTACTTCGATATATCAGTTGATTATCTTCTTGGAAGGACTGAAAATCCAATATTGAATATGAATAATAGCATTAAAATAGGTGATAACAGTGTAAATAACAATGGAGATATAAATATAAGTACATCATCAGATTCTGAAATAACTGAAATTGCTGATATGATGAAAGGACTTTCTCTTGTTCAGCGTTCCAAAATTGTTGTTATGATTGATGAAATGAAGAAGGAGAATTAACTATGAAAAAATATTTATCAATTATTCTTGTTTCAGCTCTAATAGCAAGTTTAGTCTCATGCGGAGAGAGTACATCAACATCTTCAACCGTTACCGAAGAAAAGACTGCTCCAACCGAAACAACTGCCGAAGTTATAACGATAACAGAAGTAACTACGGCTGCTGAAACAACAATTACAACGACCATAGCCACAACTGCCGCTGAAATGACAGAGAATGAAACAGCCAGTACAGAAACAGAGCCTATAACGGAAAAGATTACAGAACTTTCATCTGAAACAAACACTCAACAGCAAAATACATTGGAAGTTATTGAAGATATAGGGATACAGAGAAACCCAGATGATGTTACTATAACTATTCCGTCAAATATGATTTCAAACATTGATTCAGCAATCAAAGAGGCTGAAAATGATGAAAGTGTAACAAGTGTTCAGGAAAATGCAGACGGGTCTATGACTTATATCATGACTGCCGAAGCTTATGAGGAAATTATGCAAAATCTTAGAAATAATTTTGATGAAGCTATTAATAATATCATATCCTCAGAAAATTATACAACCATAACCAATATCACACGCAATGAAGATTGCTCCGAAATCTATTTCTACATTACAGATTTTAGTGAATACAAAAAAACTTTTGATTTTATGGCGGAAGCAGGATTTAAAAAATTATCAGAATTGTATCAGCACTTTGATGGTAAAGAAAATCCTATATTTGTAGTTCATTATCTTGACATTGAAGGCAATGAATTTGACAGTTATACATACAATGAATAAAACTTATAAGGAGAGTTTAAAAATGAGTGAAAATAAAGGTGTGCTGAAAGGAAGAAAAGTCGTCCTCGTTGGTGAGCTGAAACGCATGAACGCTCAGGATTTTCATAAACTTATTTCCGAAAATGGCGGTGTCAATTTAAACGGTTCATATGATGTAAGTCATAACCAGACCCCTGATATTATTGTTATGAGTGATACTTACCTTGAAATTGTAAAAAGTAATAATGTATATCCTCCAAGTTCAAACAAAACATTCTGGCAGAAATATGTTAAAGATAATCCCGACATTCCTGTTATGGACGAATCTGTATTCTTTGGTTCTTTAAGAATGGGAGCTTTCAAAAGAAACAGAAGTGCAGAAATGTCAAAAGGTAAAAGTTTACGCAAAAGCATAAAAGACTATACCATTATAGACCTCGAAACAACAGACCGTTATGCATCTTCTTCTGAAATAATAGAAATGGCTGCTGTAAAAGTAAGAAACGGTCAGATAATCAGTACATACAATACCCTTATAAAGCCCGATGAGCCTGTTCCTCTGAAAATAAGAAACATTACAGGCATAACAAATGAAATGCTTGAAAATGCCCCGAAAATTGAAGATAAATTGCAGGAATATCTTGATTTTATCGGAAATGATATAGTTGTCGGTCATAACATATCGGCTTTTGATGTCAATATCATCAGAAAATATTGTGAAAAGCTGAATATCGGAAGTTTCACAAATGATATGATTGATACGCTGAAATACTCTCATTACTGTGATATTGAAGTAAGCAGTTACAGACTTGCTACTATTGCTGAATATTTCGGGATAGAATATCATGCACACAGGGCGTTGAACGACTGTACTGCGAATTACAAGGTTTATGAAAAACTCAAAGAAAAATATAATGGAGTTTACAAAGAAAGTGACAATAGCGAAAATTCATCATCACAGTCATTAAAAATAAAAGATACATATTCAGATATTTCAGGAAAAAACATAGTCCTTACAGGTGATTTCAAGGCAGGCAGCAGAGATGATATAACTTCTCAGCTTGAAAAACTTGGTGCAAACGTAAAAACAGGTGTTTCGGGAAAAACAAATTATGTAATCGTTGGTGCTTTAGGAAGTGCGAGTTGGTCATTTGGCACTTATGGCAGTAAAGTTAGTGATGCTATGGAATTTCAGCAAAAAGGAAAACCTGTTGAGATTGTAAAGGAAGAAGATTTTTTTGAATAAAAAACCGCCCCACGCATAAGCGCAGGACGGTTACAAGGAGAAACAAATATAAGTACATCATCAGATTCTGAAATAACTGAAATTGCTGATATGATGAAAGGACTTTCTCTTGTTCAGCGATCCAAAATTGTTGTTATGATTGATGAAATGAAAAAGGAGGAATGAAATTTCATTGATATAAACACGATATATGAGTATAATAGTATAAAAACAGAAAGAGGGTATTTTTTATGTACGCAATAAAAGTAAATAAGCCTTTTGTGGTAGAGGAAAAAGACGTGGAAAAATTCTTTGAGAACAGCAAAGAGCAGGAGGGAATAGCTGAGGAACTTGCTTCTGTTTTCGGAAGTGAATGGTTTGATTTCAAGCCTGATGAAAATGGTATGATGAGAGTGAGCATAGATGTCGAAACAGAAAATTAACGCTGTAAAATATCAGCGTTCATATAAAAAAGACAATTATTTCCGATTGGGTGAATTTGATTGTAAAAATGATGATATAAATATGTTGTTCAAAAAACATATTGATAAAATGCACTCAACAACATATATTTTTACTGACGAAACAGAAAAGATAATATCATTTGTTTCTTTCTGTGCATCTTCTATACAAATAAAAAATAAAAACGGATTATTTGCCCTGCCTGCCGCTGAATTAAAACTTTTTGGAGTTGACAGGGCATATCAGCACAAAAATATTGTTATAAATGGAACGGAACTTAAATATTCCGAGTTTACTTTCCGTTGGCTTATCGCCTACATACAAAACAGCATAAAACCCATGATAAATATAGAATACCTGATACTTCATTCTGTGCCAAATCAAAACACACTGAAATTCTACGAAAAAATGGGTATGAAATATTTTACTGAAAATGAGAGTGTTCACAGCAGTGATTTTTCAGACGGCTGCATTCCAATGTATCTTGAAATATAAAAAACCGCCCCACGCATAAGCGCAGGGCGGAATTTCAGGAGATACAAATATTGGATTCATCTATCAAAATTATTATATCAAAATATAAAATAAAAGTCAAGGAAAAATCCGCCCGACAAAGCAAAAATCAGGCGGATTTCTTGAAAGGAAGTACATATTATGCTCGTTTACTCTCTCTTAGCTCCATTATCATTATATCACAAATTCGGGCAAAAGTCAAGAAAAAACCGCACGTAAGTCAAGGAAAGAACGTGCGGTTTTCGGGTAATTCTTTGTTCATCATCTCATAAGCCACAGTTGTTGAATAAAGCTTTAAAAATTGATGATGAATATATTTTCATTATATCACAGAAATTCTCATAAGTCAAGGAGGAATGAAAATTGTATATTATATATCTCAGGAAATCAAGGGTTGATTCAGGCGCAGCCGTCAGTGAGGTACTTGAACGACACGAAAGAATACTACAAAATTATGCAAAGAGCAATTTCGGCTGTGAGATTCAGGAAAACTGCATATACCGTGAAATCGTTTCAGGTGAAACAATCAAAGACAGACCTGTTATACAAGCTGTTCTGAACCGCATACAGGCGGAAGATGTTGAGGGAGTGCTTGTAGTAGACCCGCAAAGACTGAGCAGGGGAGATTTAAGCGACTGCGGCACAATAATCCGTGCTTTTCGCTACACAAACACGCTCATCATAACACCCACGAAAACATATGACCTTTCCGAAAAATTTGACCGTAAGTTTTTTGAATCGGAACTTATGAGGGGAAATGATTATCTTGAATACGTAAAGGAAATAATGCTCAGAGGGAGACTTGCTTCTGTCAGTGAGGGAAATTTTATCGGTTCTGTGCCGCCTTACGGATATGACAAGGTAATGGTTGACAAAAAGCCGACACTTGCGATTAATCCTGCGGAGGCAGATGTAGTCAGACTTATCTTTGATTTAAGCACCAGAGAATCAATGGGAGCAGGCGCAATTGCTTCAAGACTTAATTCACTCGGATTTTCGCCCAGAAAGAAAGATTTCTGGACTGCTGCAAGCATAACCGAAATTTTGCATAACCCTGTATATATCGGAAAAATCCGTTGGAATTGGCGAAAAACAGTAAAAAAATATGAGAATGGCGAAATAGTGACAAGTCGCCCGAAGTCAGATAAAGGGACATGGACACTTACGCAGGGCAAGCATGAACCGATAATTACAGAAGAAATTTTTAACAAAGTTCAGTCGGAAACGAAAAATCACCCGAGAATCCATAAAACAAAAAAGCTTGTAAACCCTTTTGCCGGAGTTCTCCGCTGTGAGTGCGGTACAGCTATGAGCTATCAGCCGCAAGGAAAGTCTGAACCGAGACTGCACTGTCCTCATCAGCAGCATTGCGGAAATAAGTCAGCGACTTACAAGGAAGTAGAAGATGCTGTAATACAGTCGATTGGAACTGTGATTGAAGAATTAAAAGCCAAATCTGTGAAAACAAAAAAAGATTTTGGTTACAATGATGTTGTTAAAAAAATCGAAACCGAACTGAAAACGCTTGAATCTCAGCAGGACAAGCTTTATGACCTTTTGGAGCAGGGTGTGTATACAAATGAAATTTTCATGCAGAGAAACGGGAAATTAAAGGAAAAACAGAAACAACTTGAAAAGTCCCTTGAAAATGCCAGAGTTTTAGCAGAGCCTGAGATTGACTATGAAGAAAAAATTTTGGGGCTTTATGAAGTTCTGGAAATTTTGAAAAATCCCGATGCAGATGTAAGCACAAAAAATACTCTTTTAAAAAAATCAGTGAAAGAAATACGCTATACACGGCATACAGAAAATCATACCAAGTGGGACAATACGCCATTTACACTGGAGGTTTTTTTAAAGCTTTAATTTATATCATCAATGTGTTGTAGAGCTTGCCCATTTTGAGATGATATCGGCAATACTCTATCAGCTCACGAAAAATCTTTCCGTTGAAGAAATAAAGAAAAGCGGGTTTGACACATATTTTGTTGACCACACAACGGGAATTTATCCTGTTGCGGCATCTGGTATGCCTTTGACGGCGACTTATTTTCAGTCAAAGGGCGATGTCATAACAGATATTCATGAAGATATGGCTGCCGAACAGAAAGCAAGAACAACTTACGACAATATTCTCCGTTTCGCAGATGACCCCGATGTAAGAGACCCGATTAAATTTCTGCGTGAAAGGGAAATTGTTCACTATCAGAGATTCGGTGAGGCTCTCCGCATAGCACAGGATAACCTCAGTTCAAAGAATTTCTACGCCTGCAACCCTGCATTTGACAAGGGCTGTGGAAAAAAATAAAAATATCCCTCCAAATATAAAATATCCGTCCGATAAAATGTCGGGCGGATATATTTTTTATATAACAAGTCGGAAAATGACGATATGTCAGTGAATGTCAATAAATGTCATGTTATAATTTTATTGTTCCCACAGAAGAAAATAACGGGAACAATAAATTTAAGGAGTGGAAAAATGTTTACAGCACTTGCAAAAAAACTTATATCCGAGGGGAAAATAATTGAAAGATACACTGCCGTGAACGATACGGGAATGAAAGTCTATGCCTTTCACGTTGAGTACATGGGGAAACAGTATATCGTAATAAGGCACAGAAACGGCACGGCTGAACTAATAGCAAGGAAATTCTGAATTATTCTTTCGGCTTGTTTATATTGGCAAGCGGATTGTTTTCAACGGCATTTCTGACTCTCTCATCATTGAGATGAGTATATATTTCGGTGGTTGCGGTGCTTGAATGTCCGAGCAGTTCTTTAAGGGTGAGAACGTCCGCATCGCCGTACTGATACATGAGAGTAGCCGCCGTGTGGCGGAGTTTGTGGGTTGAAAGCCCTTTACCGTCAAGACCCGCAAGTTTCAGGGATTCCTCAACGATTTGCTGGACACGCCTTTTTGAAATTCTTGTCCCCCTGTTGCTTATAAAGAGTGCGGGTTCGGATTTTGCCTTGGGGTTTTCGTTTCTGACGGCGAGGTATTTGTTGATTGAATCAACGCAGGCATTGTTAAGATAGACCATACGTTCTTTTCTGCCTTTGCCGAGAACTCTCATTCGGTTTTCAAAGAAATCCACATCACTCACATTAATGCCGATTAATTCGCTAAGACGCATACCGCAGTTGAGGAAAAGCGTTAAAATGCAGTAATTTCTCACGGATTCAGAGTTGTTTGCAGCGTCAAGCAGGCGCATACTCTCGTTGAGTGACAAAAATTTCGGCATAGAAGATGTAGGGGTAGGGACTTCAATATCTTTCATGGGGTCAATATCAATAAGATGAGCGACTTTTGTAAGATATTTAAAAAAACTTTTAAGTGCGGAAATTTTCCTGTATCTTGCCCTGTCCTTGTTATGTCTTTCATCGGAAGTATAGAAAATAAAATTATATATATCCGTGACGGAAATTTTTTTAAGTTCTTCCGCAGGAAAATCCGTTATTTTCATATCTTCCGTGTCGAGGTCCGTATTTGTATGAGATGCAAGGACATATTTCAGGAAAAGCCTTGTATCGAAATAATATTCCTGAATCGTGCGTTCGGACAGCATTTTTACAACACGCAGGTGAACGAGGTATTCGTTTATAAATTCAGGATTTTCAGAGTTATTGTAATTAGCCATATTTTCTCCTTATTTAAAACCGTCAATTTGCGCCTTTTGGGGCTTGTGCCTTCGTTCACTTCACTTTGTTGCGTTCACTTTCGGCACAAGGGCGCAAATTTCCTCTTGTTTACAGAAAAGCCTGAGATTTTTCTCAGGCTTTTTGTGTAATTTATTAATCAAACTACTATATTTACAAGTCTGTTCTTGATAACAATAACTTTTCTTACGGGCTTGTCACCTATGAAAGCCTTGACCTTTTCAAGAGAGAGCGCAGCAGCCTTTATTTCTTCTTCTGAGCTGTCAGCGGCAGCCATCATTTTATCCTTGATTTTTCCGCATACCTGAACGGCAAGTTCAAACTGGTCGGAAACGGTTTTCGATTCGTCCAGTACGCACCAGTCCTGATTAAAGAGAGAGTATTCGTTGCCGATTGCCTCCCAGAGTTCCTCGCCGTAATGGGGAGCGAAAATGCCTATCATCTTGATGAAGTCCTCAACGAGAGAGCGTTCAAATGCGGAGTTTCTCTCACATTCGGACTGATACTTTATGATAGCCGTGCAGAACTCCATAAGTCTTGCAATAGCAGTATTGAAGTGGAAATTCTCAACATCGTTTGTAACGGCTTTTATGGTTTTGTGGCGGATTCTGTCAGCCTCGGCATTTACGATTATATCTTTGCCGTCATTCTGATTTTCGATAAATGATTCAACCATACGGGTAAATCTTCTGAAAAAGGTTGAAATTCCCTCAATACCGCTGTCTTTCCAAGCACCGCCTGCGGAATACTCAAAGCCGAAAGCGAGATATGTACGGAAAACGTCTGAGCCGTATTTGCTTACATACTCATCGGGAGCGACTGTATTTCCACGGGATTTGCTCATTCTTGCGCCGTCCGGTCCGAATATAACGCCCTGATGAACGAGTGACGGATAGGGTTCATCGCCTTTGAGATAGCCCATATCACGGAGAGCCTTGTATATAAATCTGCAATAGAGAAGGTGCATGGCTGCGTGTTCGATACCGCCGACATATTTATCAACGGGCATGAACTTATTAACGGTATCCTCACCGAAAGGAACATCATCTCTTGTATTTTCGGGATATCTGAGCTGATACCATGAGGAGCATACGAAAGTATCGAGAGTATCTGTTTCTCTCTTAGCTTTTCCGCCGCAGCACGGGCAGGTTGTATTTACGTATGATTCGCAGGATTTGAGAGGTGATTCGCCTGTCGGCATAAACTCAACATCATAGGGAAGTTCAACAGGGAGCTGTTCTTCGGGAACGGGGACAGTTCCGCACTTGTCGCAGTAAACAACGGGAATCGGACAGCCCCAGTATCTCTGACGGGAAACAGACCAGTCTCTCAGACGGTAGGTAACTTTTTCGCTTCCCATACCCATAGCGGAGAGGTCGGCAGTCATAGTTTTCTTAGCAGTTTCAAAGTCCATGCCGTCATATTTTCCGCTGTTTATGAGTATACCCTTTTCGCAGTAGGGGAGTTCTTCATTTCCGTCCTTTGCGGTGATAACTCTGTTAATGGGGAGATTGAATTTTGTTGCAAATTCAAAGTCTCTCTCATCATGTGCGGGAACAGCCATAACTGCGCCTGTGCCGTAGCTTGCGATAACATAATCGCTTATCCATACCTGAACGGTTTTTCCCGTGAGGGGGTGAACAGCATAAGAACCTGTGAAAACGCCTGTTTTTTCGTAGTCTGCGGAAGTGCTTGAACGTTCGATTTCGTTCTTTTTCATGGCTTCCTTGATGTAATTTTCGACAACTTCTTTCTGTTCGGGAGTTGTAAGTTTAAGTGCGAGGGGTGATTCGGGTGCAAGAACTATATAGGAAAGTCCCATAAGGGTATCAACTCTTGTTGTGAATACGGAAATAATTTCATCGGAATTTTCCACCTTGAAAGAAACTTCCGTACCCGTACTTCTTCCAATCCAGTTTTTCTGAATACTCTTTGTGCGTTCGGGCCAGTCGAGTTTGTCGTGACCGCTGAGGAGTTCTTCCGCATAGTCGGTGATTTTAAAGAACCACTGACTCATATTTCTCTGTTCAACGGTACTTCCGCATCTTTCGCAGACACCGCCCGCAGCCTGTTCATTTGCGAGAACGGTATTGCATTTGGGACACCAGTTTACAAGAGCCTCTTTCTTGTATGCAAGACCGTGCTTGTAAAGCTGAATGAAAAGCCACTGTGTCCACTTATAATAAGAGGGGTCGCAGGTTTTTATTTCGTGTGACCAGTCATAGGTACAGCCGATTGAAGCAAGTTGCTGTTCCATGGTTGCGATATTTTCATTTGTGGAATCCTTGGGGTGAATACCTGTCTTTATGGCGTAGTTTTCGGCAGGAAGTCCGAAAGCATCGAATCCCATCGGGTGAAAGACATTGAATCCCTGCATACGTTTCATGCGTCCCCAACTGTCGGGGAGGCTGTAATTCCACCAGTGACCCATATGGAGCTTGCTTGCGGAGGGATAAGAGAACATTTCAAGGAGATAGATTTTCTTTTTATCCGAATTTACGTCAAAATGATACAGCTCGGTATCTTTCCAGATTTTCTGCCATTTGGAGTCGATACTGCTGTTATAGTGCAGTTTTCCCATTTTTGTTTCCTCATTTCAAAAAAGATTTTTTTACCCACTAATTATATCACAACGAAAAATAAAAGTCAATATATTTCTTCTTGCAGAAATTTTTTAAATATGATATAATTAAGTTCAGCATTAATTTAAACAGGAGGCTAATATGAAAATATTTGACGAAATACCCTTTATCGAAAAAAATCAAATAGTTATCGGCAAAATCAGGAAATCAGATGCAGACGGACTTTCCGTCCTTGTGAACAATCCGAATGTTTACAGATATCTCCCGACTTTTCTTTTTGAGAAAAAATATACAGACATGGACTGCCTGACGGACAAGATATATTCGGAATGTTTCGGCAACAGGGAATCCGTAATAACGGGCATATATCTGAAAAAATCCTGTGAGTTCTGCGGTATTGCCGAATTTTACGGCTTTAACGACAATATGCACAAAATAAGCATAGGTTACAGGCTGAGGGAAGAATACTGGGGACAGGGAATTGCAACGGAAGCCGTTGCGCTTATGATTGAGTATCTTTACAGGACGGATATTGAAATAATAACCGCAAGCACCATGATTGAAAACAAAGCGTCCGCAGAGGTTCTCAGGAAAAACGGCTTTATCATGACTGCTCACGGCGTTCCTGAGGACTGGGGCTATGAAAGCCCTACTCTTGCGGACAAATGGTTTTTATGATTATTCTGTTCTGAGAGCCTCAACAGGGTCTTTCTTTGAGGCTATTCTTGACGGGATAAGTCCTGCGATAAGCGTAAGAACCATACTTATTCCGACAAGTGCAAGTGCGCCGAGTGCAGGCACACGGGCGTTGAGTGTGTCAAGGCTTGTGACATTGTGGATTATTATATTTATCGGGATAGTTAAAAGATATGATATTCCTATTCCGATAAGTCCCGCAGTAAGTCCGACAAGCAGAGTTTCCGCATTGAATACCGTTGAAACGTCATGCTTTGAAGCACCTATTGCACGGAGTATTCCTATTTCCCTTGTTCTTTCAAGGACTGAAATATAAGTTATAATTCCAATCATGATAGAAGAAACGACAAGGGATATTCCCACAAAGGCTATAAGAAGATAGGATATACCGCTTATTATGCTTGTTACAGATGACATGAGAAGTGCAACATAGTCTGTGAAATGAATGAAATCCTTTTCGCTTGCCGTGTCGTTGTAAGCGTCTATTCTTGCGGAAACTGCGTCTTTGTCCTCAAAAGTCTTTGCATATATTCTTATCTGTGAGGGGTCGGACTCATCGGCTTTTCCGAGAAGTCTTAAATTATCCTCATAAGTTGATTCGGAAATCTGTTCGGGGGTGTATTCCTCAAAAAGCAGGAGATATATTTCGTCTGTGAGGGGAAGTTTGTCGAACTGTGCGGAAAGCTGTTCATTTGTCATTGAGGCGAGTTTCTTTTCAGCCTCCTGAGCGTACTGTTCGGAAATTTGGGCTTTTGCGGCTTCTTCCGCATATTGTTTTATTTCCTCATCGCTCATCTGGTTTATATAGTCCGTGACCTGAGAGGCATCAACGCCGAGTTCTGCGGAATACATATCTGTTATCTGCTTTATGAAATCCTCTTTCTTGAAATCTTTCATAGCCTCTGCTATTTGTTTTTCAAGCATTGAGGGGTCGGGCTGTTCGGAAACAAATCTGAACATATCGGCTTTTGTATCATTATCGGCATTTGATATGAAATCTTTTATTGTATTGATTTTTTCCTCGTCCGAGGGTTCTGTATAGTCGTCTGTCATGAATTTAGTACCCGTGAGGATATCATCTGTTTTATTGTCAGCCTGCTCCTTTACGATATCGCTTTTGTTTGTCTTGTCTATTATGTACTGTGTAAGCTTGTTTGTATAGCCCACATAACTGCTTATCATAGCGGCTTTAACGTCCTCATTGGGTCTTATGAATCCGACTATTTTTAAATCTGTTCCGATATCTTCCGATTTAAAGAGATATTCAAGACCTTTTTCCGTTGCGGTGAGGTCTGTGCAGCCCGTACCGTTTTCATTTTTCTTATAGTATTCGCAGGGGAGAATGAGTTTAAATTCCTTGTCCATTATTTCTTCAAAACTCCATTCAACCTGACCGTAGTTTTCTATTATGCTGTCGGTCATTACTGCGCTGAGAGTTTCGGAAAATCCTTCTCTGTCTTTAAGTCCGAGTGAATATGTAATAACATCGGGTATTTCGTTGTTCTTAGTGAGAACGACAACAACTTCATCATATTTTTCGGGGTATCTGCCGTATACAATATCATACTGACTTTTAATCAATTCATTTACGGGGTCGCCGTTTTCTGCGGGGAGGAGTTCCTCCATTACATTAAGTCCGAAAGCCTGAGTTTCAAAGCCTGTCATTGGGTTGTTCATAGCTTGTGTCATATATTCGGAATCTTTCATTCCGAGGGCTTCCGAGTACATATCCATGAAATCAACTTTAACTATATCTCCTGACGGGGACTGTGTATAGACGGGCATTTTTATATCGTAGGAGTAGGCGAGTGCGCTTGCTTTTTCCTGAACGATTTCATCATTTTCAAGGAAAGTCTTGAAATCGTTCATATTGTTGATTTGTTTTGCAGCGGAATTGAAAGAGTTGAAAATATCATAAACGTCCGTATTTGCGTAAACTCTGCCTTCATCAAATTCTTTTTCGCCGAGGTTTTGGTGCGCCTCCATGACGGATTCAATCATTCCCGAAGTATCGGCATTTTCACGCATTATCTGCAAAGGATACGAAGAAAGCGTTTCCTCCTGAATATCGTTTATATACTCATTTATGCCCGTTGCGAGGGATAATATAAGGGCTATGCCTATAATTCCTATTGAACCTGCAAAGGCAGTCAGGACGGTACGTCCTTTTTTAGTTAAAAGATTGTTCATTGAGAGCGATACAGCCGTTCCGAAAGACATTGAAACACGTTTCTTTTTTGCCTCTTTGATTTCTTCCTTTTCGGGGGTATAGGGCGCACTGTCGGAAGTAAGCTGACCGTCTTTTATTTTAACTATGCGGGTAGAATATTTTTCTGCGAGTTCGGGGTTATGCGTTACCATTATGACAAGCTTGTCTTTGGCTATTTCTTTTAACAGTTCCATAACCTGTATGCTTGTTTCGCTGTCGAGTGCGCCTGTTGGTTCATCGGCAAGCAGAATATCGGGATTATTAATCAAGGCACGGGCGATAGCAACTCTCTGCATCTGACCGCCCGACATCTGATTCGGTCTTTTGTGCAGTTGATTTCCGAGACCGACTTTTTCGAGGGCTTCTTTTGCACGTTTTCTTCTTTCGGATTTTGAAACGCCTGAAATTGTCAGGGCGAGTTCAACATTTGACAAAACTGTCTGATGAGGTATAAGGTTATAGCTTTGGAAAATAAAGCCTATGGAGTGATTTCTGTAAGCGTCCCAGTCTCTGTCTTTGTACTGTTTTGTGGAAACTCCGTTGATTATCAAATCGCCCGATGTGTAGTGGTCAAGACCGCCGATTATATTCAGCAGGGTAGTTTTTCCGCAGCCCGAATGACCGAGAATCGACACAAATTCATTCTCACGGAAAGCAATACTTACACCGTTGAGGGCGGTGACGACATTTTCGCCCTCACCGTATTTTTTGATTATATTTTTTAATTGCAACATTCAATCACCTTTCTTTATTATTTGTATGCAGAAACTAACAGTTAATTATATCATTTCTACAAATATTTGTCAATCTGTTTGTTGGATTTTTACAGGATTTAAACAAAAAAACTCCCTGCAAATGCAGGGAATTTTATTATTATTTTATTGCCTCAAAAGCCTGTTTCAAATCATCAAGGATATCGTTGATGTTTTCAAGACCAACGGAGAATCTTATAAGTCCGCCGTTTATGCCTGCTGCCACAAGCTGTTCATCTGTAAGCTGTCTGTGGGTTGCACTTGCGGGGTGAAGAACACACGTTCTTATATCTGCGACATGAACTTCATTTGACGCAAGTTTAAGCGAATCCATGAACTTGACAGCCGTATTTCTTCCGCCCTTTATAACGAATGAAATAACTCCGCTGCAACCGTCAGGGAGGTATTTCTTGGCAAGTTCATTATAGGGATTGCTTTCAAGTACGGGATAGTTTACTGATTCAACCAAATCATTTGATTCAAGGTACTTTGCAACAGTCAAAGCATTTTCGCAGTACTGTTTCATTCTTACGGCGAGAGTTTCAAGACCGAGATTGAGATAGAATGCTGACTGTGCGGAGGGATAACAGCCGAGGTCACGCATAAGCTGCATTCTTGCCTTTACGATATAGGCAGCTTTTCCGTAAGCCTTTGTGTAGATTGTTCCGTGATAGCTTTCATCGGGTTCGGTAAATTCGGGGAATTTTCCGTTTGTCCAGTCAAAAGTACCTGCATCGACTATAACACCGCCAACCTGTACAGCGTGACCGTCCATATATTTAGATGTGGAATGTACAACTATATCTGCACCGTGTTCAATGGGACGGCAGAGAATAGGTGTCGGGAAAGTATTGTCAACAATAAGCGGAACATTGTTTTCGTGGGCGATTTTTGCGAATTTCTCTATATCAAAGACAGTGAGTGCTGGGTTTGCAAGAGTTTCACCGAAAACAGCCTTTGTGTTGGGCTTGAAAGCCGCACGGATTTCGTCCTCGGAAGCATCGGGAGAAACGAATATACATTCAATTCCCATTCTCTTGAAAGTAACCGCAAAGAGGTTTACAGTACCGCCGTAAATAGCAGTTGTTGAGATAATGCTGTCGCCTGCCTTGCATATGTTGAGTATCGAGCAGAGAGATGCAGCCTGTCCGCTTGAAGTACACATAGCACCGACACCGCCTTCGAGAGCGGCAATCTTATCCTCAACAGCCATAACGGTAGGATTCTCAAATCTTGAATAAATAAGGCTTTTTGTGGGGTCATCGAATACAGCCGCAACGTCATCTGTTG
The DNA here is from genome assembly GCA_017543595.1 of Ruminococcus sp. Taxonomy (GTDB): domain Bacteria; phylum Bacillota; class Clostridia; order Oscillospirales; family Ruminococcaceae; genus Ruminococcus. Next base: position 17,360 of record JAFYFU010000087.1, on the reverse strand, counting down.
AATCGTACACATAAGTTGTACTCTGTACTATCGGCACAACTCTCGGCTCGGTATTTTTGGGTGTGTAGCCTGCGTGCAGGCATTTTGTTTCTATGTTCATTCTAAAACTACCTCCTTAACGCTTTAAAGCGTATATAATACAGAACTTATTTTAGCATATTCAAGGGCATATGTCAAGCATATTTTTAAATAAAAATTCAAATATGATTGACAAATAAATATTTATGTGGTATAATTCAATGTGGTAATATATTAAAATGCAAGGAGCATTGACAATGGAAAAAACATATATTTCCGATATAAGAGACTTTATCGGACAGCAAATCAAAGTTCAGGGCTTTGTCGAGAATTTCAGAAACAGCCGTAAAATGGCTTTTATCGTTGTGAAAGACATAACAGGCAAAGTGCAGGTAACTGTTGAAAAGGAACTTAAACCCGAACTCTGCGACACTCTTGAAAAATTAACGGGCGATTCCGTTATAACCGTTGTCGGCACTGTAAGAGAGGACGATTATGTAAAACTCGGCGGTATCGACATCGTACCCGATGAAATAATCATCGAAAGCATTGCGGAGGCTCTCCCGATTGCAAGGAAAGATATTCCCGCAACAAAGAAAAAAGCCGCTGTTGAGCGTTCAAGCATAGACCAGAGAATAGACTACCGCTGGATTGACCTCAGAACAGACGAAAATCAGCTTATGTTCAAGGCTCAGACAGTTATGGTAAATGCCATGCGTCAGTTTTTGCTTGACAGAAAATTCATAGAGATACACACTCCCAAGCTTATCGGTGCGGCAAGCGAAAGCGGTGCGAATGTCTTTGAAGTTAAATATTTCGACAGAAACGCATACCTTGCACAAAGCCCTCAGTTCTACAAGCAAATGGCTATGGCAAGCGGTTTCGAGAGAATCTTTGAAGTAGGACCTGTTTTCCGTGCGGAAAAATCCTACACAAGCAAGCACACAACTGAATTTACGGGCTTTGACCTTGAATTTAGCTATATAAATTCCTACAAAGACGTAATGAAAATGGAAGAAGAACTTCTCAAAGCCATGCTTTCAGCCGTAAAGGAAAAATACGGCGAGGAAATAAAGGAACTTTTCGGAACGGAAGTTATCGTCCCCGAAACTCCTTTCCCTGTTGTAAAGCTTGCCGACCTCTACAAAGCCCTTGAAGAAGAATACGGCTATACCGTTGACGAATCCGAAAAGAACGACCTTACAACAGATGCGGAGAGATTAAGCTATGAATGGGTAAAGAAACACTATAACCATGAATTTCTTTTCGTTACGGATTTCGGACCCGAAAAGAGAGCTTTCTATCATATGAGGGACGAAAACGGCATACCTATGGGTTATGACCTTATATGGAGAGGCGTTGAGATAACCACAGGCGCACAGCGTGAACACCGCTATGATGTCCTCAAAAAACAGGCAGAAGAAAAAGGTCTTGCAGAGGACGTTAAATTCTATCTTGAATTTTTCAGGTACGGCTGTCCTCCTCACGGCGGTTTCGGAATCGGCGTAGACCGACTGACCATGCTCCTTTTCGGACTTCACATAAAGGAATCAATGTTCCTGTTCAGAGGACCAAACAGACTTACTCCCTGACATATCAAAAAAGCAAAGCCTGAGATTTTCTCAGGCTTTTTTGTATATTTTTTCAATTATATATTTTATGGGTACATTTTCCACGCACCATACATTATTTTCCGAAACGCCGAATTTAAAACCGTCACGGTTCATGGATTCGGCATCTATTTTTATTACGACGGGGGGACTGTTCCAGCGTTCGGCGGACTGCCAAGCTTTCAACTCGTCAGCCTGCAAATGTACGGCATGACGTTTCATTTTGTTTATTTCTCCGCTTTCCTCTATTTTTCGGAGAGCGGTTGTATTTGTGCCGTGGTAGAGAAATTCGGGCGGGGATTTGTATTCAAGTTCGGGAACTACCCATTCAACTGAATGCCCCTGACAGCATTTTATTTTTTTATGTTTGCTGTCAACAGATATCTGCCTTTTTCGTCCTCACTTACAATCTGTTCGAGAGTTTCCCGTGAAATTCTGTATTTTGAGAATTTATTGACATTGTTTATAAGTTGTTTTACGGATACCCAGCCGTGTTCGTCCATATCGAGTTCTGCGTCTTCGGGTTTGTGGCGCAGGAGCAGGCAGAGGTATTTTGAAAGATTCTTCATGTTGTTACTCCTTAGCTTTTAAGATATTTTGAACGTTTTTTCTTTCTTTTTTCCTTGTACATCATTTTGTCGGCATCTGTAACGAAACGGAAGATATCATGTTCTTCGGAGGGAGTAACTATTACATAGCCCGTACTTGCACTGAGTTTATATTCTTTTTCTTCGCCTGCGTTTTTCTTTTTGATATTTTCTTTAATTATATCGGTCAGTCTTTTAGCGTCATCGTCATTGTAGTCCGCAGCGAATATTATAAACTCATCTCCTCCGAAACGGCAGAAAACTTCATTGTTTGTGCAGGAGACCGTGAGAACGTCCGCAATTGCACATATAGCCTCATCGCCCGCATCGTGACCGTAAGTGTCGTTTATGACTTTAAGACCGTCCAGGTCTATGAACATGAGCATTATTTCACGGTGTTCCTCAACGCAGTTCTGATATATTTCGGAAGTAGCCTGAACAAAGCCGTTTCTGTTGAGTATGCCCGTGAAAGTATCCTTTGTGTAGAGTCTGCCGAGACGCTGTACTGCGAGGTCAAGGCAGATTAATTTTCTTATGTTTTCGAGGGAATTGCTTATGGTTATGCACCATGACTGGAACATTGAGTTGTGCAGGGGGAGTTTGGTCATTCTTATAGCCATGAATCCGAGACAGCGTTCGCCGAAATGCAGGGGGATAAAGTAATACATTTTACCGGGTTCGGAGGATTCTGCAAATTTCGGAACAAGTTCCTTTGTTTTCATGGTTGTCCTGTCGTAGAAAACACCGTTGAGATAGGCGATTTCAATATTTACATTTTCGGTAAATTCTGTCGGGACGTTTTTGTTGTTGTGGGCGAGGTCGTTTTTCTCGTCAAATATTTCGGAATCCCAGTTTTCGCAGAGGCAGAAATAAAATTCTTCGGGGTTCATATCGGCTACAAATCTCTTGAAAGAGGCTATATATTGCCTGAAACTTCCGCAGTCCTGCAAATCGCAGGAAAGCTTGTTGAATATTGACATATAAGTGTTTATGTCCTCATATTTCCTGTAATTTGTATAATTTATTGACTTGAACTCATCTATGTTGAAAGGTTCGTTGTCGCAGCAGCCGCAGCTTTCCCTGAATTTCGGGGACATATCGAGAACATGGCTTCTTTCGGGGTTTCGGTTGTTGAAATAGTCGTAAAGCAGTTTGCAGGCGAGTTTTCCCGATTCTTTGAGGGGGCGTTCAACGGAGGTAAGTTCCATCTGATAATTATGCTTGTTGTATGTGTTGTCGAATCCCGAAACTTTTATTTCCGAGGGGATTTTATAGCCTGCGGCGAGCAGTCTGTTTATGGCAGTTGCTGCCATGACATCATTTGCACATATTATGGCTTCGGGCTTGCTTGAATTTCTTTTCAGGAAATACTCAACGGCATTTTTTCCCGAAGGCGCACGGAAATCCCCGTAATATATGCGGTCATTTTCAATTTCTATGTTATTTTCTTCGAGGACTGCGAGGAAAGCGTCAAGCCTGTCGGAACTTTCGGGGTTATATCTCGGACCGGATATATAATTGAATTTCTTGACATTGTGAACTTTTATGAAATGCTCCGTTATTTTCCTCATGGCGGTTATATTGTCTATGCCTATGTGGAACATATCGGGAACGTCATTGTCTATGCTTACGGCAGGGATATCCGCTTCTCTTATTCTTGAAAAGATATTTCTCACAACAGGCGGGTGGTCTATGGTGTTTGTGAGGAGTATAGCTCCGTCAAACTGTGAAAAATCGGGGAGATTGAATATATTGAACTCTCCCGTGTCGTGTCCCGGATTGCCGAGAGAGCCTATGAACGAAACAAATACAAAGATATCGAGGGAACATTCGGCAGCAGATGCCTGTATACCATTGAGTATTGAACTCTGATAACTCTGGTCTATACTTGCGATGATTACTGCGATTTTATATTTATTCACAGCAGTACACACTCCTTTTGCGGAAATTTTTTAATATTGCAGTTATTTGCCGAACATTTGTTTTATTACGGCGGATACAAACGGCTTTTTCAAAGCATTACCTACATTGTACAATAAAATCGCAAAAAAATCAATAGTTTTTTGTGACAATTTTAATATTAACCGATTGTTCATAAATTCATTGATTTTTCCCTGTTTTGCGTTGAGGCTGTTCCCTTGTAAAATTAACATATAAAAACTGTCGCCTGTTTTCGACAAAATCTGTCACAATGACAAAAATCAAGCGCAATATTGACAAACCGGAAAAAAAATGATATACTGAAATCAGCAGGTACAACACAAAACATACTGCGGAGGTTTTTTATATGAGAAACATATGGCACGATATAAACCCCAAAAGAATCAGCCCCGATGATTTCTATGCCGTTGTGGAAATCGGAAAGGGAAGCAAAATCAAATATGAACTCGACAAGGAAACGGGTTTCATAAAAATGGACAGAATACTCCATACTTCAACACACTATCCCGCAAACTACGGTTTTATACCAAGAACCTACTCTGACGACAACGACCCCCTCGATGTCCTTGTACTGTGTTCGGAAAAACTTATTCCGCTCACTCTCGTTCAGTGCTACCCGATAGGCGTTATAAGAATGTTGGACAACGGTCACAGGGACGACAAAATCATTGCCATACCTTTTGATGACCCCAATTATAATATGTATATGGACATCGAACAGCTCCCGAAACACGTTTTTGACGAAATGACACATTTCTTTACCGTGTACAAGGAACTTGAAAACAAAACCACTGCCGTGAACGAAGTTGACCATGCGGAAGTAGCAAAGCAGATAATTGCCGATGATATAGAAAACTATATCGAAAACTTCTGCAAGTAATAAAAATTAAATAACGAAAGGAACTCTTATGACAGCTTCAAGTGAAAATTTATTCAGCAGCCAGTCAAGTGCTGCGCCCATCGGAATCATAGCGATGAACAGTGTCACCGAACTCGGCGACAAAATCAACAGATACCTCGTTGACTGGTCCAAAAAAGCAGGATACGAAACCGAAAGTTTCCTCATCGAAAGCGAGTGTCCCAGATTTTCTTCGGGTGACGGAAAGGGACTTATCAAATCAACTGTACGGGGCATGGATTTGTTCATAATAGTCGATGTCGGAAATTACAGCATAAAATACGACTATTTCGGAAATCAGAACTGTATGTCCCCCGATGACCACTATCAGGACTTAAAGAGAATCATTCAGGCTGCGGGCGGAAAAGCTCACAGAATAAATGTCATAATGCCCATACTCTACGGCGGCAGACAGCACAGAAGAAATTACAGGGAATCACTTGACTGCGCCTGCGCTTTGCAGGAACTTGAAGCTATGGGAGTTTCAAATATCGTAGCCTTTGACGCTCACGACCCCAGAGTACAGAATGCAGTCCCCCTCATGGGATTTGACAACGTTATGCCGACTTATCAGGTTCTCAAAACAATGCTCAGGGAAATAAAGGGCGTAAGCTACACAAAGGACAAGTTCATGGTTGTTTCCCCCGATGAAGGCGCACTCAACAGAAATATGTACTATGCGTCCGTACTCGGCGTTGAAATGGGTATGTTCTACAAGAGGAGAGATTATTCCACAATCGTAAACGGCAGAAATCCCATAGTTGCACATGAATATATCGGTAACTCCGTTGAGGGAAAAGATATTTTCGTTGCCGATGACATAATCTCATCGGGCGAATCAATGCTTGACCTCGCATATGCCCTCAAAGAGAAAAAGGCAGGCAGAATTTTCACATATGCAACATATGCAATATTCACAAACGGTCTTGAAAAGTTCGACAAGGCTTTTGAAGAAGGCGTTATTGACGGCGTGTTCGGTACTAACCTTACTTACAGAACTCCCGAACTCCTCAGCAGACCGTGGTTCCACGAAGTAGATGTATCAAAATATATAGCATATTTTATTGAAGCAATCAACCATGAGGTTTCAATCTCTAAAATAATAGACCCGCACGAGAAGATAGAAGTTCTTCTTAAAAAGTACGGCATGAAGTAATTGAGTAAAAACCGGTTTCCGCACGGGAATCGGTTTTTTTGTTTTTCGGAAAAAATTGTCCCTTTTTTAACTGCCCGAACGAATGTATCACGTGGGGAAGTGTAAAATATTTACAGAATGTTCATATTTTCGGTGTTGTTTCTGCATAAATGAAAAAAAACTGTGAACAATTATCTGTTGATATTGACATTTTACAATTGATGTGATAGAATTTGTTTATACCATAACCGAAAGACGGTGAAAGAGTATGAAATTTTCTTTTCACACAGGATAGCTTTTTCTGAAAAAAATTTTACCGAAAGGAGGAAATTACATGAGGTCTGAATATGAACCCGCTGAATTATATATAGTGGAGTTTGACTGTGAGGACGTTATAACGACAAGCGACCCCGATGACATAACAGATATAACGAACCCGAATGACAAGTTTCTTGACCACAATGAGACTTTACCCGTAAATCCATAAAATTCAAAGAGGGAGGAATAAAAAATTGCGTTTATTTAAAAGAATGTTTGCTTCCGTACTGGCAGCAACAAGCACTTGTTCGGCACTTGCGGGAACGGGTGTTCTGAACGCATTTGCAGCAGGAAAAGCAAATGATGACATAGCTGTAAATGTAAATTTATCGGTTGTTTCGGAAGATACAATAGGAATTGACCTTTATGCAAAGCTTGACGAAGATGTAAAAGACCCCGTACTCGTATATGAGAATGAAAATTCAGGGGAAGATGAAGTTTCCGTTAAATTTGTTTACAATGAGGCTTCCGAGTCTTACAAGGCACATATCCCCGTATCTGTCGAAAAGATTTTTGATACCTATAATTGCAGAATAGAATCAGACGGAAAAGTGATTCAGGAAGATATGAAATATTCAGTCGCTGAATATGCTATGGAAATGGAATATGCCATGTCCGAAACAACGGGCTCATTCATATACGGACTGCTTGACTACGGTCTTGCCGCAAGAAAATATTTCGGCTACCGTACGGACAGTTTTGAAAAAGACGTTGAAAATGACGGCGATTTCCACCTTGATATGATAAATTTGAACGACTGCGGCATAGTTGCGAAAAGATATGTTGACGATGACAAGCTTAAAGACAGCGGTCTTGTCTATGAATCCTCAACCATGCTGATTGACGAAAATCTCGGCATGAGAGAGTATTTCACGCTTGTTGACGATACTTACACGCTCCCCGAAGATGTAAGCGTAAACGGAAATCCCGTGGGATTCGGCTCTAAAAAATTTGGCAAAAAGACATATTACTACATTGACATAGAAAATGTTTCAATGCAGGATTTTGACGAAAAATATACTGTAAAAATCGGAAATGAAACAGTTGCGGAATTTACCGTAAACGACTATCTTATCCGTGCATACAACGAGAAAAAGACTCCCGAAATGGCTGACCTTGCAAGCAAGCTGTACGATTTCGGACAGTCGCTTGCAACCTACCGCAAGGAAAATGTTGAAAATACAGACGCTTACTACATGGTTGCATTCAAGCTTGGCGGAGATGTTTCCGCCGAAGATGAGGAAGACACCATACTTCCCGACTCAGGAATTTTCAAGGAGGGCAGAAAAATTGACACTCTCCCGACTCCTTACCGCAAAAATTCAACGTTCCTCGGCTGGTACTATGACAAGGAACTCACGAGAATGGCTGAAAAAGATGATATTGTTGACTGCAATATGATTCTTTATGCAAATATGTCGGACGAAAACATGGACATTCTTGACAATGACGGCGGTGGATACTTAGCACAGGTAAATGTTGACGAAAATACATTTGTCCTCAAAGTTTATGCGGACGATGAAGAATACATAAACAAAAATCTCACAATCAAGAGAACTGATTCTCCCGAAATTGAGCTTAAATATGACATAATTCCCGAGGGCAGCAACATATACGGCATTGTTCCCGTTGACGGCTGGAAGGAAAATTCCATATACAATGCCTCTCTTGCTTTCGGTTACGAAGAAGTGCAGTTTATATATTTCGACACAAAGCAGGACAAGAGCGTTGACAATTACACTATTGTGACAAGAACTCGTGACAAGCGTGGAATTGACCTCAACAAAGATATGGTTTTCATTGAAAAAAGTGAAATATCAAATCTTACAGGTGATGCGTTCGGCAATCTCGCCGAGGATATCGAAGGCACTGAGAATGACAAGCTTCTCGGTGACGAGGAAAATGAAGAAGTAGACAGCCGTCAGGTAGTCGTTCAGGATTTTGAAGGCGGTACTTTCTCATATAAAGGCGAAGAAACACTCAATGTCGGCACAATCGCCGCAATATATGAGGGTCAGCGTCCCGACCAGACAGAAAGTCTTGATGCAGACGAGGATTCCGTTGCATATGTAAAGATAACGGACGATGACGGAAATTCCACATACAGCTATACGGCGGCAAACTTTGAAGAAATAATCAATATGCCGAAAATATTCCCCGTAAACATCGAGGACGACAAAGTACCGAATGACGGAAACGTAGTCACAGTTGACTTTTCAGTTTTTGATTACAGCCCCGAAATACGTGAGACTTTCGGTTTCGGAGAATATGATATCCCCGAAGTTGATGACTGGATTGTATTCTGCGATATCGAAAAGATTTTCTCACAGGCTGAAAAAGGTGCTGTAAATCTTTCGGATATCAGCTACGGTATTGTTACGGGTACGGGAACTGGCGGAAACGGCTATACTATCTCATATGACCCCACATCTATTGAGGAATACGAGGACAATATGAAATATCAGTACAACGAAGTTATTGATATTGATGCCCCCGAAGAAGGCGTTGATGCCGTTGAGGAAGAACTCAAAAGACAGGCTGAGGAAAGCGGTTTCGTTGACGATGCCGTTGACTACCTCGCAGTTGCGATAGAATCATCGGAAGAATTTCAGAAGTATGCGGACAGTGACGAGGGCGGCGAACTTGAACTCAATTTCGGCGTTATTGACGATAATCCCATTAAGATAGGCGACGGCGGTTCTTCATGGAACTTTACAAAGAAAAACTTTGAAGTAAAGCCGAGTATCAAGTACGGAAAGAATCTTGAACACTTCAAAGACGAAAACGGCAACAGCAACAACGGTATAAGGGCAACTCTTACAATTACATTTGTCGGAGAGTTCACAAACAAGGATTGGAGCAAGGACAACAAGATAATTGTTACCTCAAATGCCAGCTTCACTCAGGAACTCATGCTTGAACACGGTTTCAAGACAAATGTACAGCTCAAATGGCCTACTTTCTTTGGCAAGGAAATAAAGATAATCCCCATAGGCGTAAAGACGGCGCAGGCAAATATGGATTTCCGTTTCGGAACATTCACTGATTTCTCCGCTGCCGCAACTCTCAGAACATCAAATGAAAAAGAAGTTGTTGACCTTACAAAGATGACTCAGGAAGACGCAAAGAAATTTGCAGAGAGATTTGTAAAGGAACTCGCAAAACAGTCCTCCGATGAGGAAAATTCATCAAAAGAAAAATCAGACGATAAATCAGATGATAAATCGGACGACAAGTCGGACGAAAGCAAGCCGGAGGATTCCGATGCAGCACCGCCCGCAGGTTCTGAGGATTCCGATGCCGCTCCCACAGCGGACAAGAGCGAAAAGAAGGACGAAAAGAAAGATAAGACAAAGGGCGTTATCGAGGATAAAGTTGTCGATATGGAATCCCTCTCAAAGAGATATCAGAAAATGATAAAGGATTCAAACGGCACAGGCTGGGTTGAACTCTGCAAGGTAAAGGTAGCAGATGTAGACCTCTATTCCTTCTACGGCATAGTAAACATACACGCCCCCATATATTTCTCAGTTGAAGGCTGTCTGTACGTTGCGGCAGGAATGACATTCCAGTTCAACTATGCAAAGGGCTGGAATATATGCGTTGACTTCCTCAAACATACAGCAAACGCAGCATCATACGACATTGAAAAGGCACATATGTCCTTTGATGCCTATGTAATGGGTACTCTCGGAATAAAGGCAGGATTTACTTTCTGTGTCAGAATAAACGTGCTTTCCGACAAGCTTCTCTATGCGGGATTCAACCTCTATGCAGGTCTGAAATATCAGCTCTGGGGCTATTTCTACTACCATGTTGAATGGACATCGGGCGAACCTATTAAACAGGACTACTGCGGTGCTGTGTACATGGAACTTGCAATATGTGCGGACATACGGTTTACGACACAATTCCTTGACAGCAGTAAACTGATACTGGTTGCGCCGATATGGAGCGATGAGTTTAAGATATGGGATTTGGGAGAAGAATGGACACCGTATGAATTTGTCCCGATGGACGAAAAAGACCTTGAATATGAAATGGTAAAGACAAGAACCATGAAACTCCCGAACGACATCTACGATATGAACCGCATAAACATGAAAACAGGCGCACTCAAAATGGTAAATGTCATGACAGCAGCGGATTCACCGAGCGACATGGGATTCATAAACAAAGTTGTCAACTCCATATGGGACCGTGAAGGATTCCTGAACGAGCAGTTTGAAAACGCTTATACGGTAATATTCTCAAATCCTGCGTTCTCATACAACCACCTCACAAATACAGTAACAATTGCAAATAATAAAAATTCAACAGAAGATACAACAATGGTCATCAAGTACAGAAGAAGTACGGCTGCTTCCAACAGATTCACACGTACTCTCAAAATACACTGGGAACAGTACGACGCAGCGTCAATTTACTTTGTCGGCGAAAACGTTCACGAAACCTGTGTAAGAGCAAATGCAGGCGATGAAGTCAAGTGGCCCGAAGACCCCGTAAGACGAGGCTATATCTTTGAGGGCTGGTTCGACAAGGACGGCAACAAGTTCGATTTCCCCGCAAAATATCCGAAAATCAAGGAAGATATCGTATATACGGCAAAGTGGACACCTGCTCCCAACAAGGTATCAAAAGTAAATGTTCACATTCAGCGTATGCCCATAGGTTCGGAATACGACCCGTTCGCATATGCGGAAATGGATTCAACAAAGCCCGAAAGAAAGAGTACATATATTCTTGCGGAAGAAATTGAAACTCTCAGAAAATACTACAACGACAACGCATATTTCAACCCGAACGAAGATTTCAGCGGCTGCAAGTCACTTGAAAATGTTGAATCCGACAGCAAGGGCAGACAGTTCCATACAGAGGATACAGTAACTCTTGACGATATTCTCCCGCTTCTCAGCATACCCGAAGGTTTCTCGGTAAACAGGGCATTCTCAACAGAATCCGTAAAGCTCCTCCCCGATGGCAGCGGAGCTATGGATATCTACCTTGAAAGAAATCTCTATCCCCTCAACATAATAGACAGCGAGGCAGGAAGCGACAAGATATTTGAAGTTCAGATGGCATACGGCACACACCTTGCGGAATTTATACCCGACCTCAGCTCAAAGAACTGTGAATTTATATGCTGGACATCAACATTTGACGACAGCAACAGATACATGGGTACAAATGCAGTTTCTCTCAACGCAAGACTCAGAGAATTTACAAACAGCATAAAAGTCAGCTATTCAATTCCGCTTTATAAGGACGGCGAGTTTGTGGACTGGAAGGGAAGCGGTTCAGCATACGACCTTACATTCAGCGCATCAAGCGGTGATATGCTTTCATTCTCGGAAATATTCTCACGCCTTTCAAAATACGAACTTACACAGAATATTTACGGACATTACATACTCAAAGATGCGATAATCGTACTTCCTGACGGAACTTGCGTTCCCTGCGTTGCAGACTTTAACAGCCTTGAAAGCGAGGACGGCGAAAATATCATAGTTGACGGAAATATGGATATTTCAATAGTAGGAAAGAAAGAAAAAGCCGACTATGCTTCATACAAGCTTGAATATCTCTTTGAGGACGAAAACGGCGATTACAGAAATGACGTATTCGATGACGAAAAGGAAGAATACGACAGAACTATGAGACCCGTATTCAAGTACGGCGAAGAAGTAACCGCAGATGCAGTAAACTATTACAGCGACCCCGAAAGAGCAGAACTTCTCAGGGCAAGCGGTTATGAATTTGAATATGTTGAATTTGACGGCAAGGAAGTTGAAGGCGATGTTATCTGCACAGCAAGCGAAGAACACAAGAACACAAGCATAAAGGTATATTTCAAAAAGACTTCCACAATAAAGGTTGCTTTTAAATATCCCGAAGAATCAGTAACAAGAACTTTCAAGACCGAAGACATAATAAATACGCCCTCTCTCGAAGACCTTAAAAACATTCCCGAAGGCTCTTTTGCAGGCTGGACATGGGAAGAAGTTAAAAATTCAAAGGGAGAAGTTTTACTCAAAGCTCAGACAGAACCGACAGATGACCTCAGCGCATTGGAAAACGCACTGGGCAGTCTTGTTGACAACAAAGTGAGAAAAGTAATTTTAACAGGCGTATGGGTTAAGTAAATCTACATTTTCATAAATCTTTTCCTTAAAAGCTGTCCCGATTTGAAAAAATCGGGGCAGTTTCTCGTTCAAAAAAATTTAAAAAAAATTAAAAAATTGTCCCTTTCGTGTTTGTTAAAACGAATATATATACAGAACGGAACAAACACAGAAAAATAATTTTTTGAAGTGCTTGAAAAGCCGTAAAAAATATGTTATAATATATGCGGAGTATATGAAAAAATGACAAAACCGAAAAAATACCAAATATATACTTTATCGTTGTTTGATTTATTAAGGAGGAATCAGAAATGGGCAAAAAATTTAAGGTGAGATTAGGTGCGGCGGTTCTTACGGCTGCGATGGCAGTTTCAGCAGTACCAATGAGCAACTTTGGAATAGACGTTTTCGGCGGAAATGTACTTTCAGCCCATGCCAGCGGCTGTTCAATCAAAGAAGACGGAGTATACTATGATGCCGGACTTGATGACTTTCAGCCCTGTGAGGGTACAACAAAGTACAAGGCAAACTGCAACAACAAAATTGACGGTATCAAATGGAATATTATTAATGCCCATATATACGCAGATGTAAGATTAAATTCAAAAGGTGTCGTAGTTGGCTTCTCAAACGAAGAACTGGTTTTTGATGATGAATATAAATCAGATGAGAGATTCAGCGACCTCCTGAACGATAATCACGGCTGGCCCCGTGAAGATTTTGAACTTGCAGACAGCACACCTGAAATTTTCGCTTACTATGAAGACCCCGATACAGGCATAATCTGGTTCACCAATTCAAAAAACAACAGAATATGGTACTATGAGAACGGAGAAAGAGTTTATTATGTGGACAAAATTGCATATACATATTCCAACTATGCAAGGCTGAAAACCCTTTCGTCTGCACCGTACAAGGTTACAATTGACAAAGATACGGGTCTTGAAAAGATTTTCGATGCCGAAAGCGGTTATAATATGTTTGTCGTTTTCTCCGAGAAACAGCTCCAAACTGCAATTGATTCAGCCCCCGAAAATCAGGAAGGCAGCCAGATAGATACACATATACTCTGGGCAAAGCAGAGTTCAAATACATTCACTAAGGGCGTTGACATAACCAACGGACGTAAAGTCGAAATAACGGGAAATATCAACGATTCAATGTCTACTTTGAACGGTGGCAGTACAACAAACTTTTTCCGTATTGAAAAAGGCTGTGAGGCTGTTATAAGAGACTTTTATTTAGTAAAAGGATATGCAAGTGACGGCGGTGCAGTTTACAATGACGGCGACCTCTATTTATACAACTGCGACTGCAACCAAAACAAGGCAAACAACGGCGGTTCGATATACAACGGCAAAGACGGCACTGCCAGAATTTTCAATGACAAAACTGACGGCGTGATGAGAATGGTTTCGTGTTCGGCAAGCTTTGGCGGTGCAATTTACAATGACGGAAAAATGTATGTAGGTTCAAGTGATGAAAGCGATATTTTGATTAACTATAACAGCGTGGACAGAAGCGGCGGCGGAATCTTTAACAACGGCGAACTTCACGTTTACAAAAATGTAATCATTACAGATGGCAAGGCAACAACAGTAGGTGAAGAAAGTTCGGAAAATCAGGGCGGCGGTATCTACAACTCAGGTACAGCATATGTTCACGGCGCAAAAATCAGCGGAAACCACGCTGACAACGGCGGCGGCGGAATCTTCACAACTCATGAACTCCACCTTGACGGTGCAAGCATAACAGGAAACTTTGCAAATGAAAAGGGCGCAGGCGTTTACGCATCAGCAGATGTTTACATTGACGGTGCGCTCGATATCACAGGCAATAAGAACGTAAACAGAGATTCTATCACCGACAGCAACGTTTATATTGACAACTACGCTTCCGAAGGTGCTACCAAGAGAACATACCTTACAATTGAAGATGCCGACAACAAGGGAACAGGCATTGACGGCAGTATCATAGGCGTTACAGTTGCGGAAGGTCCCCGTGATTTCACAACAAGATACGGAAAAATCCACAAGGATATTGACCCGTCCGCATACTTCACTTCCGATAACCCCGATTACAGCGTAATCTGGAACAAAAAGAAAACAGAGGCTACTCTCGGTCAGCAGGTTGTTGAAAGACTTGCAGGAACTACTCTCAGCCTTGAAGGAGATATCTGCATAAACTTCCATATGTCACTTGAAGATGTTGTTGTAAACGACAAGACAGCATATATGGAATTTGCAATTCCCACATCAAAGGAAAATGAGTACGAAATCCGCAGAATACCCGTAAGCGAGGCAATAAAAACTCAGTCAGGCGGAAACACATATTATGTTTTCAAGTGCAGAATCCCCGCAAAGAAGATGTCCTCAAAGGTAAGAGCGCAGCTTGTATATTCAAACGGCGAAAAGAAAGGCAAGGATTACAAGTACGATATCGAAAGCTATGCAGAGGAAATAATTGACAACGACAACAATATCAAGGAATACGAAAAGGCTGCTCCTTTAATGGAAGCTATGCTTAACTACGGTGCATATGCACAGGTTGTATTCAAGTACAACACAGATAATCTCGCAAACAAATACTGCGAAAAGACTCCCGATATTGAGGCAGCAAAGACCGCACTTGCAAAATGGGATTACAGCAAGTACAAGAATGAGAAACTCCCCGAAGGTGTTACATACGAAACATCAAGCTTTGAGCTTGACTCAATGATAAATCTCAGAATGTACTTCAAGAGCGCAGGTGCTTTGAACGCTGAACTTACATCTTACGGCACTACACGCAAAGCAGAGGGCGAAGGCAGTTTCTTGCAGTGTGTCAAGTTTGACAACATCAAGCCCAATGAGTACGACCAGATTCTTGAAATAAAAATAAATGACGATTACAGCATGAAGTATTGCCCGCTTACATACTGCTATGAGGCTCTCAACAGCGGTGTCAGCGGTGATGTAAAGAATGTTGTGGCAGCACTTTATGAATACTATGTGGCAGTAAAAGATTACGCAATGAGCGTAACAAAAGCTTAAAAGGAGGTTTTTAAAATGAAAGAGAAAGTATATGTTACACCTGAGATTGAAATAACAGGTTTTGATGCAAAGGACATTATCGCAACAAGCGGCGATGAGGTTCATACAGAACCCTGGACAGTCCCCGACACGCCTTTCCTGCCGATAAACAGCTGATTAATTGATTAAGATGTCATGCGGACAGCTTGTGCTGTCCGCTGATATACGGAATAGGAGGTTATAGATATGAAAGAGAATGAGAAAGAGTATGTTACTCCCGAAATGGAGATGACAGAATTTGAGGCAAAAGACGTAATAGCAACAAGCGGTGATGAAATTGTTCATACAAGCAGAAGAACATGGCTGACTGCTGATACACCTTTCTGTCCCATAAACGGCTGATTGTATCGGGCGGACACTGAAAAGCTGTCCGCCTGATTTACAGATAAAAGGAGAAGATATGAAAAACAAATCAATACGTTCGTTTTTTTTGAGTTTCGTTATCGCATTTGCAATGGTATTTTCGCTGGGAAAATCAGGAATTACCGCATCGGCAATAGAAACTCCCTTTGTGCCTTATGATAATTCAATAAGCGAAAACGATGACACAAACTGGGACGAATATACCTACATAGAGGCGGAGGACAATGACGAAGATGAAGATGTACTCCCGATGATGTCAGATGACGGTGAGGTTGTTACGGATTCCGAACAGGAAACAGAAAGCACACAGAGTACAACAATTACCTCAGCGGTTGTGACTTCAACAGTATCGGATATTACGACAGTTGCTTCATCTGCTGCGGAAACCAAAACAACAGCCGTTTCCGAAGAAAACAGCGAATCTGAAAATTCATCATCACAGACAAAAGCTGTGAACGAAAGTTCGTCTGTTTCGGTTGTCAAGACAAACAATCCCGAAAAAAGTTCGTCTGATTCCCAGAATACAGCACTTATACTTTCAATTGCAGGCGGTATAATTTTAATAGCAGGCATAGGCATTTTCGCAGCTAAGAAAGTTAAGAAATAAAATAAAAAATCCCTGATATCAGGGATTTTTTTATTTGAATTTTATTGTTAAAACATTTTTCTCAGAGTATTTGTATTTTGATTTTTCGGAAAGTTTCTTGACAAGTATTGATGAAAGTTCATCTCCGTCAGAAAGAGGATTATACTGCATACCGCCGTAAACTATTTTTGCTTCGGCATTTCCTGTTATTTCGGAATACTGAAAATTAACATTTATCGGCATACCGTTTTCATGGTGACTGATAAAGGGAATTATATTCATGAACACTATTTCTTCAAGGGTAAGCTGGAAATTTCTCTTTATTTTTTGGCGAGATGATGCCCCGGCACAAAATTCAGCGATTTTTTCGTTATATTCGGCTATATCGGCGGATTCATCATTTATATCAAAAGAAAGAGTTTTAATGCGGTTTATAAAAATTTTTGTCTTTTCTTTTTGCGGGGCTGTAAAAATCTGTTCGGGAGTACCTTCCTCATAGATACCGCTTTCGTCCATATAGAAAACACGGTTTGAAACATCTCTTGCAAACTGCATTTCATGGGTGACAATCATCATGGTCATGCCGTCATTTGCGAGTTTTCTTATAACTGCGAGAACTTCCCCGACCATAGTCGGGTCAAGTGCGGAAGTAGGTTCATCAAAGAGGATTATTTCGGGCTTCATTGCAATAGCCCTTGCAATAGCTACTCT
>JAFYFU010000086.1 GCA_017543595.1 Ruminococcus sp. | reverse complement strand
TCCTGTTCCTTTCAATATGAATTATCTCAATTTTATTAAAGATACGATAAAAGATATGGGAGCAGATGCAAATTTATCAGTAACCTATTATCATTCAGACACATCAGACATTGATAATACACTTATTGAAGAAGCTGTTTCAGATTCACGAAAGAAAGCTGAGATAGCTGCCGCCGCAATGGGACAACACATAATAGGTATATCAGAAGCATCAATCAATAAATCAAATAATCAGTATAGTGATGACAACGAAAGCTATGATTTATGTGATATTTTCGCTTGTCTATCAAATGATTCACCCACTAATCAATTAACAGCTAATACATCTAAGCTATCTGCAAGTGTCGAATTTGATTGGATAATCGAATAATCATCAGGGCGGTGCTTTATGCACCGCTTTATTTATAAAGTCCGCAATATCATCAATGATATGTTTTATAGCAGTACGCCCTGCTTTATTCATTTCTATGAATTTATTACACAGGTATTCCGCATAGTCGATGTGATTCAGAGCATAAACAAACCGCCTGTCAGGTTCATCATCGGGATTTTTCGGAGCAAGTTCCCGCTACTCACGCATGAGCCACAGATAATCGTGAAGTGTTTTCCATGCCTGTTTCTCCCATTGTTCATAGGCTCTGCGGGCTTCTATGCGCTTGCGGTATTCCGATACTTCCGCAGTTGTGGGAGCTTCCCCGACAACGATATGCAGACCGAAATCCTCATTCAGTTTTTTCACTGCGTCTATCGGCTTTTCCAGATTGAACATTCTTTGCGTGAAACTGATGATATCCGCAGACGTACCGCACCCGAAACAATAAAGATTTTTCGGATAGATTTTGGCGGAAGGAGTTTTCTCAGTATGGAACGGACAAAGGCACATACCTGCCCTGTCTATGTGAAGTCCGTAACCCTCCGCCACTGTACGCATATCTATCGCTTCCCTGACCTGTTCAAATACCGTCATTTTCCGGAATCTCCTGCTTATCGGAATTATCCAATGTTGCAACGTTGCAAGGTTTACAAGAATCCGCAATCTTGCAACCTTTAAATCCGATAATGAAAAAAGCCCCTGTCCCTGCATGGAACAGAAGCAATTGAAGATTGCAAGGTTGCAGGTTTTTAAATTGTTTGCAGTCTTGCAACATTAAAATCAGATGATTTTAAATAAGAGGAAGATTTGCGCCTTGTCATGAGAGTGAACGAAACGAAGTGCAGTGAACGAAATGACAAGCCTTAAAGCGCAAATCTGACGATTTTAAATAAGAGGAAGATTCGCGCCTTGTCATGAAAGTGAACGAAACAAAGTGCAGTGAACGAAATGACAAGCCTTAAAGCGCAAATATGACGATTTTAAATAAGAGGAAGATTTTGCCCTTGCCGTATGAACGAACGCAGTTTACGAAGTGAGTGAATAGGCAAGCCCCGAAAGGCAAAATCTGACGATTTTAAATATGTTCCACGTGGAACATTTTTTTGTTTCATGCAAAAAATTTATTGACAAGAGTAATAAAAAGTGATAAAATAAAATCATACTCCGCTGAATATGCGGAACAAATGAACTGATTTGAAAAGAAGGGAAGATAATATGGGCAGAATTATTGCCGTTGCCAACCAGAAAGGCGGTGTCGGAAAAACCACTACCGTTGTGAATATATCCGCTTATCTCGGTTCAAGAGGCTTTAAAGTCCTTTGCATAGACTGCGACCCGCAGGGCAATTCGACTACGGGTTTCGGTATCAGAAAAAAAGACCTCGAAGTTTCAACTTATGATATAATTATGGGAAAAGCCCGCATTTCAGAGGCTCTTGTACAGACGGAATTTGAAAATGTTTCGATAGTGGGTGCAAGGGAAAACCTCGCAGGCTGTGAAATAGAACTTGCCTCGGCTGAAAACAGGGTCAACAGACTTAAAATGCAGATTCTGAATTGCAGGGACAATTTTGACTATATTTTTATAGACTGTCCGCCTGCACTCGGCACTGTGACAATAAATGCACTTGTTGCCTGCGACTGCGTACTTGTTCCCATGCTTGCGGAATTTTATGCTCTTGAAGGTCTTTCGCAGTTACATAATACAATTAAAATTGTCAAGAACAATTATAACCCCAATCTCGATATTGCGGGAATACTGTTTACTATGTTTGACCCACGCCTCAACGTTTCAAATGATGTTGTAAGGGAAGTCGAAAAGTATTTTCCGAACAGGGTATTCCAGACGAAAATTCCCAGAAATGTCCGCCTGTCCGAAGCTCCCAGCCACGGAAAGCCCATTATGTATTACGACAGGTCGTCAAAGGGTGCGGAATCCTATGAACTCGTATGCCACGAAATACTCGGAGAACCCCTCGTTGTAAAGAAAAGACGCAAGGGTCTGTTCTCTTTCGGCAAATCATAAGGCGAAATGAGGTGTTTGTATGGCAATAGGTGGTTTGGGTACGGGTCTTGATTCGCTTTTCAGCGACAACACAAGCGAAATCCAGATTAAAAAAACTCTCAGGCTTTCCGAAATTGAACCAAACCGTGAACAGCCCCGAAAAAATTTCAGCGATGAAACTATCGCAGCCCTTGCGGATTCAATAAAGGAACACGGCGTTTTACAGCCTATTCTTGTCCGCCCCATGCCGAACGGCTCTTATCAGATTGTCGCAGGCGAAAGAAGATGGCGTGCCGCAAGAATGGTAGGTCTGTCGGAAATTCCCGTTACTATACGTGAACTCAGCGATATCGAAACAATGCAGATTGCCGTTATCGAAAATTTACAGCGTGAAAACCTTGACCCCGTTGAGGAAGCCATGGGATATAACGAACTGATTGAAAAATACGGCATGACACAGGACAGAGTTGCTAAAATGGTCGGAAAATCACGCTCCGCTGTCGCAAATTCCGTGAGAATACTCTCACTCCCCGATGAAGTCCTCGGACTGATTCAAAGGGGCGAACTTTCACTCGGTCACGCAAAAGTCCTGCTTTCGGTAAGCAATGAGAAAATACTCGTTGAAACCGCAAGAAAAGCCTCTGACGGCGGTATGACCGTCAGACAGCTTGAAAATTTCGTGAAGAAATTCACCGAAAACAACGATTCAAAAAAGAAAAATTCAAAATCCGTTGACAATTATTTTGTCGAACTCGAAGTTTCCCTCAAAGAAAAACTCGGCAGAAAAGTTAAAGTCGAATACGGAAAAAACAAAGGCGCACTTATACTTGAATTTTATGACAAAGACGATTTGAAAGCTATCGCAGATATGCTTTACAATGAAGAATAAAGGAGAATAATCATGATTGATATTGAATTAATCAGAACCAACCCCGATTTGGTAAAGGAAAATATAAAGAAAAAATTTCAGGACGAAAAAATTGCCCTCGTTGACAAGGTTATTGAACTTGACAAACAGTTCAGGGATTCCAAGGCAAAGGCTGACGAACTCAGACATCAGCGCAAGGTGAGAAGCAAGGAAATCGGCGGTCTTATGGGCAAGGGTCTTAAAGATGAAGCCGAAAAAGCAAAGGCGGAAGTCGCAGAACTCGGAAACGAACTCGAAGCACTCGAAGCACTCGAAGTCAAGCTTGAAGCAGATATCCGTGAGATTATGCTCGTTATCCCGAATATCATTGACGATTCCGTCCCGATAGGCAAAAACGATACAGAAAATGTTGAGGTTGAACGTTTCGGAGAACCTTTTGTCCCCGATTTTGAAGTTCCCTATCACGTTGACATCATGGAAAAAGTAAACGGTATCGACATCGACAGCGCAAGAAAAACAAGCGGAAACGGTTTCTATTATCTCTGCGGAGATATCGCACAGCTTCAATCCTGCATACTTTCTTATGCAAGGGATTTCATGATTGACAAGGGCTTTACATATTATATCCCGCCTTTTATGATAAGAAGCAACGTTGTTACGGGCGTTATGAGCTTTGCCGAAATGGAAGGCATGATGTATAAAATAGAGGGCGAGGACTTGTATTTAATCGGTACAAGCGAACATTCAATGATTGGCAAGTTCATTGATACTATCATTCCCGAAAACGAACTCCCCAAGACACTTACAAGCTATTCTCCCTGTTTCAGAAAGGAAGTAGGCGCACACGGCATTGAAGAACGTGGCGTTTACCGTATTCACCAGTTTGAAAAACAGGAAATGATTGTTGTCTGCAAACCCGAAGAATCTATGGACTGGTTCAAAAAGCTTTACAGCTATACCGTTGAATTTTTCCGCACTCTCGATATCCCCGTAAGAACTCTCGAATGTTGCTCAGGGGATTTGGCAGACCTCAAAGTTAAATCAATAGATGTTGAGGCTTGGTCACCCCGTCAGAAAAAATATTTTGAAGTCGGAAGCTGTTCAAACCTCGGTGACGCTCAGGCAAGACGTCTGGGTATAAGGGTAAAAACCGATGACAAGAACAAATACTTTGCACACACCCTCAACAATACGGTTGTTGCACCGCCGAGAATGTTAATCGCTTTCCTTGAAAACAATCTCAATGAGGACGGTTCTATCCGTATACCCAAGGCACTCCAGCCCTATATGAGAAAGGACATTATAAAAGTCCCCGAAAAATAATTATTTTTCGTCTCCCCATCTGGCAGCCATACACATACACATTGTGAAAACTCCGACTGTACTGCCGAACAAACTGCCTAAAAAAAACATAAATATCACCTCATGATTATTATTTCATGAATCCGATAAAATAAACATAAAAATATCCTCTGCCGAAACAGAGGATTTTTTTTATAAGCCGAGCATATTTAAAATTTCGTCCTTTTGGCGGTATCCGACAGCAGTTTTCTGTATAACGCCGTCTTTCACAAATACAAGCATGGGAATACTTTCCACACGGAAAGCCATAGCAAGTTCGGGCTGTTCGTCAACGTTTACCTTTCCGACTTTTATTTTTCCGTCATATTCATTGGCGATTTCCTCAACAATTGGGGAAAGCATCATGCATGGACCGCACCAGCCTGCCCAGAAGTCAAGAAGAACGGGCAGACCCTTGTAATTTCTTACTTCCGAATCGAAATTTTCCTTTGTGATAACTATTTCAGCCATTTTAATCCTCCTTTGATTTGTAGTAAAGCATACAGTGACAGAATCCCTCGAAATCGGGGTCGGCAATCTGGTCACGGAACTCTTTGCACATACATTTGTTTTCGGGAGTTTTTGCAAGACGACAGGGACAGTAGCCGTCTTTCTGTTTAAGCCCCTCTTTTATTCTTGCAACAACTTCCTTGTCGGGATTGAGTGTTACTTTCATAACAGCCTCCTGTTATTTTAAAATTTCTAATTTAAAATGGGGGGAGCCGCCCTTTGGTGCTTGAATCTTCATTCACTATTATTTAAAATCGTCAATTTTCGCCTTTAAAGGCTTGTGATTCCGTTCACTTCACTTCGTTCCGTTCACTCTCATCACAAGGGCGAAAATTTCCTCATGCTCCGTTCATTCCCGATTCAAGGGGCGGCTTATTCCCCCCAAACCCCCCTGTTATTTTAATATTTCTTCTGCAAGGGCTTCAATCTGTCTGATATTTTCGTCCTTTACGGCTGATTTTATTGAAACGGTATTTTCAAGCCATGTGATATTCTTTGATTTTTCAAACATGGATTTCATGACTTTTGCGGCGGTTGCAGCCCATGAACCGTTCTCTATAAGACCTATTGTGCGGTTCTGATAGTTTCTTTCCGTGAGGTCAAGAATAAAGTGTTTCATGAACGGGAAGATATCCGCATTGTAAGTAGTCGTTGCAAGAACGAGTTTTCCGTATCTGAAAGCGTCCTCAACGGATTCAGCCATATCTTCTCTTGCGAGGTCTGCAACGGCAACTTTCGGACAGCCTTTTTCTTTAAGCTTTTCAGCGAGGATTTCAACGGCTTTTTTTGTATTTCCGTATACGGAAGTATAGGCAATAAATACGCCTTCGCTTTCAACTCCGTATGATGCCCATGTACTGTAAAGATTAAGATAATATCCGAGGTTTTCGCTGAGTATCGGTCCGTGCAGGGGGCATATTGTCCGAATGTCAAGTGCGGCGGCTTTTTTAAGGACAAGCTGAACCTGTGTGCCGTATTTTCCGACTATGCCGAAATAATAACGCCTTGCCTCGCAAGCCCAGTCCTCATCTGTATCAATTGTACCGAATTTTCCGAAAGCGTCCGCACTGAAAAATACCTTGTCCGTGCTGTCGTAAGTCATCATTACTTCGGGCCAGTGAACCATAGCCGCAAAGATAAAAGTAAGTTCATGTTTTCCGAGGGAGAGTTTTTCCCCGTCCTTTACGACAAGCTTTTTGTCACCGATATCAAAATCTTCAAAGAAATTGCCTATCATTGTGAAAGTCTTTGCGTTTCCGACAATTACCGTATCGGGGTATTCTTTCAGGAAATTTACAATATTTGCGGAATGGTCGGGTTCCATATGCTGAACTATGAGATAATCGGGTTTTCTTTCACCGAGGACTTCCCTGAGATTTTCAAGCCATTCAGCCGTGAAATTTCCGTCAACGGTATCAAATACGGCAATTTTTTCGTCAATTACAACATAGGAATTGTAAGCCATTCCGTTGGGAACGTCATACTGTCCCTCAAACAAGTCAAGTTCACGGTCGTTTACACCGATATAAAAAATATCATCTGTTATTTTGTTCATTGGTATTACCTCTTTCTGTTATGTAATATAATTATTATAACACATAACGCTTATTTTTAATAGTGGCAAATACAACAAATTATAAATTTTTCTTTGTGGTATCTGACAGTTGAAAATCATTTCGGGCGGAATGTTTTTCACGCACTGTTAAATGTTCCACGTGGAACATTAATTGTTTTTCAACAGGCTTAAAAAGAGTCCGTCAAGTTTTTCCCAGCTTTTCTGTTCTTCTTTTTCCATGGTTTCAAGCTTGTCTTTGAGAAATACAAGCTGTTCATCAATATATTCGTTTATGATGTCTATTCTTTTGCCCGTACCGATTTCGGGTGTCTGCATTTTCAGTTCAAGCAATTTGTTTACGGGTTCTTCGAGTTTCGGGTCAAGTTCGGCTTTTGTCAAATCCGAAAAAAGCATGGGCGGAGGACAGTTTCTGTTCATTATCCAACGGCAGGCGAGAATGGGTCTCAAAACATAGAAATATTTTTTAAGTCTTACTTCTTCGCCTTTTAAATATTCCTTGTAGTTGTGTTTTGCGGTGCTTAAATAATGGTTCATTCCCGTGCGTGTCAGGAAATAATCATTTATTATTTCCCTGACTTTTTCCCACATCGGGGAAGTCCTGTAAACAATGGGAGAATTGTTCCATTCAAAGATAGTCGGGTTTGAATTGTGCAGAAGTCTGAGGGCTTTCTGGATATCCCAGCCGTTTATGTCGTAAACGTCATTCAGTTCCCATTCGATAAAGTCACGGGTTTTTTCAAGGCTGAGATAAAATTCGGGCTTGCGGATATAAATAAATCTCACGTCAAAATCGCTGTCGGGGGAGGCAAAGCCCCATGAACGGCTTCCCGATTCAACACAGTGAAGAATTTTTATATTCTCTTTCTGTTCGATTTCGGTGAGTTTTTCCTGTATTCTTGCGATTATTTCCTTTTCATTCATGAAATCATCTCCTTTCGGAATATTATATCATAAAATTTTGATTTTGTCCATTAATTTGTTTTAAATATTGCATTTGTTCCGATAATGTGATATAATTTATCTTAACAATTATCACGGAGGGACTTTTATGGGACTTAACGACACGCCGTCAGGCGAAAGAATACATATAGGATTTTTCGGAAGAAGAAACGCAGGCAAGTCAAGCCTTGTCAATGCCGTTACGGGTCAGGAACTTTCCGTTGTTTCCGATATAAAAGGTACAACAACAGACCCCGTATACAAGGCTATGGAACTTCTTCCCCTCGGACCTGTTGAAATAATCGACACCCCGGGATTTGACGATTCAGGTACACTCGGAGAACTCAGAGTTAAAAAAACAAGGCAGATACTCGCAAAAACAGATATTGCCGTTCTTGTTGTAGATTCCTCGGAAAATATCTGCCAATGCGACAGGGAACTTATAAATCTTTTTGAAGAAAAAAATATCCCCTATATAAAAGTATTCAATAAGTCGGATATCACCGACAGGGAATGTCAGGAAAACGAAATTGCCGTAAGTGCATTGAATAATAAAAATATATACGAACTCAAAGAAAAAATTGCCTCGCTTGCAAAAAATAACACGGAAGAAAAACACCTCGTTGCGGATTTGATTCAGGCAGGGGATATTATCGTCCTCGTAATGCCGATAGATTCTGCCGCACCAAAAGGCAGAATAATTCTCCCGCAGCAGCAGGCAATAAGAGATATTCTTGATACGGGTGCGGTTTCCGTTGCCGTCCGTGAAACGGAACTTGAACAGACTTTAACCAGACTCGGCACAAAGCCCAAAATGGTAATTACCGACAGTCAGGCTTTTGCGTATGTCAGCAGGACAGTCCCCGAAAATATTCCGCTTACGTCTTTTTCTATATTAATGGCAAGATATAAGGGATTCCTCGAAACTGCCGTAAAGGGTTCTGCACAGATAAAAAATCTCAAAGACGGAGATACTGTTTTAATATCCGAAGGCTGTACTCATCACAGGCAGTGCGGTGACATAGGAAGTGTGAAACTCCCCAATCTCCTGAAAAAATTCACAGGGAAAAATATAACCATAGAATTAAGTTCGGGCAGGGATTTCCCCGATGATTTGAAAAAATATGCCCTTGTAATTCACTGCGGAGGCTGTATGCTCAACGAAAGAGAAATGGTTTCAAGGCGTGAAAAAGCCGTTTCGCAGGGGATTCCTTTTACAAATTACGGAACGGCTATTGCTTTCATGAACGGCATTTTAAAGCGCAGTCTCGAAATTTTCCCGAATCTTGCAGGTGAACTCGATTGAAAACAAGAATAATTTATTTTATAATCCTTATTGCGCTTGTTGCAGTTGAAACTGTAATAGGACTGACTCAGCACGGAAATTTCATAAGGGACAACCTCGGAGATGTAATAGTCGTGTGGGCTGTTTACTGCCTTGTTCAGTGCTTTCTCGGCGGAAAAAACAATCATCATATTGTAAATGCAGGGGTCTTTGTATTTTCCGTGATTGTTGAGTTTTTGCAGAAGATACACATAGTTGACATACTCGGCATAGAAAATAAATTAATGCGTACACTTATAGGCACAAGCTTTTCCTACAAGGATATAATATGCTACGCCGCAGGCTGTGCCGTTGCTTCTGTCGGAATATGCATTTATGATAAAACGAAAAAAAACAGTGAATAATATTCAGTAAAATAAGAATATTTTAAGAAAAAATGAATATTTATGCAAATACCCTTGACAATATTTTCAATAGGTGTATAATAGTATTATGAGATTATATTTAATGCCCTGCGGCATTTATGGAGGTAATAACAATGGCTAAGGAAATTAAAAAAGTCGTTCTCGCTTATTCGGGCGGTCTTGATACATCTATCATTATTCCGTGGCTTAAAGAAAATTATAACAATCCCGAAATAATCGCTGTTTCAGGCGATGTGGGACAGGGTACGGAACTTGACGGTCTCGAAGAAAAGGCTATCAAGACAGGTGCTTCAAAGCTTATCGTTGCTGACCTTAAAGAAGAATTTATTCAGGATTACGTTTATCCCACCGTTCAGGCAGGCGCAATCTATGAAAACAGATATATGCTCGGCACATCTTTCGCAAGACCCATCATCGCAAAGAGAATCGCTGAAATCGCTCTCGAAGAAGGCGCAGACGCTATCTGCCACGGCTGTACGGGCAAGGGCAACGACCAGGTAAGATTTGAACTCGCTATAAAGGCTTTCGCTCCCGAAATGGCTATCATCGCTCCTTGGAGAGAATGGACAATAAAGAGCCGTGATGAGGAAATCGACTACGCTGAAGCTCACAATATTCCTCTTAAAATAAGCCGTGAAACAAATTATTCAAAGGATAAGAATATATGGCACCTCTCACATGAGGGTCTTGACCTCGAAAACCCCGCAAATGAACCCCAGTATGAGAAAAAAGGCTTCCTCGAAATGGGCGTTTCCCCGATTGACGCTCCCGACAAGCCCACATATATAACAATCCACTTTGAAAAGGGCAAGCCCGTTGCTCTTGACGGAAAAGAACTCAACGGTGTTGAAATGGTTTCCGCACTCAACAAACTCGGCGGTGAAAACGGTATCGGTCTCGCTGACCTCGTTGAAAACCGTCTTGTCGGCATGAAGTCAAGAGGCGTTTACGAAACTCCCGGCGGTGCTATTCTCTATCATGCACACGAAGTTCTCGAAACTATCACCCTTGACAAGGAAACAGCAAGAATCAAGCAGTACCTCGGAATCAAGTTCGCCGATATCGTTTACAATGGTCAGTGGTATACTCCTCTCCGTGAGGCTCTTACAGCTTTCGTTGACAAAACTCAGGAAAGAGTTACAGGTGATGTAAAACTTAAACTCTATAAGGGAAATATCATCAACGCAGGCGTTACTTCTCCCTATACACTTTATGATGAGGAAGTTGCTACTTTCGATGAGGACGAAGTTTACAATCAGGCTGATGCAGCAGGATTTATAAATCTTTTCGGACTTCCCATAAAGGTTAAGGCACAGCTTGACAAAAAGAGAGAACAGAAATAATTCCTTTTTATAATACCGTAATAATAGGCAGGCAGGGGAGCTTTCACCTGCCTGTTGTGATTTGAATGGATTTTAGGAGAGATATCATTAAAAAATTTATAAGCCTGATTTCGGCACTGACATTAATATAAGCAGTTTTCGAAGGCTGCGGAAATAAGGAAAATATAAAGGATATGGAGAACAATATGAGCGAGGAAAGCAGTTCAAAGGAAATTTCCGAAACAGTTGAAGAAGACGGCGTTATACTTTCGGACGATTCTTCAGATTTTGTACTGCTTGCGGAGGCTGTCCCAGATGTTATCCTCGAAATAAGATACTATTCAACTTATAATTTTGTCGGCGACAGAATTGACGGCTATGAACAGCCCGTTGCACTTCTCACAAAAGAGGCTGCCGCAGCCCTTAAAGAAGTAAGCGATGACCTTATATCAAAGGGTTACAGACTTAAAATTTATGATGCTTACAGACCGCAGAAAGCTGTTACAAATTTCATGAACTGGGCTTTGGATACAAGCGATACACGCATGAAAGAATATTTCTACCCCGAACTTGAAAAAGATGTACTCTTTCCGCAGGGATATATTGCAGAACATTCGGGACACAGCAGAGGCAGTACCCTTGACCTTACCCTGTTTGACATGAAAACAGAAAAAGAAGTCGATATGGGCGGAACTTTTGACTATTTCGGAGAACTCAGCCACCCCGACTATAAGGATATAACCGATGAACAGTACAAAAACAGAATGATTCTGAGAGATGCCATGACTTCACACGGATTCAAGCCCCTTGAAGAAGAATGGTGGCATTTCACACTTGAAAATGAACCGTTCCCCGATACTTATTTTACATTCCCCGTGAACAGCAGTTCCGTGAAACAATAATTACTGTTTAACAAAATGTTCCACGTGGAACAATTATTAAAAAGGGGGGCTTTGGCGGCTCTCCCCATTCAGAATATTATTTTAAATAGGAGGAAATTTTTGCCCTTGCACTGAGAGTGAACGAAACGCAGTGAAGTGAACGAAAGTGCAAGCCTCCAAAGGCAAAAATTGACGACTTTAAATAAGGAGAAATTTATGGCAGATATGATGTGGGCCGGAAGATTCTCAAAGCAGGTTGATGAAACAGTTAATGCTTTCAATTCTTCCATATCCTTTGACGGTCGTATGTACCGCCACGATATACAGGGCAGTATCGCTCATGCTACTATGCTCGGCGACTGCGGAATAATTACAAAACAGGACAGCCTTGAAATAATAGGCGGTCTTAAAGAAATTTTAAATGATATTGACGAGGGGAAACTTCAACTTGACCCCAATGCGGAAGATATCCATATGTTCGTTGAGGCTGAATTGACAAAAAGACTCGGCGATGTCGGAAAAAGACTGCATACTTCACGTTCAAGAAATGACCAGGTTGCAGTTGATTTGAGACTTTATCTCCGTGACGAAATTCAGGAAATAAAAAATCTTGCGGTAAAACTTATTGAAACTTTGATTGATACGGCTAAACAGCATACCGAAACAATTATGCCCGGATATACGCACTTGCAGAGAGCGCAGCCCATAACTTTTGCACATCATCTCATGGCTTATGTTTTCATGCTCCTGCGTGATATTGAAAGGCTCGAAGATACAGCCAAAAGAATGAATGTATGTCCTCTTGGAAGCGGTGCGCTTGCAGGTACTACATACAGGACAAACAGAAAACAAACTTCCGATTTGCTTGGATTCAGAGAACCAATGCCGAACAGCCTTGACGGAGTTTCCGACAGGGATTACTGCATAGAATTGTGCTGTGCGCTGTCTTTGCTTATGACACATCTTTCAAGATTTTCTGAGGAAATAATTCTCTGGTGTTCGTGGGAGTTCAAATTCGTTGAACTTGATGACGCTTTTGCGACAGGTTCTTCAATAATGCCTCAGAAGAAAAACCCCGACGTCACGGAACTCATAAGAGGAAAAACAGGCAGGGTAAACGGCGATTTGATTACACTCCTCACCATGATGAAAGGTATTCCGCTCGCCTATAACAAGGATATGCAGGAGGACAAAGAGGCAATTTTCGATGCCGTTGACAATGTAAAGCTCTGCGTTAAGACTTTCATTCCCATGCTCGCAACTATGAGAGTTTTAAAGGACAATATGAGAAACGCAGCCGCAAGAGGATTTATAAACGCTACTGACTGCGCCGATTATCTTGTAAAAAAAGGTATGCCTTTCCGTGACGCATATAAAATTACGGGAACTCTTGTCGCTCTGTGCATTGAGAAAAATTTAACTCTTGAAACTCTCTCCATTGAGGAGTATAAGAAAATGACGGAACTTTTCTCAGATGACGTTTACAATGCGATAAGCCTTGATACCTGCGTGAAAGAAAGAAAATCCGAGGGCGGACCTGCTCCCGAAGAAGTTAAAAAGCAGATTGCTCTCGCCGAGGAAAGACTTGACGCACACAGATAATATGAAAAGAAAAGATATTCTGTTTATAATAGGTCTTACTATGCTTATGGGAATAATCTGGATTGTCGGGGAACTCGTAATGGGTCTCTGGATAGCGGTAGTTCCGAGGGCGCACGTTTTCTGGACTACGGGAATTATTATTCTCACGGTTGTTATAAGCGTGTGGCATTCCATGCTTGATGACGAATCCGACCGCACCGACCCCAAAAAAGCAAAGTATTACAGGAAAACAGAAAAGCATAAAAACAAACATAAGAATAAACACAAGAGGTGATTTTCATGTCTGTAAAAGTATATATAGACGGTCAGGAAGGTACTACGGGACTTAAAATTCTCGAAAGATTCAAGGACAGAAACGACATCGAACTTATGAAAATAAGCGAGGAAAAAAGAAAAGACCCCGCCGAAAGAGCAAAATTTATCAATTCTGCGGACTATGTTTTTCTCTGTCTGCCCGATGCCGCATCAAGAGAGGCTGTTTCTTTTGTGGACAATGACCATGTAAGAATTATTGACGCATCAACCGCTCACAGAACAAATCCCGAATGGGCTTACGGTTTCCCCGAACTTTCTCCCGAACACCGTGAGAAAATCAAAACTTCCAACAGAGTTGCCGTTCCGGGGTGCTATGCAAGCGGTTTCAATGCAATAGTTTATCCGCTTGTAAAAAATAAAATAATCCCCGATGATTTCCCCGTATTTGCATACGCAACTTCGGGATACAGCGGTGCGGGCAAAAAGGCTATTGCCGTATATGAGGGCGATGACAAGCCTTTTGAATTTAACAGCCCCCGTCAGTACGCACTCTCCCAGCAGCATAAGCATTTGCCCGAAATGCAGGCTGTTTCGGGTCTTAAATACAAGCCCATGTTTAACCCCATAGTCTGCGACTATTACAGCGGAATGGTTGTAAATATCCCGATTCAGACAAGACTGCTGAAAGAAAAAACAACCCTTTCACAAATTCACGAGATGTTCGCACAGCATTACAATAACGCAAATATGGTTAATGTAATGCCCCTTATGAGCGAGGACGAACAGAAAAGCTTTTTCCTTGCATCAAATACAATCAGCGGAAAAGACATAATGCAGATATTTGTTTTCGGTGATGACGAACAGATACTTGTTTCCGCAAGGCTTGACAATCTCGGAAAGGGCGCAAGCGGTGCGGCTGTTCAGTGCCTTAATATTATGATGGGAATTGATGAAACAACGGGTCTTGTAAAATAATTTAAGAGCAGGTGAAGCCTATGAAGAAAAATAAAGCAGCAATTACAGCAGACATAATATTTCTTATAATAGCAATAGCTTTCTTTATCCCCGAACTTGTTATAAAAATTACAGGAAAGAAACTGTATCTTTTCGGTTTTGTGTGGGATAACGGACTTCCGCTTACAATATCTTTTGTTTCAGGGCTTATTGCCTCGGTGATACTTTTTGTGCTTTACAGAAGCAAAATAAAAGTTAAGGTCGTAAGGCGGATAATTACGGTTATACTCGCATATTTTACCCTTGTCGGAGCGTCAAATATATATTACTATTTCCTGCCCGTATTCACAAATCCCATGTATACGGAAAGCATAGATATCGGTGACGGAGTGACGGCTCTTATCTCGGAAACAAAAGGCTTTAAAAATACCATAGAGGCTGCTTATTCGCACAGAATTATGACTGTCTACAAAAAGGACGGTATAATGCTTGTTGAGAAAGCCGTTCTTGATGAGGGAAAATTTGAACACAAATGCATAGAAGAAAACAAATACACATGGGATTATGACAAGGATTCCAAAACACTTGAAATGATTCTTGACTACGGCGGAATATATAATCCCGATACTTATAAATTTGATGTCGGCGGAGGCACTTGGACCGTTACTGCCGATATGAACTAACGGAGTGATTAAAATGGAATTTAGAAAAATCGGAAGTGTTAAATTCATTGAGGGCGGTGTCTGCGCCGCAGGAGGTTTCCGTGCAAATGGTATACAGTGCGGTCTTACACATGAGGGCGCAGCACTTACAACAAAGAAAAATGACCTCGCCCTTATTGTTGCCGATGATGAGTGTACCGCTGCGGCTGTCTACACCACAAACAAGGTAAAAGGTGCGCCCATTATCGTCACCAAACAGCATATCAAAGACGGCAGGGCAAGGGCTGTTATAGTAAATTCCGTAAATGCAAACACCTGCAACCCCGACGGAATCGAAAAGGCTCAGGCTATGTGCAGGCTTGCCGCAAAAGCCCTTAAAATAAAAGAAGATGATGTCATAGTTGCCTCTACGGGCGTTATCGGACAGGTACTCCCCATTGAACCCATTGAAAAAGGTATGCCCGAACTTGCTGAGGGTCTTTCGTATGACGGAAACAGCCGTGCTTTGGAAGCTATCATGACAACAGATACAATGCCCAAGGAAATAGCCGTTGAATTTGTACTCGGCGGACAGGTCTGCAAAATGGGCGGTATGCTTAAAGGCAGCGGAATGATTCACCCGAATATGGCTACTACTCTCACATTTATAACAACAGATGCGGATATTTCTCCCGAACTTTTGCAGAGGGCTCTGGACGATACCGTTAAGGTCACTCTCAACCGTGTAAGCGTTGACGGCGATACATCAACAAATGATATGGTATGCGTTCTTGCATCGGGCAAGGCAGGAAACAAGACTGTCAAAAAAGAAGATGAGGATTTCGAGGCTTTTGAAAATGCTCTCTATAACATAATGATGAACCTTGCAAGAATGATGGCAAGGGACGGCGAAGGTGCAACAAAACTCGTTGAATGTGTCTGCACGGGCGCAGACAGCGACAAAACCGCTGAAATTGTAGCAAAATCCGTTATAACTTCAAATCTTTTCAAGGCTATGATTTTCGGACAGGACGCAAACGCAGGAAGAATTTACTGCGCTGTCGGATACGCTCAGGCTGATTTCGATATAGAGGACGTTGATATAGATGTTTCGTCTCCCGCAGGAAAAATCGCCCTCGGACGACAGGGAAACGTTGTGCGTTTCTCGGAAGAAGATGCCGCAAGGATTCTTGAAGAAGAAGAAATTCAGATAAATATTTCTCTCGGTGACGGCACAGGTTCGGCAGTTGCATGGGGCTGTGACCTTACCTACGATTATGTTAAAATAAACGGCGATTACAGAAGTTAAGAGGTTTTTAAAATGGAAAAAATATCAAACAGCGACAAGTCGCAGATACTTATTGACGCTCTCCCTTACATTCAGAAGTACAACAACAAGATTGTTGTTATCAAGTACGGCGGAAACGCCATGACCAACAAGGAACTCAAAGACGCAGTTATGACTGATATCGTTCTGCTTTCCCTTGTCGGAATAAAAGTTGTACTCGTTCACGGCGGAGGTCCCGAAATAAATGATATGCTCAAAAAATTAAACATAGAGAGCAAATTCATAAACGGTCTCAGATATACAAGTGAGGAAACCGTTGACGTTGTTAAAATGGTTCTCGCAGGAAAAGTAAACAAGGAACTCGTTCAGCTCCTCGCACAGCATAAAGGCAGTGCCGTTGGTCTCTGCGGTATTGACGGCGAAATGATTACCGCCGAAAAGAAAAAAACAGATGACGGTCAGGATTTGGGCTGGGTTGGCGAAATCACAGGCGTTAATACAAAGCCAATAAAAGACGCAATCGCAAACGGAAATATTCCCGTTATCGCTACCGTTGCAACGGACAGCGAGGGAAATACCTATAACGTCAATGCAGATACCGCAGCCGCAAGAATTGCCGCTGAACTCGGTGCGGAAAATCTTATCCTCATGACCGATATCGCAGGACTTCTCAGGGATAAAGACGACCCGTCAACGCTTATGCCGAAAGTAAATGTCAGCGAAGTTCCGTTTCTCAAAAGACAGGGGATTATTTCGGGCGGTATGATTCCGAAGATTGACTGCTGTGTTGAGGCTGTAAGACGAGGCGTAAAGGGTGCGGTTATCATTGACGGCAGAGTGCCTCATTCAATTCTTATAGAAATACTCTCAAATGAGGGCATAGGCACACAGTTTGTATAATTTGTAAATAAAATCAATTTACAAATAAACAAAAAATTTACGGTTTAAAATATATTCACTATTGATTCACATGGTTAAAAGAGTTATAATTATAGAGTAACTGATATTTCGTGAGATTTATCATTCGTAAGACGAAAGGGAGATAAATAATGAGTACGATAGAAAAATTCAATAAACACGTTGTTCAGTCATACGGCAGATTTCCGCTTGTCATGGAACAAGGTTCGGGCAGACGCTGCAAAGACGAGGACGGAAAGGAATATATTGACTTCGGCAGCGGTATCGGTACTAATTCCCTCGGTTTCTGCGATGAAAAATGGGCTGATGCCGTGTGTTCTCAGGTAAGGACATTACAGCACAATTCAAATTACTACTATACTGCGGTACAGGCTGAATTTGCCGAAAAACTCTGCGAAACGGCAGGATATTCCGCTGTGTTCTTCGGAAACAGCGGTGCGGAAGCAAATGAATGTGCCATTAAAACCGCAAGAAAATACAGTTTCGACAAGTACGGAAAAGGCAGACACAATATTATAACACTTGTAAACTCTTTCCACGGAAGAACTATTGCAACTCTTTCGGCAACGGGTCAGGACGTTTTCCATAATTATTTCTTCCCGTTCCTTGAAGGCTTTATAAACGTCCGTGCAAATGATATAAACGACCTCAAAGAAAAAATTGACGATACTGTCTGCGCCGTAATGATTGAATATGTTCAGGGCGAAGGCGGTGTCAACGTCCTTGACAAAGATTTCGTCAATGCCGTTTTTGAACTGTGCGGTGAAAAGGATATACTTGTTATCGCTGATGAAGTGCAGTCGGGTGTCGGCAGAACGGGAAAATTCCTCGCAGGCGAATATTTCGGTAAAAAAGCCGATATTACAACTCTTGCAAAGGGAATTGCAGGCGGTGTGCCTATGGGTGCGTGCCTCATGAATGAGAAGTGCAAAGGCGTACTCACAAAGGGTACTCACGGTTCTACTTTCGGCGGAAATCCTATCGCCTGTGCAGGCGGTCTTGCAGTCCTCGAAAGAATTACAAGCGAAGGTTTCCTTGATGAAGTCTGCAAAAAGGCGGAGTATGTAAAAGAGAAGCTGTCAGAATGTAGTGAAGTTGAATCCGTCAGCGGTCTCGGTCTTATGATGGGTATTGCCCTTAAAAGCAAAAAAGCTGTTGATGTTGCAGGAAAATGTCTTGAAAAAGGACTCCTTGTCCTTACCGCAAAGGATAAAGTAAGGCTTCTTCCGCCTCTTACCATATCATATGACGAACTTAATGACGGACTTAAAATTTTGATAGAAATTCTGGAGGAATGATTATGGAGCTTATTATTTCAAGTAAGGGTCACAAGTATTTTGTGACGGATAAAAAGGGTCGTCCTCTGTATTCTGTCAAGAAAAAGGGGTTCGGCGCAGGCAAATATGTTCTGCTCGATGCAAGAAATTATCATCTCTATTCGCTTGTGTCTGTCGGAGAAGAAAGAAAGCCTGCATTCAATATAAGCCATAACGACAGGGGTATAATAGGTCTTACCTGTAAATCCATGTTTCTTGACCCGACTATTATCGTCAAGGGAAAAGATACATCGGGTTCGGAAGTGAATTATGCCCTTGCAAGCAAAGACCACAGAAATTTTGATATAATCATTCCTCAGCCTCCGAAGGAGGACAGCGAGGAAGATGAAGAATCCTCCGAAGATGAGGGAAAAGTGGGAAGTATTAAAACTATGCTCACCGCCTCAGGGGACTTTCAGTACGAAATTGAAATAGAGAATAAAATTTTTGATGACTTTATCCCGCTTTTTGCCGTTGCAATCGACCTTGCATTCGGAGATATGAACAGGGGATAGTATCCATAAAACAGAAAGGAATAAAATAATGAAGCACTTACTTAAACTTCTCGATTTAAGCACGGAAGAAATTATTGATATACTCAATCTCGCAGACCAGCTTAAATATGAACTCAAACACGGCATACCCCACCCGCACTTAAAGGGAAAAACTCTCGGAATGATATTCCAGAAATCTTCCACAAGAACAAGGGTTTCCTTTGAAACAGGTATGTATCAGCTCGGCGGATATCCGCTTTTCCTCTCGTCAAATGATTTGCAGATAGGCAGAGGCGAACCCGTTCAGGATACGGCAAGAGTTCTCTCACGCTACCTCAACGGAATAATGATTCGTACCTTTGAACAGTCCGAAGTTGAAACACTTGCGGAATACGGCAGTATACCGATAATAAACGGTCTTACCGATTTCTGTCACCCCTGTCAGGTTCTCGCTGACCTCATGACAATCAGGGAATTTAAGGGAAGCTTTGACGGTCTTAAACTCTGCTTTATAGGTGACGGAAACAATATGGCAAATTCTCTTATAGTAGGCGGTCTTAAAGTCGGAATGGCTGTTTCCATCGCTTGCCCGAAAGATTACCAGCCCCCGAAGGAAATTCTTGATTTTGCCGCAAAATACGACAATTTCGAGATTACCGACTCACCTGCACAGGCTGCAAAAGATGCCGATGTACTCTATACTGATGTATGGGCATCTATGGGTCAGGAAGGCGAAGCCGAAAAGAGGAAAAAGGCTTTCGCAGGCTATCAGATTAATGATGATATTATGGCTCTTGCAAAGGCAGATGCAATGGTTCTTCACTGTCTCCCCGCACACCGTGAGGAAGAAATAACAGCAAAAGTTTTTGAGGAACACGCAAACGAAATCTTTGAAGAAGCTGAAAACAGACTGCACGCACAGAAGGCTGTAATGGTAAAATTAATGGCATAATGCACAAAAAAGTCCGCTGATTATTGGCGGACTTTTTCATATTCATAGATAAATGTAATTTTTCTGTAATTTTTTCTCTTTTGCTGTTGACAAATTGTAACCGAGTTGTTATAATGTTAGTGCGAAAGCCCAAAAAACTGACTGGTGTTCAGTAATGTTACTTTTTTTTTGCAATCGGCATACTTTTTTTAATTTATTGCTTTCGCTTTTTCTAAGGAGGAAATACCAATGCACAGTAAAATTACAAAAATCGTTCTTTCCGCCATATGCAGTGCTGCTTGTCTCTGCGGTGTTTCGGCAGTCAATGCTTCCGCTGCGTATGCGCTCGGTGATGTCAACGGCGACGGTCTTATAGACTCAAATGATGCCTCAGAAGTCCTCAAACAGTACATAAACATTTCAACGGGAAACAACATCACTTGGTCTGCCGCACAGGTAAAAGCCGCTGATGTCAACAATGACGGCTTTGTTGATTCAACAGATGCATCTGACCTTCTCGGCTACTATGCATATATCGCCGCAGGCGGTACTGAAACTATCGACCGTTACTACAAAATCGATAATGCAAAGGCAAGTGTGGTAACAACTCCCGTTTCAACGCCTGTGACCACAACAAGAGCAACTGCTCACGTAACTACTACTACAACTACAACAACCACAGCAGAACCTGTTGTAACAACCGTTACAGTTCCCACAATGACTGAATATGAGTTTGAACAGGTAAATTTCAACGTTGACAATCTCTATTCAAATATCAATGTTATCGAAAGCTATGACGCTTCACTCAAACATTTCGGACTCAGATGGAACGAAGTAGAAGGCGCAACAGGTTATCACGTTGAGTTCTACACAGACCAGCAGTATGACGAAAACGGTCAGCCCTACAAATACGAAAAAGATGTTGCATCTGCTCAGTTTACAGCACTTCTCCCCGCTGAACTCGGCGCAAATGCTTACAGATACAGAATCACTCCCTACGCAGAATTTGAGGGACAGGTTAAAACTGCCGAAAAATCTTATACAAACGGTACTTATGAACACGAAAGCATTGCAGGCTATTTCGTAAGCGAGGAAGATGATATAAAACTTCTCGTAAATGCCGCAAAACTCAGCCCCCGTGACTACTATCCCGTATATGAGGATTATTCAGGCTATGCAGTAAGATATGACACATTTACCGTAAGCGACAGAGCAAAGGAAGTTATTGACGAATTTGCAGCACAGCATTTCTATCAGGGCATGACAAACTATGACAAAATACTCTATTTCATGAATTATATTCACGACACTGTTGTATACGCTGACGGAATGAACGGCAGACCCTCTTACAGCACTATCTGGGGCTATGCATATTCCGAGGCTTGCCTTGTACATCATGCAGGACAGTGCGTGCAGTACAACGGCGCACTTGACGAACTCCTCTGCTACATGGGCTACAATGCATACATGATTCACACATCAAGACCCCATTTCAGAGCAGAAGTCGAAATTGACGGATATATATTCGGAATGGAAGTCGGCGAAACAGAATATGATTCTCCCGAATACGGTTACAGATGGTTCTGGGCATTCGACAGAAGTCAGGCTCATCTCACACCCGAAATAAAAGCAAACGCTGACATGAACGCAGGCTATTGATTAATTAAAACGGACAGTTTCGGCTGTCCGTTTTTTTATGCGTTTTTTAGGTCACTCACAACCGCCTGAATATGGAGAATCTGCTCATTTGTCAGACCGCTTACGTCAATGGTGAGCTTGTCGCTCAGTCCGAGAAGATAGTCTGCACTTATGGAAAAAGTTTCCGCAATCCGTGTGAGCATATCAATTGAGGGCTGTAAATTGCAGTTTTCCCAATTACTGACACATTGTTTTGTAACACATAACTTACGTCCAAACTGTACTTGTGTAAGCCCAAGTGACAAGCGGAGTTCTTTTATTCTCTCATAAAACATATTTAATACCTCCAAAAAGTCAAATATTACTATACCATTGTAAATTATTACTTGACAAATTTGAAATACTATGATATACTATATATTGACGGGAAAAGTGATTCATTTTTACTTCTTTTTTAAGCCTATACTTTTGATTATAGACTGTGTTATAATTATTATAGCGAAGAATTAAAGGGAGGGGGTGAAAAATATGTATAATATCTGTGCAATGTACGGAAGTTATTACAGCAGTTCTTCCGGTTCTAGTGATTTTTTTGTATCATCAGTTTGGATAATAGTTTCAATTGTAATCACGGCTTTGATTTGCGGTTTTGCCACAAAAACTATTAATGAAAACAAAGGCTATGAAGGAGGTTTTTTGTGGGGATTTCTTTGCGGATTTATTGGCTTAATTGTTATGGCTTGCAAGCCCGTCAGCAAAGATTTCTATAAAAACGAAAGCTATGAAGATAAAAAGGAAAGTCAAACTGTTTGGAATTGTGAAACATGTGGATTTGCCAATTTGACTACATATAAATCTTGTCGTAATTGCGGAAAGCCCAGAAGCTAAAAATAAAAAGGCGGTTGAAAGACTGCCTTTTTGCTTGATTGTTAATGATTCACAAATTTAAAGTATAAAACTTGAAAATCTTCTGCTTGACTTTTGGGAAACAGCATGATATAATAATAAAGCTGTCGGACGGAGAGACAGGTAAATGAAGGAATTTAGAAGAAAATGTTTTTTGGACAATGGAAAATATGTTTGCAGAAAATTTTCAAAAAAATTCAAAAAAGTACTTGACAAACCGAAAGATATGTGATATAATATTAAGGTTGTCGCACAAAAGACGGCAACGGTC
>JAFYFU010000085.1 GCA_017543595.1 Ruminococcus sp. | reverse complement strand
TTCGGGGCTTGTCATTTCGTTCACTCCGCTTTGCTGCGTTCACTCCCATGACAAGGGCAAAATCTTCCTCTTATTTAAAATCGTCAGATTTTGCCTTTCGGGGCTTGTCATTTCGTTCACTCCGCTTTGCTGCGTTCACTCCCATGACAAGGGCAAAATCTTCCTCTTATTTAAAATCGTCAGATTTTGCCTTTCGGGGCTTGTCATTTCGTTCACTACGCTTTGCTGCGTTCACTCCCATGACAAGGGCAAAATCTTCCTCTTAATTAATTAATATTTTATTCCCATTATTGCGTCAAGAAGTTCATAACCGTCATTCGGCACACGGCGGACTTCTGTTTTCAGTTCTCTTTCAACGTCCTGTACTGTCAAATCATCTAAAAAAACATCACTGTCACGCCTCAGCATAGCCTCGGACAAAAGCAACTGCTGTCCTATGTCAGTGCCTTTAAGCTGTTTTATCAAATCCTGAGCAGTAATAAGCCCTGTAACGGTTATAGTATCTCCGAAAAAATCATTTCTTATTCTGTATACATTACATTCAAGCAGCGGGAAATATTCCTCGGCTTTTTCGGCAAGCATTTTTATAATCGGATAGGGACTGTAACCCGTGGCGATTGAAACTTTTCTTTTTCCGCCTTCCCATTCGGCAATTTTGAGAGCCTGTTCAAACTCGTCAATAAGACTTCTGAGCATACCCACACCGTTTTCAAACTGCGGAAAATCCTCATAATATTCCATATCGGGAATATCTCTTTCGGCAATAAGAAAAAATTCATCGGACGGGAAAACCGTTCTTGTTCCGAATTTTTCAAAGAATTTCTCCTGATACTCGGCAATTATATCAATGGTTTCGCCTGCTTCTTTTTTTGTAAAGCCTCTCAGCGGATAGAGATTCTGCCTGTACTTTGTAACTCCAACGGGAACGACTGCCATACTTGTTATATTCGGCATAAGCCCGCCCAAATCTCTGAGCGAACGCCTTAATTCGTCACCGTCATTGAGTTCGGGACAGCACACTATCTGACAGTTTAATTTTATGCCGTTTTCGGCAAGTCTGTAAATATATTTAAGTTTTTCTCCCGCAAAGCGGTTATGCATCATCTTGACACGCAGTTCGGGATTTGTCGTATGAACCGAAACATTTATATTAAGTTTCATCTGGATTATTCTGTCAATATCCTCATCTTTGAGGTTTGTAAGGGTGACATAGTTTCCCTGCAAAAACGAAAGTCTTGCGTCATCGTCCTTGAAATAGAGAGTTTCACGCATATTCGGGGGCAACTGGTCAATAAAACAGAAAACGCAGTTATTACTGCACCTTTGCTTTCCGTCCATAAGAAAAGTATCAAATTCAAGCCCTATATCGTCATATTCGTCTTTTTGGATTTTTATGGTGAACTCCTCACCGTGCCTTACCATGTCAAGAATTATATCCGTTTCGGCGGCATAATACATATAGTCAAGGACATCTTTTATAACGTGACCGTTTATTGCATAGAGCATATCTTCCTCACGCACTCCGCACCTGTCAGCAGGAGAACCTTGAATAACACTTTTAACTTTTACCATAAAATTTCTCCTGTTTACAGATAATTTTTTATGCCAATATTTTTAGTTTGTTATCATTAATCGATAACCTTTTGATTCATCTCCAAATAGAGTAATTCCAAGATTTTTTCCATAATAATATCCACTTGCTTCACCATGTTCAATAACATAATCAATCGCCTTATTTATATCTTCATCAGAAATAGAATCTTCAATTAGAGGCGAAGCATAACGAATAAGTTCTGTACACTGATTTATTGAAAGACAGAGTGCATAAATTCTAATAGTATCTCTGCCAATGAGGTTTTTGGCTGCAATAATATCT
This sequence comes from Ruminococcus sp., assembly GCA_017543595.1. Taxonomy (GTDB): domain Bacteria; phylum Bacillota; class Clostridia; order Oscillospirales; family Ruminococcaceae; genus Ruminococcus. The sequence goes on along the minus strand of JAFYFU010000085.1, from coordinate 19,067 downwards.
ACACTTTGTCCATTCAATTTATATGCCCTTCCAACAGCGTTTTTAAAATGAGTTAATCTAAACTCAGTTCTATAATGTCCACTGTCTTTACTTTGAACAGCAAAATCTTCTATGTAAGAAAGTTTGTTATCTGAAACCAAATTATATTTTTCTACAATTGAATTAATAATATTTTCTGCATATTCGCTATCTGATATAACATTTTCAGTGCTTTCACAAGTATCTGTCTGATACTCTAAAAGCCAATCATAATTTTCTGTTATTGATTCAGTAATATCATCATTTAATGACGTGACAGTTTCAACATTTTCTGTGATTTCACCAATATTTGATGAAGTTTCCTCTGTTGACTGGCTGTTCAAATTAGCAGATTCATTATTTTGAGCAATTGAACTACTTGAATCTGTGACTGTTTGGACATTATTTGAGTTATTATGCTTTGTAGATGTTCCAACAAACACAAATAAAAGATAAATAATCCAAGCAACAGTTATAATTAAAAGCCTAATTTTTTTGTTAAAATTATTGTTTCTAAGCATTAAAACAGTAACAGGAATAGGAAAAACAAATATCCAACCAATTACCCATAACCATATGTGACTTTTCTTGTTTGACATATTTTACACCTCATTATGCAACATTAGGTTGTTACAACAACAAATATATGCTAAATTTTCATCATTAACATAAATCAGGAGAAATTAAGTCAAAGAGGAGAGAAAGAAAACTCCTCCTCTCCTCCTCGTTTCAACTTACACGCCGGAAAAGGCGTGTCTTTGATTACTCAGCATCAATTTTAAGAACCTCTACGCCCTTATAGAATCCGCAGTTCTTGCAAACTCTGTGCGGAGCTTTGTATGCGCCGCAGTTGTCGCATTTTGACATTGCGGGTGCATCAAGTTTCCATACAGCAGAACGTCTCTTGTCACGTCTTGCCTTGGAAGTTTTTCTCTTCGGTACAGCCATTTCGGCACCTCCTTATTTAAGTTACATGAACATCAGAGTTCAGTATTAAGACAATTGCAGACGGATTCATTCAAATCACAGCCGCAGACCATGCAAAGACCTTTGCAGTCGTCCCTGCACAAATTTTTTGACGGCAGTTCGGGGAGAATATCCGTAATTGCAATATCATTCATTTCAATGCTCTCGCTTTCGGCAACGATATAATCATCATTGTCACCGTTCAGCTCACGGACAACGATATGACTGAAATCAAATTCATGATTTCTTTCAAATTTTTTCAGGCATCTGTCACATTCAAGAGAAAGGCTGAACGAAGCCGTATAGTCGAGATAGACCACACCTGCCCTGTTGTATGCCCTGCCTTTTATGCGGAGGGCGGAAGAAAAACTTATACCTTTTATATGTTTAAGTTCGTCCCTGCCTGTTTCATAGTCGAAATCCCTTGATTCGCCGACAATATTAAAAACCTGTTTCAAATTAATTTTCATATTCACTATCCTTTTCAGTTCACAAGTCCGCAGCGGACATGGATTCAAGAGCATCACAAACTATATTATACACTGAAAAGTATAATATGTCAATAGTTTTTCCGATTTTTTCAAAAAATTACTTTATGAACTGTTTTACGTTGTCGCTGAGGTCTGCTGCGTCTGCGGAAACTGTGAACACAATTGTAACGTCCTCGCCTGTGAGCTTGTCAAGCTTTTCGAGGAGGTTTCCGAGCTGTTCGTAGTCCCTCTCAGCGATTCTGAGGATACCGTCAATGTAGATGTGTGTGATATCGTAGTTGCTTGCGAGAAGTCCTGCGATAAAGCCGTAGAATGTGTCATATCCGCTTATGTTGTAGTATTCGGTATCGCACCATCTAACCTTACGGCTTATGGAATATCTTACGTTTGAACCTTTTTCAACGCATACAACGCTGCCGTTTGTGTCTCTTACAGCCTCGTTAATCTGGTCGATGAGAATTTTTGTCTTGCCTGAGCCTTTTTTTCCTGTGATAAGTTTAATCATGGTATACTCCTTTCACTGATGAACAGTGTATTTTTTTATTTCAGATGCACGGATTTGTCAGCCGTCGCATTATCTGCCGAGTTTTGCTTCGAGTTCAGCCTTTGCGCCCTCATATCCGGGTTTGCCGAGGAGAGCAAACATATTTGACTTATAGCTTTCAACGCCGGGCTGATTGAAGGGATTTACGCCGAGTACGTATCCCGAAACAGCACAAGCCTTTTCAAAGAAATAAATCATATAGCCGACACTTTCTTCCGTTGTGTCGTCAAGTTCAAGAATGATATTCGGAACTCCGCCCTCTGTGTGAGCGAGTACAGTACCCTCAAAAGCTCTCCTGTTTACAACGGACATATTCTGGTTTGTGAGGAAATTAAGTCCGTCAAGGTTTTCCGCATCGGGTTCGAGGAAAAGGTCTTTCTTGGGGTTCTTGATATCAACAACGGTCTCAAAGAGGATTCTTGCACCGTCCTGAATATACTGACCCATTGAGTGAAGGTCTGTCGAGAAAACTGCTGCTGACGGGAATATTCCCTTGTTGTCCTTGCCTTCGCTTTCGCCGAAAAGCTGTTTGTACCATTCGGACATCATTACAAAGCTGGGGTCATAGGAAACGAGCATTTCAACGGATTTGCCCTTTCTGTAAAGGATATTTCTGAGAGCCGCATATTTGTAGCAGTCGTTGTTGTCGAAATCAGCACGGAAATCAGCCTGTGCCTTTGCAGCACCTTTCATGAGTGCGTCAATATCGCAGCCTGCAACAGCTATCGGGAGAAGTCCAACTGCTGTGAGGACTGAGAAACGTCCGCCTACATCATCGGGAATAACGAAAGTCTCATATCCCTCTGTGTCGGAGAGATTTTTGAGAGTTCCCCTTGCCTTGTCGGTAGTTGCAAAAATTCTGTTCTTTGCTTCTTCCTTGCCGTATTTGTCCTCAACCATTTTCTTGAAAATTCTGAAAGCAAGTGCGGGTTCTGTTGTAGTGCCTGACTTGGAAATGACATTTACAGAGAAATCCTTGCCCTCGCAGAGAGAAATTATCTCGTTGAGATAAGTGGGATTTATGCTGTTTCCGACATAGTATATATCGGGTGTGTCTTTCTTCATATTGTTGTAAAGGGGCGATTTGAGGAGTTCAATGGCTGCTCTTGCACCGAGATACGAACCGCCGATACCGATAACAATGAGTATATCGGAATTTTTCTTGATTCTCTCAGCGGCAGCCTTTATTCTTGCAAATTCTTCCTTGTCGTAATCTGTGGGAAGATTTACCCAGCCGAGGAAATCATTTCCGAGACCTGTTTTATTTTCAAGAGCCGAAGCGGCAGCCTCAACCTGTGCTTTTATGCCTGTAAGCTCATCAGCATTTACAAAGCTTCCGAGATAGTTTGTATTCAGTTTCAATGACATTTAAAAAACCTCCGTAATTCAGCAGGGCATAATATCCCCGCACGATATAATTTACCAAATATATAATACAATATTTTCAGATTTTTTTCAAGTATATTCGGAAAAGTATTTATATATTTGTGTAAACGCAACAATTTTAAACATATTATTTTATTAATTCTGACAGTAATTTCTTAAATATCCAACTAAACGAAAGTTCCTTGACGTTCTCTTTTGCCGTTATGGGAATCTCACATACAAGGATATCCCCGTTGTAAAATGATGCCATACCTATTTTCTGACCCTTTTTCACGGGGGCATTTATGTATTCGGGAATGACTGCAACACTGCTTAATTCGTTTACTCCCACGGGCAGGACAAGCATATCCTGACGCTGTATTTCTGTTTCAACGAAATTTTCAGTGCCGTTTCTGACTTCAAGGGGGTGAAGCATTTCATTCGGAAACATTGTCGCAGTTATTTTGTAGTCGCTGAATCCCCTGTTTATTAATTTCCTTGCCCTGCCCAGAGATATATCCTCGTTTTCAGCACCAAGAACAACAGATATGTAAACCGTTCCTTTTTCGTTTCTTCCCGCCTCAGCGATACAATATCCCGATTTTTCGGAATGACAGGCTTTGAATCCTATGTGCCTTTCGTAAGTCCTTGCAAGCGTATTTTCGTTGACAAGTTCCGTCTGTCCCGATTTTACAAAATCCCTCCATGTGCGGAAATATTCAGTTAAAATATCATGCTTTGCAAGTTCCCTGCATATCAGTGCCATATCATGTGCTGTCGTGTATTCGTTTTCGTCATAATATCCGCACGGCGAACAGAATACAGTGTCACGCAGTCCCAGTTCAAAAGCCTCAGAGTTCATTCGCATTACAAAATTTTCAATACTGCCCTCCGAATTTTCCGCAAGAACTATCGCCGCATCATTTGCATTTCCGATTATTACGGATTTCAGCAAATCGCCGACTGTCATTTTGTCGCCTGCACTCAGCCAGACAACTGCGCCTTTTGTCCCCGTAACGCTTTCGGAAGCCGTTATTTCGTCATCAAGCGAATAAAGCCCGTTTTCGATATCTTCTGCAACAACAAGAACCGTCATAAGCTTGACAAGATATCCCACATTCATTTTAGTGTCGGAATTGTATTCTTCCGCAATATAGCCCGTTTTCGCCTCCATGAGAATATATGCGGAAACTTCATTGTTTTCGGCAGTTTTTGCATACAAGGGTATTATTTCCGCAATAAGCATTATGACACACAAAATATTGAATATCCTTTTCAAAATAATCACCTCGTAAAATTATATTAATTCAACAAATACACTATTCGTTTCAAAGAAATTTTTTATGGGTTATGCATAAATAATTATTTTACCCCTTGACTTTTTTTAATTTGTATGATAGAATATATCTGTTATATGCCGCTGTGGTGGAATAGGCAGACACAAGGGACTTAAAATCCCTCGGAGTAAAATCCGTACCGGTTCAAGTCCGGTCAGCGGCACTAAAAAAACAGAACCGATTTCTTCGGAAATTCGGTTCTGTTTTTTGTTTATTCGGTTTTAATTCTTTCTGACAAGCGTTCCCGTGTATTTTTCTCCGCCTATCGAAAGTTCAACGTATTTCGTTTCCTCGCTCGGCTTGGAATAGCCGTTCAGACCGTTCTCCCTGATAACGGACGGGTAGTCGATATAACATTCATCAAGGTCAACATATCCGCCTATACCGCTGACTTTCCCCGTTGAGGACTTCTGCCACATACCGTAATTTCCGCTGTATGACGGCTTGCTTACACCGTAATGTGCAACCCATACGGCATAACGCTTTTTAATATCGTCCTCCACATAGTTGTTAAGATGAGATGCAGACATATAAATCCCGACAAAATATCCCGCAGATTCAAGTTTTTCAAGAAATGCCCTGATTATTGCCGAAACTTTTGCCTTTCCGAGATTAAATACAGACTGTTCCTCAACATCATAATAAATCGGATATTCAAATTTTTTCCCCTTTAACACTTCAAGACAGGCATTAGCCTCCCTTACGGCATCTTCGGGAGAATCCGCATAACTGTACCAGTATGCACCGCATGGAATATCCTCCGCCTTACAGCCCTTGTAATTTTCTTCAAAACATATGTCTTTCTGGGAAGAATCCCTTCCGAATCCTGCCTGTATTATCACAAAATCCGTGTTCACAAGATTCCAGTTTATGCTTCCCTGCCAGCGTGAAACGTCAATTCCGTTATTCATGTAATTTCCTCCTTTTCCGATATGAAAAACATATCAGTATATTCTATGATTATTTTTGCCTTATGACAACCGTTTTAAAAATTTAACGGAAACAATTATTCAAAAAATCCTGAGTTTGCCTGTCGGTTCTGGTTTATCCATTCGCCCGTACTTGTAAGGCAATAAAAATCTCCCGTGGAAATGTCAAGCGCAACAGAACCCTGTGAAAGTATTTTTCCGAGAATACCGTCAAATGCTTCGGGGAGTTCCTCCGCACTGTCAACATAAATTTCCGCACGCACAACAAGCATAGCACTCCTGTATTCTATGAATGTTTCTTTTTTTACTGATACCATAATTTTACCTCTTTCTGTACAACAAATAATTTAAGTTCTGCATTAAGCAGAAAAGCATTGTACATATATGGTTCAAAACGGCAGTTTTTTCAACGCATAACCATTGATTATCATATAAAGTTTTTTATTTTAACGATTGCCCGCACATTAGACAATAACAATTATTAAAAAATGTTTATATTGACGTTTTTATATAAACCATAAAATAAATCATTGACTTTTACATTAATATATGATAAAATTATATAATAGTTTGAATTTTAATATTATTTTTGTTAAATATTAATATAATTAAAATCCTGAAAGAAGGGTATATAATGAAAGAACTGCTGTCGGTTTTGAAAAACTTTTCGGAAACGTTCCCGAACTGGTTTATATTTACATATATTGCATTTCTTGTTGTCGGAATTATTACCGCCTGTGCAAACAGAAAAAATTTCAACTGTATTTTCTGGCTTATAATAGTGATTACAATGCCGTTTTACGGCACGGCTGCCGCAATAATCTGCTGTACTTTCATGAACAGAATCACAAGGGACAAACCGAAATATATTTTTGACTACGGTTTCAGAAAAAAATTTCTTCTGATTCCTTTTTTCACGGCATCAGCAGGAAACCTTGTTTCGGAATACATTACAGATTTTTATAACGAAACTTTTTATGAAAAACTGAATTTTCCGCTTACTGCCGAATCATTTCCGATACTCACGGCTTTTACGGTACTTTTTGTGATGTTTCTTTTGTCATATTATAAAAAGCGAAAAAATTTCGTCTGCCTGCATATAAACAAGGTTCTGCCCGAACGGGAAGTTCCGTATGATTCTTCAAAGGATATATTCGGTTACAATTTGCCTCATGGGAAACTGCCCATTAACGAGTTGGGGTACGAAACGTCAAAAAATATCTACGGTTTCAAATGCATTGAGGAGAAAAAAGAATTGATTCCCTCACATCATGAAGTCAAAAATATTGCCGAACTTTATTACAGAAAAAAAGGTCTTGAAAGCGGTGATTTTTCATGGGAATATCACGCATCTGTCGGAAAAAACGAATTTAATTTCAACGTGATGACGGCAAGGGAGTTCAGAAAATATCTCGATGTTGAAACTGCCGAAAATCCCGTAAAAGGCATAACAAAAATGTCTGTCCTTCAATGGGACGAAAAAGCCGTTGCCGAGGACAATAAAGAAGTTCCCGTCAAGAGATATGTACTCTGGCATACTCTGCCGCCCGTTGCACCGCTTATGCTTGAAACAATTACTTCCCTCATGATGATAACAGTTTCATTCACACCTCTTGGTCTGGAAATTTTTTTCGGAATACTCAATTCGTTTAGTAAATTTTTCTCCTGAAAGGAAATTTTTATGAATATCGGAATAGATTTAGGCACTACGAATACTCTCGCCTGCTATGTCAACAATGCAGGCATGATAACAAAAATTGAATTTAAAAACGGAAGAAATGAAAATAAATTCCTGCTCCCGTCCTGCGTATCAGTCACCGAAAGCGGAGAAATTCTGACGGGTCAGCCCGCCCTTGAAAGAAAATTTTCAGACCCCGAAACAGTTCTCGAAAATACAAAATATTTCATGGGTACGGACAAAACATGGACTGTCGGAAGAATTTCCCTTACTGCCGAAAAAACCGCAGAATATATCCTCAGAGAAGTTTACAGGGAACTTTCCGAACAGTTCCCCGATGAAAAAATTTTCAATGCATTTGTTACCGTCCCCGCAAGATTTGATTCACAGATTCCGAGAATAGCCACAAAAAATGCCCTCAGAAATGCAGGCTTTGAAGTGAATGAAAAAAATTCCGTGACAGATGAACCCATATCCGCAGCAATTGCTTACAGTCAGTATCTTGGCGGAGGAGATACCCTCCTTGTTGTTGATATAGGCGGAGGAACTTTTGACCTCTCTCTCATAGCCTCAAAAATTACGGGAAATTCCGCATCAGCAGACAGACTTGTCCCCATAGGCTGGGACGGGGATTTATACCTCGGCGGAAATAATTTTGACGAAATACTTCTTGAACTCATGTGCGGACAGATAATTGAAGAAACAGGAATAAATCTCTCCGCACCGCCCGATGATATGAATTATTCTTCCGAACAGTCCGAGGCGGCGGCTACGCTGAGAACCTATATCGAACCGCTGAAAAAACAGATTTATTCCGACAATGACGAAGATGCGGAAATATATATTGACGAACTCATGCCCGATTATGATTTTTATTTCACAATCAGCCGAAAAGACTACGAAAACGCAGTACGGGAATTGGCTGTCAGAATGAAAAGCATAATTGAAAGGCTTTACAAAAAAACAGATATCCCCATGCAGGATACGGATAAAATCCTTGTTGTAGGCGGAATGGCACATGAATACTGTCTTGTTAAAATTCTGGAAGAATTTTTCGGAAAAGAAAAAATTCTTATCCCCGATGATTCAATGTATCTCGTTGCAAGGGGTGCTTCAATATGCAACAGCAACGCTCAGATTCACGTTGACAATACTGCCTATACTTCGATAGGCGTTCTCATAAAAAACAGGTCGGACGTTGATATTATAATCCGTGAGGGCGATATCATTGATGAAAATTTCTCCGCAGAAAGAGAATACAGCACCGTTGACAAAAACGCATGGGAAATAAACATAACTGTCGTGGAATTTAAAGGCGAATTTTCCGTATCGTCATATACAACCCTTATGAGCAGGGTCATATCCCTTAAAAGAGGATTTTTCCAGAGAAACCGCACACTTAAATTTAATTTTACTTTCACGGAAGATAAAATACTTAAAATAATCGTCACTCAGCAGGACGGAACACAGACTCCGCTTGATGTAAGGCTTTAACGGGAGGAACAAATGAAACTTACCGAATTATCGGGATATACCGAAAAATCTCTCCTTGATGTAACAGTTCAGATAATTGAAATTTACAAGCAAAACGAAAATGATAATTCTTTTGTAATGCGTCCCGAAAATTTCACCGCAGAAAGAAACAATGAATATTTTGAAATTTCATACAAAAAAGAATTGTCTTTTGATGAAAATTTCTTTCCTGTTCCGAAATCCGAACAATTCACCGAAAAAAATGCCGTGTTCTGTCTCGGAATGATAATTTTCGGGATTGTTTCAGGAAACTCCCCTGACCCGAAAAAAGCCTCGGAACTTATGGATTTTATCGAAAACAAAGACGATTCTTTCAAATTTTTAACATACGAAAAAGTATACGGTGAAAGTCCGAAAGAAAAATCCCTCATCTGGGATATAATCTCACATTCAACGGAATTAAATACCGAATTGAGACCCTCTTTCAGCGATATAATGCATATGATAATTTCTGCTTTTCCTTCGGAGGCAAAAATTAAAACAACCGAAAATTCACAGTGTCTTGATGAGGTGATTATAAAGACCGAATCTGCGTTTAATGTGTGGCACAGCGAAAAATCCTATGAATACAACGGGAAAAAATTCGTCCCCGAAAAACATGATTTTATTATCCCGTACAGGCTTTTCACAAAGGAATATATATTCAGCGTACACCCCGACAATTCCCCCGAACCCGAAAAAATTCCCCTTGAAAAAAATTCTGAAAAATATTGTATGGGAATAGATTTCGGAATGTGGAAAAGTTCTGTTTCGTTTATAAATGCCGATGGATATTCTGAGGATTTTTTCCCTGACGGCGGAGATATACCGACTGCTTTATGTTATTTTTCGGAGGATAAAATTTTTTTCGGAAAAGATACCGTTAAGCACAATCCCGTATCTGTTATGAGAAATTTCAAAAGAAATGCGGTAATCGGCAATATGTTGAATATAACCGCTGAAAACGGCGATATCATAAACAAAACTTATTATGACTTATGCGTTGAATATCTGAAATTTATTTACGGGGAAATTCAGAAAAAATTTGCCGTAACAAATGAAAATTCGGAAATAGTTCTCGCAATTCCTGCGTGCTACGATTCGGGAATGAAAACCGTAATACTCAATGCGGCAAAAAAAGCAGGTTTTCAGCCCGATATAATCACCGAACCCGAAGCGGCTGCATTTTTCCTTGCAGCAAGGGAAAACATCTGCGGAAATACGCTGATTATTGACATAGGTGCGGGGACTTCCGATATATGCCTTGTGAATTTCTCAAAAGACGGAAACCTGACACGCATAAGTACCGAAAATACAGACGGAATATGCAGTCTCGGCGGTGCTGATTTCACGGAAAAACTTTTCGGTCAGATAATTAAAATGCCTGCGGTAAAAAATTCCGTAAACATGAACAGCCTGAAAGAATCGGGACTTTCGGAAAAACATTTCCTTGAAAATATTGCCATTATAAAAAATACTGCGGAAAATTTAAAAACAATGCTTTCATATGAAATCAAAGCTTCCGCAGATACCGAACTTTACGTTCCGAATAAATCCGAAAAGGAAAAAATCAATATTTCGGTAAAAAGAAAACCATTTGAAATACTCATAAAAGAGGAAATATTCAGATTAAAAAAATGTATTCTTAAATCTGTCGAAAACCGAAACACGGAAAATGTAATTGTAACGGGCGGTGCATCACTCACCCCGGCAGTAAGAAATATGATTGTTTCGGTATTTTCCGAAACTGAAACAAAAATACATTATGCCGATTATCCGACGGCTGTTTCAAGGGGGGCGGCTGTCTGTGCAAATCTCCTCGCAGAAAAAATTATCGAAAAACAAGGCATACCCGAACTTACTTATGATATCGGAATACTTACAGTCGGGGCTTACGGGGAAAGACCTGTTTTTCAATGCCTTGCAAGGGCGGGAACTTCCCTTAAAAGCGGCGGAATCACCCTGACTGCGATGTGCAGTCCCACAGATGACGAAAAGAAAAATAATTATTGCAGGCTTTTTCTCTACCGCAGACCAAAAGAATTTTCATACGTTGAAAGCACATTTGACCCTGACGGAGATGCAATATGTCCCGCAGGTTCGCTGTATGTGTCTGATTTCCCCGAAAATTTCAGTCTCTCGGAAGGAAAAATAAAATTCAGTATAAATATTGATTCTCAGGAATGTATATCGGCAGATGTTTCATTCTGTATGCCCGACAAAAATTCAGGAAATTTCGCTGAGACAGACGGCGGAAACGCTGTATTTATGCCGTATTCCGCAAAATGATTCCGCAAGGGGTGATATAATGAAATTCAAAAAGAAAATCGTTTTCAAAGACCCTCAGTATTGCAGAGTATGCCGTAAAAAAGTTTACGAGGGAAAAACTCTCGGCGGATATGAAAAATTTCTGAATTTTGTCTGCAACGACTGCTTTGAAAAATATTTTTCCTATACTTCAAAACTCGAAGAATCGGAAATAAAAACGGGTTTAAGACCTGCCGATATCTACTCCAACGAATACAGAATACATTACATAACGGTATCTCAGATTATAAGGGATATGGCTGTATGGCTTGCAGTATCGTTTCTGATTTTTCTTGTCTCAAAATATGCCGACACAGCGTTTTACAGCGGATTTATTGCCTGTCCCCTGCCGCAGGCAACAATATTTTCAATAATGGCGGGAATATCTTTTTTTGTATTTTTAAAAACGGCAAAAGATTTTGTTTCGGGTATGCTTAAAGGAATGAATTATCTGAGGCGTTTTCTCCTGTTCGCAAAATCAGCCGAATTTTTAGCGGTCGGAATGTTTGCCGTAAATTATATCCTGCGGAGGTAAATATGGAAAACAACAAAATAAGAATATCTATGCTCGGCGGTTCGGGAAGCGGAAAAACTTCTTTCTTTTCGGGCATAATCCACTCCATGATAGTAAATGCCAAAATAGTCGGAAAAGGTGCGGACAGAAGTTCTATCTCCCTTAACGCTAAAAGCATAAAGCAAAGCAATTCATATTTTCTTGAAGAAGAAGATTCGGAAGGGCTTGTACGGTCAATGAACAATGCCGCACTTCTTTCAAAGTATCTCATAAGCGATGACCCTGACGTACCGAACGGCGGTTTCGGCGTTTCCACAACGGATTCAATCGAATTTACTTTTGACCTCCTCATAAACAATATTCCCTGCTGTGAAATAGTCATAGCCGACTACGCAGGAGAACTTATAGATGACCCCTCAAATAAAGCCATGAAATCAAATCTTGTGCAGTTATGCACAAATATCGCCGAAAGCGATGCAATTATAATAATGTCGGATTCCGTTATCATTTCAAGACATCTGAACAATAATTTTTCCATTCAGAAAGAAACGGGCGCACAGATGATAAACATGATATTTCCGAATATCAAGACCGCAACAAGAAAAAACAACAGACCGCTCACAACACTGGTTGCCATGACAAAAACCGACAGCCCACGTATTCCCGATATGATGAGAAAATCAAATTTCGCAAATATAAGCAGTACACTTTTTGACAGCATTTATTCAAAAACTTTTGCATCTATGGATATGAACAGCGATTCATGGGGAATTATTCCCGTTTCCGCAATAGGCAGGGGAAATGTCGATGATGACAATTATATCATCGAAAACGCAAACATACAGCCCGAAAATATCGACACGGCAATTATTTTTTCAATTTCTTCTTCAATCTCGAAAATCCTCGCCGATAAAGAAAAAAATATAAAATCTCTCGAAGAAGAACTGAAAAAAATATTCGGATTTACCGCAAAAGTCAGAACCGCAAAGGAAAATATCAGAAAACAAATCTCCGAACTCACAACTCAGAAACAAGCCCTCGAACAGTGCAGAAACGCAATCTCTCAGATGAATGACATATTCCCGCAGACAATAAACAATATGCACTGTCCGAATATTACCGAAATAGGCGAAGTGGTTAAAAAATGATGCTTTATGACGGTACTGACAGGGTATATGTCACAGGCTTGAAAAATTCGGGAAGAAAGACCCTTATATCTTCAATAATACACGAATTTGCCTTTAATGCCGTCTGGTCTGACGGGAATCAGTGGGAACTCTCCGCAATGGGAAAAGATGCGGAAATGCTTGAAGATGCCGAACTCATTGAGAAAAAAATGACTTCCCTCGAAAAAATAAAAGTATTTGACCTCGAAAAAGTTGCATCTGATTCAAATTACAAAGTCCCCGATTTTGCAGACCTCGGTCTGTGGATAAACAACGAAATCTGCGGAAGAATACATTTTTCAAATATAACGGGAAAACAGGACGGCGGAAAAATACTCACACAATATATGTTTTCCGTAATTCTTGTTGTTATTGACTGCAATATGATAGTAAACAACGACAGCGAATACATTGATACAATATATGAAAAAATGACAAAAGCCCTTAATATTTGTCAGGACAAGCCGAGAGTTGTGTTTGCCCTCACAAAAGCGGATATACTGACGGACGAAATGAAAAAAAATAATTTTGCAGAGTTCTATGCGCTCTTTGAAAAAAACTGCGGAAAGCTTGTTTCCCACTGCATGAAAAATGCGGTAATATACAGAAAAAGAGCCGTTTCCGCCCTGAATGAATCAACCTCCGAAATTTTCGGAAGTGACGGAAATCTGCTCGAAGAACCGAATTTCAAACCGTGGGAAACCGATAACCTCTTAGTAGATATCGTATCGCTTGCAACCCCACTGACAAGAATGAAACTCTGCGATATAATCGAAAGATGCAATGATGTTATCCGCAGACGGCGCAGCGTTTTCAACAGCGAAAGCATAAGGGCTAAAATTATCCTGCGTACAGCAAGAAAACATCTCTGCACAACTGTAAAAAATATATATCCGCTTGACAATGCTATGAAATATCTGGAAAAAATCTGAAAGGAACGGAGTGTGTACAGTATGAAATGGGACGCTTTTGTTTATGCAAGAGGCGTACAGCGTACAGACGGCTATAAAATGAGAATACAGCCCGAAAATTTCCCCGAAGAAATTATTCAGGGCTGCCAGCGTTTTTTCAATCTCAGGTCTGTAAACGAAAAAAGAAGTTCATGGAAAGATATATTTGAAAATGACCCCTGTGCATGGAAAAAATCTTTCATGTTCATCGCCCAGCCGAAATATAAAAGCTGTCTGCTTATGAGGGCAGTAAAAGTTGAATCCCCCGAAACGGGAGAAGTTCTGCGTGACTTTGAAAACCGTGAAATATGGTCTTTGGAGGGCGTGTGGTGTCCGTATGACAGGGCAAATCTTATGTTTGCCTGCCTGCCGTCCATAATAATGAAACTGTCCGACAGCAAAATTTCCCTGCGTACCCTCCTTGCGGAAAGCGGCGAAAACAAAATAGAAATAGAAGATAAATATTATTACAATCCCTATGAGGAATCAGACGGATATGAACACGATTCACCGCCCGTTCCGCTCGGAATAGAATCCTTTGAATCTGTAAAGGAAAGAACCGCCCTTAGAATGTTGGCAAGAAAAATAAAATTCTGCGGCGAATATTTCTCGTTCTTTTTCGGACCTCTTGCGGAAATGATGATGAAAGAATGTTCGGACGCATACAACATAAAAGATTTTTTCTCAACAGTGAATACCGATTCTTTTAAAACTGCTTATCCCGACTGTTTTCTTGATATACAGAACGCACAGCTTGCAGTAAAAACCGAGTATTCCGAAAGAAAAAAATATATCCTTAGATTGTCTGTCGGTCAGTCCGAAAGAAAAGATTTGCTTTTCAAATGGAGTATTGCGGAAAGCGATTCTTTCGGAAATACAGAGGAGGTTTTTTCGCAGAATCCGAGAAAATACAGCGAAGAAAAAGGATTGAGCTTTATAAAGCTGAAAGCCGAAGCCGAAGCCGTAAGATATTTTGCGGGCTGTATGAACTGGGAAGTGCATCAGGTTTCCGATGACAGCTATTCCATGTACACATTTTTCAGGGAGGATTGATTTTATGGCGGAAAGATTTCCCATAACATTATACACATTTGAAAGAAATGCCGAAAAATTTGTCTTTGATGCGGATATTTCAGCGGAAACACTGAAAATCCTCAACGGCATATACAGAAAAACAGAAGATATATGCCAATCGGGATACGACAGCGCAAAACTCGAAAACAGCGTTTTCGGCTGTTTTTTCAAAGAGGGATTTTTTGTGTATTCCTTTTTTGATATAAACTCACACGGCATGATGTCCGTGAAAGGTCTTTTCATACCCGAAAAATACAGGCGTACCGCATGGAGAATCTATCTCAGAAACATAATGTGCATGGCTGCGGCGGACGAATTTAAAAACACTCAGAAAACAATATACAATGCGGATTATGATTTTATGTGCAGTATTTCCGAAGATGCCGAGAGAAGGCTTGACGTTGAATATTACCTGAAAATAAACAAGTATTTCACGGATATGAATAAAAGTATTCCGCATAATTTTGCGCTTACGGATTACCCGATAAGAAAACTCCCGATAGTTTTTTCTGCGGAAAATTCCGATTACGATTCCCTGCCCGATGACTATGAGGACGGAAAAATTTCCCTGAATCCGCTTGTTGTTGATGATGCCTTTAAAAAATTCTGTGAGGACGAAAAATATTTAAAAGATATATACATACTCAGGACATCGAAAAAAAATTTCCTCGAAATCAAAAAAGACGAACTCAGGGAAAAAGGCATTAAAAAAGCTTATATAAAATCCGAAATTGATGATTTGGAATATAAATTCAAGAGTATTCTTTCCGACAGCGTATGGTATATAATTAATGATTCGTCAAAATATATACAGTGCCTTGACCCGATAACAATAAAAGACCTCGAAAGTGGCTGCATAGATTTCGCAACTCTTGACACCGCCGTGAAAAATGCGTGCAGTATCGCAGAATCAGGAAAAAATCTCAGAGATGAATCCGTTCAGAATACCGATGACAGAAAAAAAGGCGGGCTTTTCGGTCAGATTTTCAGAAAAAAATAGCTGTTTTCCATACGGAGGAAAAACTATGTTTAAAAAATTATGTGTCGTTTTTATGATTCTTGCCGCAGGAGTTTCGGGCTGCGGAGAACCGATAGATTTTTATGAATCACAGCCGTCAATATTTGACGATGAATCACAGCAGGATACTCCCTCCGAAGACAAAAAAGATTCCCGGTCAGATAAGAAAAAACAAAGCCTTTTTGACTATGATGAAGAAGAAATTCAGGAAGATACGGAAGAATATATTCCCGCCGAAACAGAAATTATTCCCGTTGAAAATGAAACAAATCCGCCCGTTTCCGAAACAAACAATATACCTCCCGCTTCCGCATTGTGGAGAGATAATTTGTCGGAACAGGACAGGGATTCATATGACAGAATGTATAACGGCATAATGTCGGGTTCTCTTGATATTCTTCTCGGAAAAACATACACCAAAGAAGAACTGATGTACATATACAACTGCATAAAGCAGGACCACCCCGAAATATTCTGGCTTGATTCATATTATTCGTATACGGATTCGGGAATATATTTCAGTTTCGTAAATTCAATAAACAAGGATAATCTTGACGAATACCGAAACAGATTTGAGGAAAAAATAAAAAATATTCTCTCTCTTGTTCCGCAGGATATTTCCAAGTATGAACAGATAATTTTCATTCATGACTACCTTGTGCAGAATACGGAATATGCAACGGATTACAGTTCTGTACCGTATGAGGAATCACAGATGTATTACAATGCCTACGGCTGCATTGTCGGAAACCGTTCCGTATGCAGCGGATATACTGCGGCGTTTCAGTATCTCATGCATAAAATAGGCGTGGAGTGCGGAAGCGTTTCAGGCTTTCAGACAAGCAGCGGACAGTCGCATATCTGGAATTATGTAAAATATGACGGGGATTATTACTGGATAGATGTAACATGGGACGACCCCATCTGCCTTTCCGATGATTCATCATCGGGAACAGCGGATATTTCACATAAATATTTCTTCATAACATCGGAGGAACTCCTCAGAAATCACACAATTGTAAACGAAAATGAAAAGAATCTCTTTGCACCTGAATGTACATCTACAAAGTATAACTACATGAGATATTTCGGAAATTTCATGGAAGATTACAGCTTTGAGGAATTTGACAGAAGATTGTCCGAAAGCAACGGAAAAATTGCAGTACAGTTCGGAAACAAAGACGCTTTTGTAAATGCCGTCACAGACCTGATATATAATAAAAATATATCATCAACCAAGTATTTTTCGGACAATAATATCAGCACTTACAGCTATATATCAGACATGGAAGCGTATACAATTGAATTTATAATAAATTAAAAAAATATTTGTATTTAATAACGAATTATAAATGTTTATTTTGTGCAGTTCAACAATTTAAACGTATTATTCCAATTATAATTTGACAATCATGCGATATCATGATATAATAATTTTGTATCTAAAAATATATGTTTACAAACAGGGGGCTTTGTAATGAAATTAAAATCAGTGAGCAGAACTCTGATATGTATGTCATTGTGTGCCTGTATGACAACGGCTTTTTACGGCTGCGGAGGAAATGACGAAAAAATATTTCCGATAAGTAATTCTTTTCCCGAAGAATTTAAGGAAACTTATTCTCCCTCAATAGAAGTCGTGAATACTGTCGAACAGTCAAAGACAGCAAGTGAGGATACCGAAAAAGACCCTAACAGTATCCTGCACGAAAATACTTTTGACGTTTATTTCGACAACACAACAGGCTGTTTTCTCGGATATCTCAAAACACAGAAAAAAAATCCCAACGATTTGGGCTATCAGATGTTCAAGAAAACAATGACCTCTTTCAAGGATACTTTTGACTGTGCGGGAACAGAAAATTATAAAACATACACACTCCGTCCCGATGAGAAAAATACCCTCAAATGGAAAGAATATCCCGATAATGTGCTTAAAGACTTTGTGAATGAATCCGCATACACAAGCAGTAATCCGAGTTCGGATTTTGCATTGGGTGAAGCCCCTGTTACAATGTGGCTTGAAGAAGTCAGAAATTCAGACAAAAACAAAACTGTTGTCTATATAAGCGACCTCAATGAAAATTACGGACTTCTCTCCGAAACAGGCACGGAAATAAAGGAAATTCTCTCGTCAGACCCCGAAAAAGATTTGCTTGTAATTTCCTATGTACTCCCCTATGTGGGCGAAATATCCGCCCCCACCTTTGAAAATGAAGGCGACAGCAAAAGTCAGGTCGATACAAAAACTTTCGACAGTACGGTGTACAGAACCTATTACGCCCTTGCTTTCGGAAAACATGACACATTAAAGGCTCTCTGCACAAAAATAAATGAGGGATTCAGCAGTATTGACCTTGAAATGAATGCCCATATGTACCGTGACCTGTTTTATTCCGAAGACGAAACAATCACAAAGGACAAAAGCGGAAATCTCATTGAAAGTGACAGCTATATAAACGACAATCCGCCGATTGTAAATATAACCGATAAGGACGGAAATGTTATTTCCGAAAAAATTGCCGAAAAACCAAGCGAAGAACCACAGGACAATGATGATGACCTTTTCGCAGACAGCAAAAAAGAAGAAAATTCACAGCAGGAAAGCGGTCTCGAAAATCTTATGATATCAGAGGATTTTTCAAAATTTTTCAGCGACAAGCCTGCGGAAGATTCTTATTTGTTTGTCAATACGATTCCGTACAGAGGCGATACAGGTTCGGAAGTATCCCTGAAACTTGAAAACTCGGATATCTATGATTTTGATTCCGAAAATACCGTGATATATACTTATGTTCCCGAAAATGACGGTTCTTCATTCAGACAGGAAAGTTCCGAAACAGGCTGGATAAAGGCAGGTTCAAACAGGGACGGAATCTGGGAGGCTTCAATAAATGAAGATACAATTTCTGTTAAGCTTTCCGATACGCTTTCTTCCGCAACAGTTCCCGTTGTCATAGTCAGCGTACCCGTGACATTTTCCTATACAAAAGAAAATATTTCTTCCGATGTGATAAATATAAGCAGGGAATTTCGTGACTGGGTTGAAAGCTGTAAAGTTCCCGATATAATCACTTCCGAAAACGAAGAACAGAAATATACAAAAACTTACGGCTTTGACAGCTTTATTGACAAGATAACGGGCTATAAGTCCATGCCCGAAGAAGGCGACAAAAATTCGGATTCGCCCGATATAAC
>JAFYFU010000084.1 GCA_017543595.1 Ruminococcus sp. | reverse complement strand
TGTAACAACAGTTACAACAGAGGTTGCAGTTACCGAAACTCAGACAACAACAGCTACCGAGGAAACTGCACAGGTTACTACTACCGCAGCTCAGGGACAGCAGCTTCTTACTTCGGGTTCATGGCGTTCAAACAAGGGCGATTATATCTTTGATGCAAGCAGACCTTCGGGCGTTATCACATCAAACGGCAGCCAGACAAACTTTACTTATGATGTTTCGGGCAGCAGCGTAACAATTAACTATGGTTCTACATCAGTAACAGGTACTTTCAGCGTTTCAAGCGCAGATAATTTCACAATATCATGGAATGACGGAAGTGTTGAAACATTTACCCGTCAGGCATCTTCAACAACAACAACAACTGCAAAGACTTCTTCATCATCTACAAGCACAACAAAGTCTTCAAGTTCTTCAAAATCTTCAAGCTCTGCACCCGCAGGCAAGACAGATTCACCCAAGACAGGCGATGACTTCCACGCTCTCCCGATTGCAGCATTTGCACTCACAGGAGCAGCAGTATGCTTTATTTCTTTCAGAAAGAGAGAAAATGACTGATTTTTGAGTATTAACAAAAAGGCTGCACATTATGTGCAGCTTTTTTAATCCGTGATATGAAATGAGGAATCGTTTTTAAGTGGGATTATTTTTGATTCAATATCATAGATATCCGCAAAAGAACTGTTTTTTACATTTTCGATAATGGCATTTATATCTTTCGGATATCCTTCCGCTTCCATTTCCACACTTCCGTCAGGGCAGTTTCTTACCCAGCCCGTAACGCCGTAGAGATTTGCCGAATGATAGGCTCTGAACCTGAAACCTACCCCCTGAACTTCTCCGTGAAAAATAATATGCCTGCGTATTTTTTCCATTCTAACACCTCCGCTATAAGAATTATAATACATATTCACGAAAAAATCAACAGCTTTAAAAATTTGTGTTCTTTAAAATTTTTCGTCTGCATATAATCTATAAAAAACGGGGGTATTACCATGCAGGAAAAGATAACACAGAAAAATCAGAGCATTATTTTACAGAACAGAAAAACTCTCACGATATCGGGGATAACAGATGTTGACAGCTTTGATGAAAAAACCGTCTGCCTTTATACTCAGCTCGGAGAACTGACAATTCAGGGAAAAGATTTGCATATTGATTCCATGAGCGTTGAAACGGGCGATATGACTGTTACTGGCGATATATGGGCTATGATTTACGGGGACAAAGACAAAAAATCGCCTGTTAGCGCACTGGGGAGACTTTTCAGATGAATGTTCCCGAAACATTTTTCACTGTAAGCGAGGAACTTGTTCTTTTCGGGCTGTCCTGTCTTGCGGGGGCGGTAATAGGGGTATTCTATGACATTTTCAGGGTGATAAGGATTATTTTTCCGCACAACGACATACTTATTTTAATTGAAGATATAATATTTCTTGTCGGCTATGTGATATTTTTCATGGCATTTTCTTCGGTATCGGTCAGGGGAGAAATGAGAGGGTATTATATTCTCGGAAACATTATAGGATTTGTAATATATTTTTTCACTGTCGGTAGTGCCGTTACGGGCGCAGTAAGGAAATTATTTTTACTGTTAAAGAAAATTTTTATTTTTATTGCAAGTCCTTTTCGTGCGGTTTTTGCATTTATATGTAAAAAACTAAGTGTTAAATTTGTGGGAAATTCCAAAATTTTTGCAAAGTGCTTTAAAAAATCAAATTTGCTATTGCTAAAACCATACTGTTTGTTGTATAATAAAATGGAGAATAGTGAAAGGAAGAACGTGACGGATTTTGGCAGTAAAAAGGAATAAAAAAACCAAAGGGAATGTCAAGGACAATAATTCCCGTAAAAAAGGTCTGTTCAACCGCAAACTCGTAATTGTCGCAGCGGCTTCGTCTGTTGTGGTGAGTGCGGTGCTTTTTGTCACAACTTACAAGGATTGCCGTGTAAAAGATGCTGAGGCAAGACTTATTGAGGAACAGATAAAAAGCTACGAAAAAGAAAACGAGGAATTGCAGAAAATTCTCGACAGCGATGATATATCAGAGTATATGGAAAAAGTCGCTCTCGAAAAATACGGGTACGCTTACCCCGATGAGAGAAGATTCTATGAAACATCACGAGATTGATATATGAACAAAAGAAATGTTAAAGGAGATAATTCAATGCAACTGGAAATCGGAAAAATTTATAACGGTAAAGTAAAGGGAATCACACAGTACGGTGCTTTTGTCGATATTGACGGCGGCGGTACGGGTATGGTACATATTTCCGAAATAGCCAATACTTTCGTCAGCGAAATAAGAGAACACCTTACCGAAAATCAGGAAGTCAAAGTTAAGGTAATAGGCATAAACGATGCGGGAAAAGTCAGCCTCTCAATTAAGAAAGCCGTTGACGAAAATGAGGAAGCCCCCGCACCAAAAAAGGATTTTCAGAAAAATGAACAGAAACCCAAGCCTAATATCTGGAAACCCAAGAAAACTATTCCGCAGTCAGAAATGACTTTTGAGGATATGATGTCACATTTCAAGCAGACAAGCGAGGAACGTATGTGCGACCTTAAAAGAAGCACTGACCGCAAAAACAAAACAAGAAGAAAATAATTTGATTTTGTGCGTTGTGCATAAAATTCAGACTTTATATGTTCTGAAATTTTAATACGGCAGTATTGAAAAAATTTCGGTTCTGTGCTATAATTAAAGGGCTAATCATGTAAGTTGGTTTTGCTTTGTTGAAAATTACGGTTTTAAACGATTCTAAATGGAGGTATAATATGTCAATACTCGAAATTGTCGGAGGAGCGATTCTTCTCGTTGTTTGTCTGGCAGTCATAATACTCTGTCTTTCACAGGAACAGAAATCTCAGGACAGCATGACAGCAGCTCTCACGGGTGCAAGTTCGGATTCTTTCTACGGAAAGAACGAAGGCAGGTCAAAAGAGGCTATTCTCAACAAGATTACAAGAACTCTCGGAATAATTCTCTTTTTGGTTGTTCTCGCTGTAAATATCGTTCCAATCTTCACAGAAAAGTAAAATGCAGCCCCGTGACAGTCGTCATGGGGTTTTTTGATGAGTAAAAGAGGTGAAACAATGTCAAAGAAAAAAAATATCAAGAAAATCAAAGAAGAATCTGTAAGTGTTGAAAGCTATAAGAATAAAATTATTACTTTCCTTAAAACTTACAAGAAAAGACTTATGCCAATCAGTGAACTTGAAACAAAATGCAGGACACAGAAATCAGGTCATGAAAATTTTGTAACTGCTTTTGACGAACTCAGGACGGAAGGCATAGTTACCGTGAGAAAAGGCATGAAAGCGGCTTTGTGTTCACGAATGAATTTCCATATCGGAACAGTCACAAGATTAAGCCGTACTTTCGGATTTGCCGTCACAGATGACGGTACGGAATATTTTATTCCGGGGAAATGTATGCTCGGTGCAATGCCTGAGGACAGGGTTTTAATATCGGATATAGTTTCACGTTCGGGAGAACCTGAGGGAGAAATTGAAGATATTATACAGTTCGGAAGTTCCGTTCTCACAGGAAAAATAGAATATGCCGACGGCGGGCTTTATCTTGTCCCCGATAAGGCTTCAAGAAATCATATGACAATAGTAAAAGCCGAAAGCGTTCCCTACAATGAGGGCGATAAAGTCCTTGCCGAGATTATTTACAGGGGCAAACGCCATGCGGAACATAAAGTTAAAATAACTTCTGTTTTCGGCAGTTCAGAACTTGCGTCCTCCTGCGCCCTGTCGATTTTATGCGAACACGGTGCGCCCGATGAATTTCCCGATGATGTTCTCAAAGAGGCAAGGAAAATATCCGAGGGCGGTGTGCAGGAATATAATTTCAATAACCGCAGGGATTTGAGATATCTCCCTATATTTACAATAGACGGCGCAGATTCAAAAGACCTTGACGATGCAATATCGGTTGAAAAAACCGAAAACGGCTATATTCTGGGGGTTCATATCGCAGATGTTTCGCATTATGTAAAGGGCAACAGTGCGCTTGACAAAGAGGCTTTAAAGCGTGGCACAAGCATATATTATGCGAATAAAGTAATTCCCATGCTCCCGAAAGAACTTTCAAACGGTATATGTTCGCTCAATCCGAATGAGGACAGACTGACTCTTTCATGCTTTGCGGAACTTTCCGAGAACGGGGAAATGCTTTCTTATAATTTCTGCAAAAGCGTCATAAAATCAAGGGTCAAGGGTGTGTATTCGGAAATAAATTCCATTCTTGACGGGAATACGACTCCCGAAATACAGGAAAAATATAAAGGCGTAATCAGTCAGATTCCGCTTATAAATCAGCTTGCGGATATATTGATAAATAAAAGAAAACGCCGTCACGCTCCCGAACTTGAAACAACCGAAAGCAAACTGATAATAAACGATAACGGTGTATGCGTTGACGTTCAGCCGAGAAAAAGCGGTAAAGCCGAAAGAATTATAGAAGAATTTATGCTTACTGCAAATGAAGCGGCAGCTAAACTCGCAAAAGAGAAAAAAGTCCCGTTTGTTTACCGTGTGCATGAAGTTCCGCCCGAAGAAAAAACTGCCAACCTCTGTCAGACACTTGTAAAAATAGGTGTTGACTATCCGCATTTTACGGACTTCAAACCTGCCCATGCCGCACAGATACTCGAAAATGCAAGGGATACGGATAAATTTGAGGCGGTAAATATGATGGTTCTGCGTTCAATGTCAAAGGCTGAATATTCGGCTGAACCTCTGGGTCATTTCGGACTTGCACTTGATGACTATGCACATTTTACATCTCCGATAAGGCGTTATCCCGATTTGGCAATACACAGAATTATAACGGATATTCTTGCGGGATATGACAATGCATGGCTTAACAAGAGATATTCGGGATTTGCGGTAAATGCCGCAGAGCGTTCGTCAGCCGCAGAAATCAGAGCCGTAACGATTGAAAGAGACTGTGAGGACTGCTATAAGGCTGAATATATGAAACAGCATATCGGCGAAAGCTTTGAGGCTAAAATATCAGGCGTTACGGAATTTGGATTCTATGTGCAACTGCCCGATACGGTTGAGGGTCTTGTGCATATAAGAACGCTCCCTGAGGGAGAATATGACTATTCCGAACCTGTTTCGCTTACGGAAAAATTCAGCGGAGTTTCATATGTTCTCGGTCAGACAGTGCAGGTAATATGCGCCTCTGTAAATGTAAGCGAGGGAACAGTTGACTTTGTTCTTGACGGCGATGATGATTATTAAATTCGGAATTAGAAATTATAAGGGGGCTTGGGGGGATAAAGCCGCCCCTTGCCGTATGAATGAACGAAGCGTAGCGGAGTGAGTGAATAGGCAAGCCCCAAAGGGCGGCTCCCCCCATTCAAAATAACAAGCTATAAGAGGCAAAATCTGACGATTTCAAATTAGAGGAAGATTTGTGCCTTGTCATGAGAGTGAACGGAGCTTTGCGGAGTGAACGAAATGACAAGCCTAAAAAGCACAAATCTGACGATTTCAAATAGGAGATAGATATGAGGAAAATAATTGCTTTTTCTGTTTTTTTTGTTTTATGTTCGGCATTTTCAGGCTGTTCAACGGTAAGAAGTACAAGCTTTGTGGGAGTTATACCAACAACAGAAACAGATTCTTCCGAGGAAACTCAGACGGAGCAGACAACAGTTCCCGAAACAAGTATTCCCGTAACGACAACCGAAATTGAAAATACTGAGGAAGTTACAACGGTATCGACAGAAAAAGAACTCTCAGAAATAGATATGTTTTCAACTCCCAATAAGATTCCCACACCCAATATATCAGGGGATAAGCGTGAGGAGTACGACAGTATAGATGTTGACAACAACGGCGCAGTAGTTTCTGACGTTGATATGCTTTCTCTTTCTGATGACGAACTCAAAGCATTTGCACAGACACTCTATGAATCAGCCTGCAAGACAGAATGGAGTTATACAGTCGGTTCGCCCTACGCAATAGACTATGATTCAAGCGTGGAAAATGACCTCGGCTGGAAATATTACATGATAATCACTGAGGGAATAAATTCCATTTCTGATGTTGAGAAGGACTATTACAAGGTATTCAGTCATAAATATCCCAATGCATTATCAGAAACTTTCATTGAATCAGACGGTCATGTATATGCCCTTAACGGTTCAAGGGGAACAAATATATTTTATTTAAATTCCGAAATAACAAGCATTGATTCAAAAAATGACAACGAAATAATGTTCACGGTCACAAGCTATTATAACGGTTCGCCCTATGATGATTCAGGTTCATATGAGGACAAGGCGGAATTTTCAATGGTTAAAGATGATGACGGAACATGGAAAGCAGGAAAATTCAGACTGCCATATTAATTTATAATTAAAAAATACCGTACATTTCTGTACGGCATTTTTATTACATCTGTGCGTTGAAAAGTGCGGAAAGTTCATATACAACATCATCATTGTCGGCATCTATATAGACAGCTTCATTTATTGATGACAAGTCTTTAAGGGAATCAATTTCTTCATTGTAGCCTATTGTGTATATAGGTATTCCGTAATGTTTCACAATTTTTTCGGCAACGTCATAGTCCGTACCCCTGTTGCAGTGACCGTCACTCAAAAGGAAAATCATAGTATTTGCTTCGGGGATTTGTTCCTTCATATCGTTTATCATTTTAACGCCCTGCATAAGTGCATCATAAGTTGCGGTATTTCCGCCTGAAATGAGGTTTTCAACCGCGCCTGCGAAATATGAACGCTGTTCAAGGTCAAACTGTGCTATCGGGAGATTTACCATAATATTATCGCTGTAAGATATAAGACCGATATAATTATCGCCGTTTATATTTTTGGAAGCCTCCAAAAGAGAGGTTTTAAGTCTTGTAATGGGGTCGCCGTTCATACTTCCCGAAACGTCCGCAATAAATAATGCAATAGTGGGAGTGCCTGAATTTTTCTCCTGTTTCCAGAGAGTCTGTGCGCTTATGATATCCGAACCGTTTATATTTTTTTCATTGTAGGAATAATTTATATCCTTGTTGAAACCATATTCTTCTGCGTGTTTCTGATTTTCGTCATTCATGGCGAATTTAAGGAATACATCGAGGGCTTCTTTCTGGTCTTTGTCGAGTTTTCCGACACTGTAAAGGGGATTTGAGTGCTTATATCCGAAGGGAATAAATTCATAGGAACTTTTCAAAGACGCATTGTTTATATAAGCCTGATATTCCACAACTCCCGCCTGCAAAGTACCGCTCTGCATAGCATTTACCATCTGGTCGGTAGTATAGCATACAAAGGGGATATTCTGCTGTAACTGCCTGAAACTTTCAACAGCCGTATCACTCATCATATCCGCACTGTCGAAATAATTGAGGGCATTTACAAGGAAATTAAGACCTGTTGCGGAAGTATAGGGATATGTATATCCGAGTTGTATTTCCCCGTCTGTTACGGCACTTACAACCGTTTCAAAATTTGTTTCCCCGTATTTTGAATCTATTGAAGATTTGGCAGATTTTGCAAGGGCAATTCCTGCGGTATTTCCGACAAGCTGTTCCTGTTCGAGAGTTAATTCCGCACCTTTTTCGATTGCAAGTTCTCCGAAAAGAGTATTCGAGGGAGTATAAGCCTGCGGAATATAGACATTATTTGTTATATAATCGGAAGCTGCACCTGAGGGAATACTTCTTACGCTTACGGAAACTGTTGAGCCGTCCGAGAGTTTATATCTGCCCTTGTTAAACTCCTCAGCAATTTCGTTGAGCCAGCCGTTATTTTTCTTTCCTGCTTTTTCGGAAGTTGAGAATATTTCTATATCAACATCGCCGTCTCCGACAACCGTGAGGGGATATTTTGTTTCTATATTCGGAAGATTTGCGGAAACATTATCCGAATAATCAACAGTACCCTTAACTTTGTTCATCTGGATAACTTTAAGTTTTTTAATTATGTTATCCATAGTTTCTTCGGGTGATTTCTGGGAAGCGGTTGGTTTTGGTGCTGTTGATGTTTCTTTGGAATCTGATTTTCCTGTCACTGACAATATGAGAATTGTTGTTGCAATAACGCCTATAACGGCAATAATAATGGAAACTTTACCTTTCATTGTATACCCCCTATTTAAAATCGTCAATTTTTGCCTTTTGTGGCTTGCCTATTCACTCATTTCGCAAAGCTACATTCGTTCATACGGCAAGGGCAAAAATTTCCTCTTGTCTTAATGGGGGAAGCCGCCCTTTGAAATCTTGACCTTTCGTTCACTCCACTGCGTTGCGTTCACTTTCAGGTCAAGGGGCGGCTGATTCCCCCAAGCCCCCTTGAATTAATTAAGCTCCTGACGGCAGTTTTTAATTGAATCTATAAGCATTTCGAGAGATTCAAGACCTGTATTTTCAGAATCGCCGTCTGTCATCTGGGAAACCTCAACGAGAAGTTTTGTATAGTCATTTAATATTCTGTTGTTTCTTTCGATAATTGCATTGAGATAAGCCATATGCAGGCTTATTTTTTCATTTTTTGATGCTGACTGGATAATAGCTGTTCTTTTAATAAACAGCATCATATTTTTTAACATGACTTCTTCAACATCATGGTTTACAACATCATAAACGCCGCCGCCCGAACATATGGTATTCAGAGTTTCGGATTTTTTCCTGAAAGTTTCCCACTGTTCAAGGATTTTATTTGCCTCAGTTCTGCAAATATCATAATCTGAAATTTCTTTCATAACGTCTAAGTAGTCCTGCGGAGTTTCGAGCTTTTCAAAAGTATTCTCTGTAATTATATATGATTTCTGAGTGATTTTCTTGCTGTCCGTCTGAACAAAAATATAATTTCCGCCGCAGAGTACAGCCATCATTAGAATTATAGCCCCTATTGACATAAACAGGGAATCGGCTATGGGAGACTTCCCGAAAACATAAGCTGCAATTCCTGCCATAACAAGATTGAATATTATCTGTCCGAGATATTTTTTCATCTTATCACCCCTTTGTTCCTGACACTAATATTATATACTATACTTGAAATAAAGTCAATATTTTTGTAAAATATCCGTTGTTGACAAAATTAATTTAATGTTGTATAATATACATATTACTAAAAGACAGGAGAGATGTTTATGCCAAAGAAAACTTTTTATATAACTACGCCGATATATTATCCTTCGGGTAATCCGCATATCGGACACTGCTACACTTCCGTAGCCTGCGATTCAATCGCCCGTTACAGACGTATGCAGGGCTATGATGTAATGTTCCTGACAGGCACGGACGAACACGGTCTTAAAATAGAACAGAAAGCAGCAGAAAAGGGTATTACCCCGAAAGAATACGTTGACGAAATAGTTGCTGTATTCAAAAAGCTCTGGAAATATATGAACGTTGATTATGACCGCTATATCCGCACAACCGACGATTATCACATAGAAACCGTTCAGAAGATTTTCAAGGAACTCTATGACAAGGGATATATCTATAAAGGCGAATATTCAGGAAAATACTGTACTCCCTGCGAGAGTTTCTGGACTGATTCACAGCTTGACGAAAACGGCTGCTGTCCCGAATGTCACAGACCCGTTACCTTTGCAAAAGAGGAAGCTTATTTCTTTAAAATGTCACCTTTTGCAGACAGAATAGAAAAGCTCCTCACCGAAACCGATTATCTCCAACCCAAAACCCGTGCCGTTGAACTTGTAAATAATTTTATAAAGCCGGGTCTTGAAGATTTGTGCGTTTCAAGAACAACTTTCAAATGGGGAATCCCTGTAACTTTTGATGACAAGCACGTTGTATATGTCTGGATAGATGCACTTTCAAACTATATTTCCGCTCTCGGATTCCTAAATGAAACATATAACGACTATGAAAAATTCTGGCCCGCTGATGTCCATATGGTTGCAAAGGATATCATGAGATTCCATGCGATTATATGGCCCGCTATGCTTATGGCTCTTGAACAGCCTTTGCCGAAACATCTTGCTGTACACGGCTGGATAACTTTTGCAGGCAAGAACGGTGAAAGTCAGAAAATGTCAAAATCTCTCGGAAACGTTGTTGACCCGTTCATGCTCGGCGAAAGATACGGCGTTGATGCAATAAGATACCATATTCTCCGTGAAATGGCTCTCGGTGCAGACAGTGCTTTCTCAAATGAAATTATGATAAACCGCATAAATTCAGACCTTGCAAACGGTCTCGGAAATCTTGTTTCCCGTACAGTCGCTATGGCTGACAAGTATTTCGGCGGTACTCTCCCGACCGAACGTCAGGCAGAAGAAATTGACAGCGACTTTATAAATACTGTTCTCAATACAGTCAAAGACGTTGAAACGGAAATGGACGGCACAAGAATAAAAGGCGCACTTGAAGCCATATTCAAGGCTGTTGACCGTGCAAACAAATACATTGACGAAACTCAGCCGTGGGTACTCGGAAAAGATGAATCCAAAAAGGCAAGGCTTGCAAGCGTATTGTATAATCTCCTTGACGGCATACGCATAATTTCAACGCTCCTGTCGCCCTTTATGCCCGAAACTATGCCGAAAGTA
This sequence comes from Ruminococcus sp., assembly GCA_017543595.1. Classification (GTDB taxonomy): domain Bacteria; phylum Bacillota; class Clostridia; order Oscillospirales; family Ruminococcaceae; genus Ruminococcus. The sequence goes on along the minus strand of JAFYFU010000084.1, from coordinate 30,239 downwards.
TGGGAGCAGACAGGTGCGTCAGAATCAGATGTTGAATACGATAAATTAAGCACTTTCGGAGTTCTTCCCGAAAATGTGACTGTTCACAAGGGTGCTATTTTGTTCCCCAGAATAGACGTTGACAAGGAAATAGAAGAACTCAATGCAATCATAGAAAAAAATATGGCTGACGCAAAGTCCAAGCTTTCCGAAAGCGAAAAGGCTGAAAGTTCGGATAACTCCGAGAAAATCGAACTTGCACCCGAAATAACAATTGATGATTTCGCTAAAATTGAAATCCGTGTTGCAAAGATAATCTCTGCCGAAAAGATAAAAAAATCAGACAAACTCCTCCGCTTACAGCTTGATGACGGCATGGGCGGCAGACAGGTAGTTTCGGGAATCGCACAGTATTACACTCCCGAAGAACTTGTCGGAAAGAAAATTCAGATTATCGCAAATCTCAAACCCGTTAAGTTAAGAGGCGTTGAAAGCTGCGGAATGATATGTGCTGCCGATACCCCCGATGGAGTAAAAGTTGTATTCGTTGACGATTCAATTCCCGTTGGTTCAAAAGTAAGATAAAAAATATTCCCCTGTCCTGCGACAGGGGATTTTTCATATTTTCTGCATAAGTGCGACAGCGTGGGCGGATATTCCGAGTTTTTCTCCCGTGAATCCGAGATGTTCTTCTGTTGTGGCTTTTACGCTTATCTGCGAAATATCGCATTTGCAGACCCTTGCGATATTCTCACGCATTGAAATTATATGGGGTGCGAGTTTCGGGGCTTGCGCTATTACAGTGGCATCAACGTTTCCGATACAGTAGCCCTTATGCCTGCAAACTTCAACGACTTTTTCCATTAATTTCAGGCTGTCCGCACCTTTGAAACTGTCGTCCGTGTCAGGAAAAAGATGACCTATATCTCCGAGAGCAAGTGCGCCGAGCATAGCGTCCATTATTGCATGGGCAAGCACATCTGCGTCCGAATGACCTAAAAGCCCGACAGTATGTGGAATATCCACACCGCCGAGTATTAATTTTCTTCCCTCAACAAGCTTATGAACATCATAACCGTGACCTATTCTAAACATAAAAATCTCCTTTTTGTTTGTTAAAATATTATAAAACTTTCAGCAAAATAAAAGTTATAAATCCCGCTATGCCGACAGCAAGCGATATTATAAATGCAATAATATCCGATTTATTTTCTTTGAAATTATAAAAGCTTACGGCGAGAATAATCAGATATACTAAAATCATTAAATAGCCGAACGGGATAAAGTCTTTGTCTTCTTCCCAGTCCTTAGTTCCGGGTGATGAATCGGGGTGAGTTATAAAGGCTATCCCCACAAATGACCACCATAAGCCTATAAATCCCTGAAAAAGTCCGTGCAAGGCAATAAGTATCTTTTTTAATATATTATTTTTCATAACGCATTTTCAGGAGTGTTTCCGCAATTTTAATATCTTCGGGAGTGGTTATTTTTATATTTGTGTAGTCGCCTGTTGTCATGTAGACTTTTCCGCCTATTGCCTCGACAAGCTGACAGTCATCGGTAAAATCAAGACCGTGTTCAAGGGCGAAATCTATGCCTTCAAAATATAAATTTCTCTTGAATATCTGCGGTGTCTGCGTGATATATAATGATTTGCGTGGGGGAGTATCCGTTATAATTCCGTCATCAACGACTTTTATTGTATCTTTCACGGGAACGCCGAGAGTTGCACCGCCGAAAACTTTTGCATCTTTTATGGCTTTTTCGATATGTTCGGGCTTGATGAGAGGTCTTGCACCGTCATGAACTGCGACAAGCTGAGAATCCTTTGAGATTTTCTTAATGCCGTTTATAACGCTTTCCTGACGGGTATTTCCGCCCGTTGTACATTCTTTGAGTTTTGTAATGCCTGCGTTTTCGGCTTCTTTGATTATTTCGGGGATATCGGAATCTCTTGCGACTATTATAATTTCGCTTATGCTTTCGCAAGCCTGAAAAGCCTGCATTGTAACGCCTATTACAAGGCGGTTTCCGAGCGGGAGCAGTATTTTATTTATACCGCCCATTCTTGTTGAATTGCCTGCACAAACTATAACGGCTGATGTACTCATTTATAAATCCTTTCTGTCCCTGCTTGTTTCGACAGGGGCGGTCAGTATTCTTATTTTCGGTAATTTTTCGAGGGTATAATAATAATTAAAAAATCCGTCCTCTTTTGAAATATCATTTTCGCCTGTTGACGGCGGAGCAAATATTTTTATTGTCATGTTTGCGGAACTTTCGAGGGGATTTTCAAAAAATGCGGGCATAAGGTCAATAAATTTCGTCTGCGGTGATTTATAGAACCAGCGACTGTTTATTTCTATCATGAGGTTTGAATCATCATCAAAGAAAAGTTCACAGAAATGGGGATTTTTTTCAAAATAAACGGGGATTGCAATACCTTCCGCATCTTCGGAACTTCCCCAGCGCAAAGTTACGGGCAGGGAGATTTCTTCGCCTGTATTTATTGACGGCATGAAATATTCGTCATGAATAATATTTTTATATGTTTTCATAACGGGCTGTTCTATACCGACATCTGCGTTGTTCGGGTCTTGAATTTCAAGTCCGAGTCTGCCACGGTCACGGAACTGATAAAAAGTGAATCCGTCAAGAAACTTATTGCTTTCCGTTTTGAGCATATTGCAGAACATCTCAACCATTTCAGCCTGTTCATAAGCACCTGTTACATCTCCGTCAGCGTTGAACTCGCTCATGACCATAGGTTTTGAAATTCCGTTGTTTATGAATTTAAAGCGTTCAAAGCTTGCCTTTGTCAGTTCATAGGTATCTTTTACGGAACTTCTGCTGTGGGAATTTCCGCCCGTTTCGGCTATATCATAGGGGAAACCCCAGTGCAGAGCCATATATTTGTCAACGGACCAGATATCTGTTTCCCTTACAGCCTGAGAAAATTCTTTTTCCTTTTCTATTTCTTTTTTTTTGGGGTTTTCAATACCGCCTATACAGAGAATTGTCTGAACGTTAGGGGCGTGCTGTTTTATAATTTTCGAGGCTTTGCAGTAGAAATCCGCAACTTCCTGATAGGTTGCCCTTTTGTTGAATGAAAACCAGTTTCCTGTTGCTTCATGGTTTATGCGGAGAAAAACTCTGCCGAAAGTTTTCAAATCTTCACCGATTTGTGCGAGCATTTCGTCAGTGATACGGGGGTCAACTGTGAGGGTGAGGGTAACGTCCTGTCCGTGTTTTCTTATGTCACGCATATAATTAAAAGGTTCGTCATCAAGATTTCCGCCTGTTCCGCCCTTGTATGTGAAATAGTCATCATAGGGGTAATCCCACTGGAAAGAAACTTTTTTGTCTTTCATGGCTTCGGATATTCTCTGCGGAAACTGTTCATCGAGAGGGTAATAGCAGTACATAAGGCTGATACTGCGGTGAGGTCTGCCGAGTTTGTTAAGGATATAATCCTGATTGACATATTCGCCACGTTCGCTGCCGTCACCTAAATCGACAGCACATTCAGCCTTTCCCATATGTATTTTATAAAGTTTTTGCATTGAAAAACTCCTTTCGGTTTTCTATAAGTAAATTATAATATGAAAGCCATGATATGTCAATAAAAAATCCCGAACTTGTCGGGATTTTATGATTTATATTCAGTTTAATTTCCTGCCGCATCGAGTTTCTGGATTTCGTTTGCATCAAGACCTGTTATTCCGTCACCTGTATTGTAGATATCCGCATTAAATTCTCCCTGAGCGGAAAGGGGATATCTTTCGGAGTTTGCAAGATTTTGAAGAATCTTTACAGCATCGGATATACTTACATTTCTGTCATTGTTTGCATCTCCGAGAATGGCATTGAAAACGTCTATATGCTGTTCTTCCTGAGAGGGTACATAGCCTCCGCCGAGTGATTGGTCAATACCGATAGTCACATCAAGACCGAGTTCTTCTTTTACAAGTTTTACGACTTCACTGTGTTCGTAGTCCGAAACTCCCTCATTTGGCATAAGGCATACCACAGGAAATTCAAAATAACACGGATATTTTCCCTCGGCATCAGTGTATGCGGTAAATTCAAAGGGGAGAATGTCCAAATTGGGATATTCCTTTATAATCTTTTTTTCTGTATTGAAAACGACAACGCTGAAATCAAGATTGTGTTTATTTACAAATTCCGTGAGAGTTTTTACAAGTTTATCAGCTTTTCCCTTTTCGGAATATGCTTCATAGCCTGTAAGATAGGGTTCCAAGTAAAGGTCTTTAATGCTGTATCCGCCGATTTTGTAATCAAAGCTGTCAATAAGACCTTTTTCTTTAAGTCCGTTGCAGATATTTCTTATATCCATGCCTGTCGGGTCATAATTTTTGCAATTGAATTTGAGTTCAAAACCTTCTGCATTATCCGTATATTCGGAGTCTGTTTTGTAGTCGGGGTAATTTTTTTCAATATATTCAATGACTTTTGAGGGAGTATCACAGCTTACATATATTGATGTTCCTTCATAAATTGCAGCGAGATTTGCCCTTAAATTGTCGGCAGACTGAAAAACTCTTGTATTTGTTCCGTCAAATTCATCAAGGGCATAGATTTTCCATTCCCTGCATTCCGAACCATAATATTCGCTTACAGCAGATTCAAGGCTTTCCGAACTGATTTCCCCCAATGCGCCTGCACTCAGCGGAGAAAGACAGGTCAAGGCTGAAACTGCGGAAAGTATAATTGCCATAGTTCTTTTTTTCATGAAAATCACCTCATATATTAAAATTTAAATCAACTATACCTATTATAACACTTTTTATATATAAAGTCAATAGTTACACAAGAATAATATTGTTTTGTGATTTTGTGCATATTGCATTGATTATGCGTATATAAATTGTAAAATTAAGGTCTTGACAAAATCAAAGTTATGTGTTATCATATCTGTAAGATATTTTTAAATCTTTGACGAGGAAGGCATATATTGCCGTGTATCTTTACAGAGAGCCGTGAAAAGCTGAAAAAACGGTATGATACAAAATATATGCACACCGCCTCCGAGTGCGCCCAATAAGCGTCGGCTGCTCCCGTTACAGAGCCAATGAGATACGGATATTTCTGTCCGTGTGAATCAGGGTGGAACCACGGTATTTGCCGTCCCTTTTGTCTTTATGAAGACTTTGGGGCGGTTTTTGTTTATCCGCAGAAATAAATTCGGGCGGATTTATAAAGGATTAAAAAGCCTTGCGTTCCCCATTAAGAAAAGAGGTGAATCAGATGAATAAAATCAAGTACAACGAAAAAGAAGAAGCTTATGAAATAGTTTATAAGATATGGGAAAAAGATATGACTGTCCGCTTTTACGTTGAGGAGCAGGAAGATATAATGGAAAATATAAGCGAAATCGCCGCAAAACTCGACAGACTCAACCGCAGTAAGTCAACTGTTGTCAGACTTGTTGCAGATGACGGTTATTATGAGGGCGCAGCCGAAACACTTGAAGATTTTATAATGCTTGTCAAGGTTTATGTGGATATTGATGAGGACGAAGTTGTTCTCTGCTTTACGGTGAACAGCACTGACGGATATATGAAAAGCCCGCTGTCAATGGAACTTTTTGATAACGAATTTGAAATTCTCGGTTGGGACAGCTATTGACAGGAGACGTTTTAAATGCCTTTAATGACTTATGCATTGAAGAACAATAAACTTATTCATGTTGATGATGTTGAAAGCGGAATCGCCTGTGGCTGTATATGCCCCGCTTGCGGTTCAAACCTTATTGCAAGAAAAGGAGAAATTAACAGTCATCATTTTGCTCATTCTTCTTCGAGTGAATGTAAAGGCGGATATGAAACTTCTCTGCACTTGCTGGCAAAGGAAATTTTATCTGAAACGGGAGAAATTCTTCTTCCACCTATAAAATTAATTGATGAATGTAATGCTACAAATGCTTGTTTAATTGGAAAACATAGAATTAAAAAAATTGACAATGTTTATACAGAAAAGCGAACAGGTGATATTATACCCGATTTGATTCTTGAAAAGGGTAAAAGAGAATTAATTGTTGAAATTTATGTCACCCATAAAGTCGATGATGCTAAATTACAGAAAATCAAAGATTTGGGCATATCTGCAATTGAAATTGATTTAAGCAAAACAGACAAATCTATATCCAAACAACAATTAAAAGATTTACTGTTAAACAACGTTGAAAATAAACGTTGGCTTTATAATTCAAAAGCTGCGAAAAAATTTGCAGAAATATGTGAAGATTCAGAAAAAAAGCCCGTTATTAGCAGAGGATTTGCAAACCATGTGGATTTTTGCCCAATAGAGGCAAGAACATGGAAAGGAAAACGCTATACAAATTTGCCATATGCAAATTTAATTGATGATTGTTTCGATTGCCAATATCTCATTAAGTATTATGATGATGGTATTAATGAGTATATTATCTGCAATGGGAAAAACAAAACAATTGACAAAATAATAAAAAATAAAGGAGAAAATTAAAATGATAAAGCTTACGCTTAAAGACGGAAGTATCCGTGAAATTGAAAACGCTGCACCTGCTGCGGAAATAATCAAGGGAATAGGCATGGGTCTTTACAAGGCTGCCTGTTGTGTAAAAATAAACGGTGAAGTAAAAGACCTCCGCACCGTAATTGAAAACGACTGCGAATTTGAAGTATGTACTTTTGATTCGGTTGACGGAAAAAAGACTTTCTGGCATACTGCGTCACATATACTCGCTCAGGCTGTAAAAAGACTTTATCCCAATGCAAAGCTTGCGATAGGTCCTGCAATTGACAACGGTTTTTACTATGATTTTGACCTTGAAAAGCCTTTCACTCAGGAGGAACTTGAAAAAATTGAGGCTGAAATGAAAAAAATCGTCAAGGAGGGAATCGCTCTTGAACAGTTTGAACTTCCCCCTGCCGAGGCAATTGCAAAGCTTAAAGAAATGGACGAACCTTACAAGGTTGAACTCTGTGAGGAACACGCTGACAAGGGCGAGCCTATTTCATTCTACAAACAGGGCGAATTTACTGACTTGTGTGCAGGTCCTCACCTTATGTCAACTGCTCCCGTAAAGGCATTTAAACTGCTTTCATGTACGGGTGCATATTGGAGAGGAAGCGAAAAAAATAAAATGCTCTCCCGTGTCTATGCGGTTGCATATCCCAAGGCTGCCGAACTCGAAGCAGATATTAAACAGCGTGAGGAAGCAAAACTTCGTGACCATAACAAGCTCGGCAGAGAACTTGAATACTTTACAACAGTTGATGTAATCGGACAGGGACTTCCCGTAATTCTCCCGAAGGGTGCAAGAGTTATTCAGACTTTACAGCGTTGGGTTGAGGACGTTGAACAGAAACACGGCTATCTGCTTACTAAGACACCTTATTTTGCAAAGAGGGAATTTTATAAGATTTCGGGACACTGGGACCATTACCTTGACGGAATGTTCATAATGGGCGACCCCTATGACGAAGAAAAGGAATGTTTTGCACTCAGACCCATGACCTGTCCTTTCCAGTATCAGGTATTTCTCAACAGACAGCGTTCATACCGTGATTTGCCTATGAGACTGGGCGAAACTTCAACTCTTTTCAGAAAAGAAGATTCAGGCGAAATGCATGGTCTTATCCGTGTAAGACAGTTCACAATTTCAGAGGGACACCTTATTTTAAGACCCGAACAGCTTGAACAGGAGTTTGCCGACTGTCTCTCACTCGCAAAAGAAATGCTCGGCACTGTCGGACTTCTTGAAGATTGTACTTTCAGGTTCTCACAGTGGGACCCCTCAAATCCGAAGAACAAATATGAGGGTACTAAGGAACAGTGGGATTATGCTCAGGAAGTAATGGGAAAAATCCTCGATGACCTCGGCGTTGAATATACAATAGGAATTGATGAGGCTGCTTTCTACGGTCCTAAGCTCGATATTCAGTACAAGAACGTATACGGAAAAGAAGATACTCTTGTAACTATTCAGATTGATATGCTCCTTGCACAGCGTTTCGGAATGGAATACGTTGATGTTGACGGAACAAAGAAAACTCCCTATATAATCCACAGAACATCTCTCGGCTGCTATGAGAGAACCCTTGCATATATGATTGAAAAATATGCAGGCGCAATGCCTCTCTGGATTGCTCCCGAACAGGTTAGAATAGTTCCCGTTGCAGGCCGTCATCTTGAATACTGCAACGCCCTCCTTGCAAAGCTTGAATCCGCAGGAATAAGGGCAAGCATTGATGACAGGGCTGAAAAAGTCGGAAAGAAAGTCCGTGACGCAAGACTTGAAAAGCTCCCGATATGGGTAACTGTCGGAGACAAGGAAGTTGAGGGAAATACTGTTTCCGTAACTTCAAGGCGTGAGGGTGACCTCGGCTCAATGTCACAGAATGACTTCCTCGGAAAACTTCTCGATGACATCGCAAACAAAGTAAGATAAAATTAAATTCGGAATTATAATGAAGTCCGCAGGCTTTTTGTCTGCGGATTTTTTCATTGACAATATAACAGACTGGTGATATAATATAGTTATCAGATTTTATGAAAGAGGTATAATTATGGCAAAAGAAAAGAAAATGGTAACTGCGATAACTTCAATGGATGAGGATTTCGCACAGTGGTATACCGATATCTGCAAAAAGGCTGAACTTGTTGAATATACAAGTGTTAAGGGCTGTATGGTAATCCGTCCCTACGGCTATGCGATATGGGAAAATATCCAGCACATACTTGACAATATGTTCAAGGCTACGGGTCACGAAAATGTATGTATGCCCATGTTTATCCCCGAAGGGCTTTTACAGAAGGAAAAAGACCATGTTGAGGGCTTTGCTCCCGAAGTTGCATGGGTAACTCACGGCGGAAACGAGAAACTCGAAGAAAGACTTTGCGTGCGTCCCACATCTGAAACTCTTTTCTGCGAACACTATGCAAATATAGTTCACTCTTACAGGGATTTGCCCAAGCTTTACAATCAGTGGGTAAGTGTTGTACGCTGGGAGAAAACTACCCGTCCTTTCCTCCGTTCAAGGGAATTTTTATGGCAGGAGGGTCATACCATTCATGCAACTGCTGAGGAGGCAATTGAAGAAACAGAGCGTATGCTTAATGTTTATACTGATTTCTGCGAAAAAGCCCTTGCCATGCCTGTACTTAAAGGCAAAAAGACTGAAAGCGACAAGTTTGCGGGTGCAGTTTCAACTTATGCAATTGAGGCTCTCATGCATGACGGAAAAGCTTTGCAGGCAGGTACTTCACATTATTTCGGTGACGGTTTTGCAAAGGCTTTTGATATTCAGTATACTGACAAGGACAACAAGAGAGTATATCCCCACCAGACAAGCTGGGGCGTTACAACCCGTCTTATCGGTGCGATAATAATGACACACGGCGACAATAACGGACTTGTTCTTCCTCCTGCGGTAGCACCTGTTCAGGCTGTTATAATTCCCATTGCACAGCATAAAGAGGGTGTACTCGAAAAGGCTGAGGAACTCAGAAAACGCCTTGCTGAAACAGGTCTGAGAATCAAGCTTGATGACAGTGAAAATTCACCCGGCTGGAAATTCTCCGAATACGAAATGAAAGGTGTTCCCGTAAGAATTGAAATAGGTCCTAAGGATATAGAAAACAATCAGTGCGTAATTGTTACCCGTCACAACGGCGAAAAGACTTTTGTATCCCTTGATGAACTTGAAAAGGCTGTTGCCGAAAAACTCAGGGAAGTTCATGACGGAATGTATGCAAAGGCTCTCGAAAATCAGAACAACAGAACTTATGACTGCAAAACCCTTGACGAAATTAAAACCACTCTCAAAGAAAAGGGTGACGGTTTTATAATGGCTATGTGGTGCGGTGACGAAGCCTGTGAGGATTCCGTAAAGGAACAGACAGGTGTTGGTTCAAGATGCATACCCTTTGACCAGACAAGCATTTCAGATGTTTGCGTATGCTGCGGAAAACCTGCAAAGCATAAGGTTTGCTGGGGAATAGCATATTAAATTCGGAATTAAAAACAGGGGGGCTTGGGGGGATAAAGCCGCCCCTTGTACTGAAAGTGAACGGAGCAAAGCGGAGTGAACGAAAGCACAAGCCCCAAAGGGCGGCTCCCCCCATTTTTAATAAGGAGTGAGTTTATGGGCGTTGTTATACCTGCTGTGAAAGAACAGGCTGACCTTGTTCAGAAAATGAAAGGCGAAATATGTCAGAGCAAATATAAGGCTGTAAGTTTCAGGCTTATGGATACGCTTGTTATGACACCGTTTTCGGAATTTGGCGATATGTTCGGATTTATGGAAAAGGATTTCGCAGAGTACAGCAAAAAATCTTTTACCGAACTGCGTATATCCGCTCAGGACGAGGCTGAAAAAAAATATAATTCCTGCGTAAGTTTAGACAATATCTATGAAATTTTCGCAAAAAACAATCATTTAAGCGATGATGTGCGGGACAGCCTTAAAAATCGTGAATGTGAACTGTTTGAATATTTTGCATTTACAAGAAGCTGCGGAGCGGAATTTTTCAGGACTGCCAGAGACAGAAAGAAAAAAATAATTCTTGTTTATGATTCAATATATCCCGAAAACACAATAAAAAAAGTCCTTGCAAAATGCGGATATTCCGCATATAACAGGCTTATAACACTTTATTCCGAGGGAATCGCCTTTGATGATGCCGAAAAAACTTTTGACAAAATAATTGAAAAATCAGGAGTATCTCCCGATAAAATACTTCATATAGGCGGAAATGTCGCAAATGACATTGAAACCCCGATTCTTAAAGGTTCAAAGGCACTTCTTCTCACTCCCGTTATTCCGCTCATGGTGAAATCAGGCAGACTGAGGGGATATGTGCAGGCAAAGCACGTTTATAATTATGACAGCATTGACTATTTAATGCTTCACTGTGTATTCGGTCTTTATGCGTGTTATAATTTTGATATTCCGATAAACAAAACATTTCAGAGTGATTTCTGTTCAAGTCTGTTTAAAATCGGATTTATAATACTCGGCTCTTTAAGTCTTGTACCCAATTATAAAGCGAAAGACAGCCTTTCCGAAAATATAAAATCCGCACTTGAAAACTGCCCCGAATGTGTAAACGGCAGAGACAGTTTCAGGGAACTTTTTGAAATGCATTTTCATGATTTGTGCGGAGATTTTTCCGCTGACAAGTGCAGTATTCCCTTTGAATATTTTGTAAAGTACAGCGCAGCCGCAGACAGACAGCTTTTAAGTGAATATCTTTCGGAAGACGTTCTGTCAAAATGGGAAAAAATTTCTTCACAGCCCGATACCGCTCCCGTATACGGCAGAAAACTTAAAAAAAATGCTGCCGCAAAACTTGCGGATACTCTCTTTCCGCAGGGTACAAAAGTAAGAAATATCGCTGACGGTATGCTCATAAAAATAAAAAGCAGAGGCGCAGATATCATAAAAAGAAAAAAATAGTCATATTCATACCTTTATCGACATCATATATTATAAAATCCCGTTTTTTTCCGCAGGTTACTTTTTCTAACCAAAAATGCCGAAATATCCCGAAAAGTGACTTTTTATACTGTTGCAATTTCCTTTTCTTCTGTGATAAAATAGTATTACAGAAATAAAGGAGGAAAAAAATAATGAATAACAAGATAAAGGTACTTATAGGTGATGATTCTGCCGTTACGGGTGTAAGCGTGGCAAATAAGCTCCGTGAAAGAGGTATGTATGCTTATACAAGGCGCAAAGACTGCAACGTGATAGTTGAATCCATAAAGAAAGATTCGCCAGATGTTGCCGTACTTGATATAACCGCTCAGAACGGCGATGCCGTTTCAATAATGAAGAAAACAAGGGAACTCGGTGTAAAATTCCCCGTGTTCATAGTAACTTCCGCATTTGACAACGAATTTATCGAAAGACAGGTAATGGAAAACGGTGCATCAAAATTTCTTCTTAAACCGTATGATGCAGACGACCTTTGCAGTGCCATAAATTCGGCTCTCGGAGGAAGGGCGGACAGCCTCAGCGATGATATGGAAATAATCGTCACGGATATCATTCACCAGCTCGGCGTACCTGCACACATAAAGGGATATCATTATCTCAGAACGGCTATTATGTATTCGATAGAGGACAGAACACTCCTCGACAGCGTTACAAAGCTTTTATATCCGACTGTTGCAAGCATATATGACACAACTTCTTCCCGTGTCGAAAGAGCTATCCGCCATGCAATAGAAATCGCATGGAACAGGGGAAATGTCGATACTTTAAATTCTTTCTTCGGCTATACCGTCGATACGGGCAAAGGAAAACCCACAAATTCGGAATTTATCGCCCTCATAACAGACAGGCTCAGACTGAGGTACAAATCAGTTTTGAAAAGCTGCAAATAATAATTTAATATCTTAATCAGGCATATTCCTGATTTATTATTTAGAATGGGGGGAGCCGCCCTTTAAGGCTTGCGCTTTCGTTCACTTCGCTGCGCTCTGTTCACTTTCAGCGCAAGGGGCGGCTTTATCCCCCCAAGCCCCCCTTTTTAATTCTGCCCAAACTTTATCGTAATTCCGAATTAAATAATAATTTAAATAAGGAGATTTTTTATGTCGTTTAAAAAAATAAATATATCGGAACTTAAATTCAATCCTTTTGAAAAAATAGGAAATGAATGGACGCTCATAACTTCGGGAACTCCCGAAAGTTTCAACACTATGACCGCTTCATGGGGTCAGCTCGGTATACTCTGGAATAAAAATGTTTTCACCTGCTACATAAGACCAAACAGATATACTTATGAATTTATCGAAAAGAACGGAACTTTTACAGCTTCATTTTTCGGTGAGCAGTTCAAAAAAATTCTTGCTTTCTGCGGTTCTCATTCGGGTCGTGACTGCGACAAAATCAAGGAAACAGGTCTTGTTCCCGCTGAAATTGACGGGAATGTAAGCTTTGAACAGGCTGACATGGTTTTCGTATGCCGTAAGCTTTACAGCTATGATATGCAGGAAAGCGGTTTCCTCACAGATGACGGAATACCTGAAATTTCCTACGGCAAAGACCCTTACCACAGGGCTTACATATCTGAAATTACGGCTGTATATGTAAAAGAATAATAAAAAAATCTCCCTTTTTCAAGGGAGAATTTTTTTATACATAGAGGTACTGTTCATCTTCCTGCGGCTGTTCTTCCTGATATTCGTCAGGAATTTCCTGCTGTTCATCGGGCTGAGTTTCTTCCTCCTGCGGTTCGGTAGTTTTCTGTTTTTTGGGGGCATTTGCTTTCATTTCCTTGTATTCGTCAAGTGTGAGAACGCCCTCCGAATTGTAGAATCTTGCAAAATCCGCCCTTGGGCAATATGTTTCGGAATAATTTCCCTTTGAATCGGAAATAAATTCCCCGTACCACTGACCGCTGAAAAGCCATACCGTATTATCTCTGAAAGCTGTATCAACATCGGGAACTCTGCTGCACTCGCTTATTGCTATAAGCTTGTCAGCACCGACAATTTTCTGCATGGCTATGAACTGTTCGTATCTGCTGCCGAAATCTTCTTCGGGGTCAAGGTATATATCCAGTGCGGCAATATCAAAAGTATTTTTTGCGACAAGAGTATTTGAACTCTGACCGTTCCAGACCCATATCAGATTATCAAGACCGAAAAATTCCGTGTATCTGTCGTACATAAGTTGCCACAGCCAGCTGTAAGCTTCTTCGCCGTCAGCTCCCCACCAGAACCAGTTGCCGTAAGCTTCATGGAGGGGTCTCCACAATACGGGGATATTTTCGTCTTTTAATTCTTTGAGCAGTTCAGCCATATTGTCCATATCTCTTATAAGACCGTAGCACTGTTCGGAAATCTGTCCCTCGCCGTAAAGTCCTCTTATATCCTCCTGCGACATATTCGATATATCTATATCCGTAACCGCATCGGAGAGTTTGAAATCCGTTTCCTCGGTATACACGGAGGATTTTTTTGACGGGGCTTCCCAGTACCACATAAGGCTTACAATTCCGCCGTTGGCGTGCCATTTTTTTGCGGAATTTATATCTTCCTTGCAGGTGTCAAAATTTTCGCCCTTGTTATTCAGTGCCGAACAGCGTATAACGGGATATTTTCCCGTAGTTTTGTTTACCAGTTCAAGTTCCTTGTCGGTGCTGTCGGAAACATACTGTGCGGAAATTATATATTCTCCGTAATTCTCCGAGAAAAATTCCATGAGTTCCTTTGCGGAATCGCTTGCATTGGAATTTACGGGTGTTCCGTCAGTTCTGTAACTTATTTTTCCGAGGGTAGTATTGTTTGAGAATTTAAGATAGTCTATCTTAATATTTCCCTTCGGGATAAGTTCAATTTCAGCCTCTCCCTTGTCAAGATAAACTCCGTAGACGGTTATAAGAGTAAACTTTCCGTTTTTGCGTGTTTTGAATTTGTCAAGTTCTTTTCCGTTGAGCATAACGGTACAGTTTACGGCTTTTTCTGCGGATATGCTGAAAGAAAAATCATAATGCTGATTTGTTGGGGCTTTTACCGTAAATTTTACGGACTGACTGCCGTCATCTTTGAATCCTGTGAGATAGCCCTTACCGCTGTAAGGTTTATTGCTTTTGGGTTCGCTTGTAGGTTCTTCGCTTGTATCCTCAACGGAATCCTCCTCCTGCGGTTCTTCTTCGGGGATATCGGCAGTTTCGGCTTTTGGGGATTCAAGTTTTAAAACATCGCCGAAATCCGTATCTTCCGCCTCATAGGTTTCCGAAATATCTCTTACTCTTATTTCGGGGTAGGAAACGGGATATTCGGGGTAAGATTCGGGAAATTCCTCATCGGGCTGAGAAGTTTCCTCCGAGGGAGTTTCCTGAGTTTCGCCTGCATTTACTTCTGTATCTTCGGTGTTCTGATTTTTTTTATCCGTGCAGGCTGAAAGGCATGAGACACAAATAACAGCAGATGCCATAACAGAGATAAAATTTTTTATATTCATATTTTTCCTTCCTTATAATTTAATTCAGGGCTTTACGGTATAAGTTTTTCCTTCCGCTGTATTGAATACTGTCACTCCGTCCTCAATATGAGAGTCTACGGTTTCGCCGTCACAGATTATACTTGCGACTGTATTTGTTCTGAGTCGGCATACCTGACCGCTGAAAGAAGTTATTGATGCGGACAGGAGTTTTCCGTCTTTCCATGAAATATCGACTTCAAATCCGCCTTTGGCTTTTAAGCCTCTTACGCTTCCGTTTTTCCATTCATCGGGGAGTGCGGGCAGGAGAATTATTTCTCCGCAGCAGCTTTGCAGGAGTGATTCCGCAATTGCCGCAGTACCGCCGAAATTTCCGTCTATCTGGAACGGTGGGTGACTGTCGAACATATTCGGATTTGTGGAATGTGAAAGCAGTTTCTTGATGTTTTCGTATACCATTCTTCCGTCATAGAGCCTTGCCCACATATTTGTTATCCATGCACAGCTCCAACCCGTATGACCTCCGCCGTGAATAAGTCTGCGGACAAGTGTAGCCCTTGCGGCATCTGCGAGTTTCGGAGTTTTGTTCGGGGATATCAAATCGGCAGGGTGAAGTGCAAAAAGCTGTGATATATGTCTGTGACCGACTTCCGCCTCATCATAGTCAACATACCATTCTTTTATCTGACCGTATTTTCCAACTTCGGGCTGAGGGATTTTTTTGAGCATGGATTTTAATTTCTTTACGAGAGTTTTGTCACGTCCGAGAATTTCTGCGGATTTTATAACATCATTGAAAAGAACGGTTATTATCTGTGAATCCATTGAAGGTCCTGCACAGAGACAGCCCTTGACACCGTTTTCCATTACATAGGTATTTTCTGGTGAAACAGACGGGCAGGTGACAAGTTTTCCGTCCTCATTTTCGGTTAAAAATTCCGTGAAAAATTCCGCAGCCGAACGCATTATATGATATTTGCTTTCAAGAAATTCCCTGTCAAGCGTGTATTCGTAATGTTCAAAGATATGAAGTGCAAGCCATGCACCTCCTGTCTGCCATATCGTTGCGGGAACCCATGTATCCTGCGGTGCGGTATCGCCCCATATATCCGTATTATGATGACAAACAAAGCCCTTGTTTATTCCGTACATTTCCTTTGCAGTGATTTTTCCGTTTTCGCATACTCTTTCGAGGAGGTCAAAAAGAGGGAGATGACATTCCGAAAGATTACAGTTTTCGGCACACCAGTAATTCATTTCTGTATTTATATTTATGGTGTACTTGCTTCCCCAAGGCGGGAGCATATCCTGATTCCATATGCCCTGTAAATTCATGGGCTGAGTTGAGGGTCTGCTTGCGGAAATCATTAAATATCTTCCGAAATTGAAATAGAGTTCTATGAGTTTGTTGTCGTGGATAAGTCTTTCACAATCTCTGCTGTCCATTTCATCTCCACGCAGACGGGCTATTCTTTCATCGGTTGTCAGTGCGTTTATATTTGCCTGACTGTTGTCTTCAAGATTCAGTTCAACTCTTTCAAACAGTTCTTTATAGTCGCTTACATGGCGGTATAATAATTCGTCCCATTCGCACTGCACAGCCATTTCGGCATCTACCTGAGCGGATTCCTCATAATTTTCCGTATAGAAACTTGTGCGGACTGCTAATACTATCATGACTTCATCGGCATTTTTAACGGATATTTTATTTCCGAGAGTTCTGATACTTCCGCCTTTTGCGGTTGCACCGACAACAGCCCCGAAAAATATTCCGTCCCTGCTTCCCGTACCACCTGTGTACATTAACATATTTTTACCGCAGGGTCTGTTATCGTCATAATAGTCGTCCCTGCCGTCAATCGAACAGCTTAAACTTATCATTGACGGTTTTTCGCAGGATATCCTGACCGCCATAACCTCATCGGGGGCGGAAACAAACACTTCACGCTTGTATTCAATTTCATTTACCTTGAAAGTTACGTCCGAAACGGCGTTTCCTATATCGAGGGTGCGTGAATATTCTCTTGCTTTTCCGTCAAGTTCCATATGTATTTTCAAATCTCCGAGAGGCATATAATGACGCATATTCGGAGTAACGCCCTGTAATTTTTCAAAGGCAATTTTTTCTGCCTGTGGGATATTTCCCTCTGATATTAATTTGCGGACTTCCGCAAGACCTTCTTTTGAGTCGGGGTTGATACGGTGACGCAGACCGCCCGACCATATTGAATCCTCATTGAGTTTTATAACTTCGTCAACGGGATTTCCGAATATCATACCGCCTATTCTTCCGTTGCCCACGGGGAGTGCATAATCAAAATTTTCGGCGGGGCTTGTGTATTTCAATAAAGTTTCGGTAGCCATAGATTTACTCCTATATTGCGAATTTTAATATTATTATATCATGAAAAGCGAATATTTGCAAATTTCCTTTAATTTTTCCGAGCAATTCTTCAAAATTCACAAAATCAAGGCTGTTAAGACAGCGTAATTTATAGAAAAAACAAAAAAGCTGTCCGAGGGGGCAGCTTTTCTGTGGGTAAAGGTAATCAAAGCAGTGAACGATAAGTCTTTATTGTTTTATGTCAGTTCTTGTTGAGCGGGAGGTCATCAACCGTGTAAATTCCTGCGTCTACCATTTGAATAACCGCTGCGTCCTTGCCTGTAACACCAGGAACTCCGTCAACATCGGCATTTATGAGAGCCTGTTCGGAAAGACCGAATTTGTCGCTGTTTGCAAGGTGTTGGAGAATCGCAACCGCATCAGAAACCGAACAGTCACCGTCAAGGTTTGCATCACCATAAGCGTGATTGCCGGGGGCATATTCAGTTACGACAAAGTTTTTGAGTTCAATTATTGATTCTTCGTCATAGGAATATACAAATTCAACTTTTACAGCAGCACCTTTGCCAGCCTGTCTGAACTGTTCAAAAATTTCGGGATACTTTATCACATCAATACCAAATTTTCCGTTTTCCTCAAATTCAATATATCCGTTGATTGTACTTTTTATTTTGTCAGCAAATGAACAGGTAACCTGAGTTTCGGGCGGGTCAACGATTACTTCGCCGTTTGCGATTGCTATTTCTTCGGGGTAAACTTCAACATCACCTATTTCGGCAACAACATTACCTGTACCGAAATAGCTGTAAAGACCTGCGGCAGCTCCGACAAGACCTACCTGATAATCAAGTGCTACCTCGTTTGATGTGGAATCTTTTGCATCAAGTTTCCTGAATGTTGTGAAGTCCTCACTTGTAGGACCTCCGCAGAGTGCGCCGTAAAGAACATGACTTCCCTCAACATTTGCATAGTTTCCGTCCCAGCTTCCCCACTGTGACCATGAATCATCTACATAGAGATTTGAAGCGGCACGGTGATGGGGAGATGTTGCCGAAACGTCATTATAGCCGACTACAAGGCATACATTTGCGTTGTTGTCTCCGAGAATCATATTCATTTGTTTCTGACACCATTCCGAGAAATCAGCATTTGATTTGTCCTTATGTTTTGTGACAATCATGGCGCAAGTCTGCATAAGGGTGTTATGCCTTGCACTTCCCCATGAGTTCATTACATAATATTTGTCTTTGTTTGCGTTTACAACGCCGTTTATATAGTTTACGGGGGCAGTCCAGTTTCCTGTAATTTCTGCGTTTATTATAGCCGCACCGAGCCATACTCCGCCGTAGTAGTAATCATTTACCCAGTCATTAGTACCGCTTGTATCCTTGCTGTTAGCGTCAAGGTATGGCTTTTCGCCTGTTGCGATATATAACCAGCCTGCCGCCCAAGCTATATCGTCCTCAACGCTTTTATCGGAATATGTCATTTGTTCATAGGTCATTTTGCGGTTTTTGGCTGCGAAATCATAAAGAGCCTTTGCATATGTCAAATCTTCTTCATTCTTGAAATTGATGTAATTCTGTGCGAGTGCGGCGGCATATTGTGCAGCGACATCGCTTGCACCGTCAGTTGTAGAATAAATCTCATCATTTCCACGTTCGCCCATTAATTCGGGCGCACGCCATTTGCTGTGGTCTTTTCCGTCATCGCCCATTTCGTAAATGAAATTTGTGACGTTTCCGTTTCCGTCAAGAGTTGTGCAGTTTTTCATGTACCTTGCAAATTCATCTGTAATATCTTTAAGGTGTGCGGTAGTGCCTGTCTTGTCGAAATCCTCTTTATATTCGTAGTAAAGCCAGCCGAGGGTTGAAGCCGTAAAGCCTTCCGTAAGACCGCAGATTATTCCGTCACCTGCGTCATGGAAACCGCCCATGTCGTTACTGCCCGTGTGACAGTCGTCACGCCACGAAAAATGCGACTTGTCACCCGTGCCTGCACCGCAGTAGTTTGCATCATAGAAATAAAGCGAATATTGTAAAAGTTTTGCATAGTTGTCAAGCTGTAAGTCAGCGGCTTTTGCCGTAACTGCCGAACCTGCAAGGGAAGTTACTCCCATAACCGCTGAGGCTGCAAAAGCCATAAGTTTTTTTGTGAATCTGCCTTTCATTCCCATAAAATAATCATTCCTCTCAAAATACTGTCTGTTTAATAAGACAGTTTGTATACTATAATTATAGCATAAATTTTGAGCATTTTGTTAATAAATTGTGTACAAATATAGATAATTGCAATTTTTTGTTATTTCTTCCAAAACAGCATAGTTCGTATTGTGTATTATGCACAATTAGCACTCTCACACAATGAGTGCTAATTTTTCGCTTTTCTTTCACAAAACTTTGATATTTTCAACATAACGGGGGAATATAATACAGACAATGAAACGAAAGGAATGATTCCAATGGAAAACAAAAACAATTCGAACAGCTAAAAAATATAAACCTTTGCGCTTATTTAAGGAGGAATAATTTATGTACGGACTTACACCCTTTGGAAGAAACAGATATGACCTTTTTAATATGTTTGACGATTTTGACAGGGGATTTTTCCCGGAGCCTCCCCCGAACCACTGCCGCACAGACATAAAGGACGAGGGCGACAAATATGTAATGGAATCCGAACTCCCCGGCTTTGAAAAGGAAGATATAAGCCTTGATATAAACGGCTCTTATCTGACTGTATCCGCAAAGCACAAGACGGAAACCGAAAAGAAAGACGACGACGGAAAATATATCCGCAGAGAACGCACTTTCGGTTCTTACAAGAGAAGCTTTGATGTTTCGGGTATAGATACCGACAATATATCCGCTGAGTACAAAAACGGTGTTCTCATTTTGGATATGCCAAAGAAAAAACATGAAGAACCACAGACAAAAAAGCTTGAAATAAAGTAATTCATTAAATAAGGACTGCGAAAGCAGTCCTTTTTTTTACTCTTGCAAAAAGCACTTGACATAAGCCATGAAAAGTTATATAATTGATGTATAAAATGTTGGTTTTTGTAATAATGTGAAGTATAGTTCGCCTTCGGGCAGATTGGAGTTATATATCATGGAATATCTCGAAAACAGAGAGCTTTCCTGGCTTAAATTCAACAAAAGAGTAATGGAGGAAGCCACAGACCAAAATAATCCTCTCCTCGAACGTCTTGCATTTTCGGCTATATATCAAAGTAATCTCGATGAGTTTTTTATGGTCAGAGTAGGTTCTATAACTGACGATGCAAAAAAAAGCAAGAGCAAAAAAGACGGAAAATCAGGTTTTACCCCTTCTCAGCAGCTTGATGCGGTGTTTACCGCTGTCAGAAGATTACAGCCGTCTGTTGAGGAGGCTTATTTCAAAACAATGGGCGAACTTAAAACTTACGGCTTTGAACACGTGAGTTTTGAAAATGCCACCGAAAAAGAACAGAAATTCCTCGAACTTTATTTCAAGAGAGAAATAAAGCCGTTTATTTCGGGCATGGTAGTAAATGACGACCTGCCTTTTCCGTTCCTCAAAAATAAAGAACTGTATGCAATTGTACAGCTCGGCTCAAAAAAGAAAGTCTCTGTCGGTATCATACAGCTTGCACACGCAAACAGTCAGCGAATGATTCCCCTTGACGAAAGCGGTAAAAGATTCGTCCTCGAAGAAGAATTGATACTGCATTTTGCACATCTCATGTTCAAGGGCTACAAAGTAATCGACAGAACTGTAATCCGCATAACAAGAAATGCCGATATAATGGTTTCGGGCAGGGGTTCGGAATTTCGTGAAAGAATGGAGGAACTCGTTGACAAGCGCAAAAGGCTTGCGCCCGTCCGCCTTGAAATAACAGGGGAGTTCAGCCGTGAAGCACTTGATTATATATGCAAGAAATTAAAGCTTAAAAACGTCAGGGTTTTCAGTTCAAGAATACCGCTTGACCTTTCGTATCTCTATGCGTTGCAGGAACTTGACGACAACCCGAAACTGCATTTTGAGAAATTCCCCTCGATAAAATCGCCTATGCTCAATGAAAGCCGTTCGGTATTTTCTCAGGTAAAGGCAAAGGATATTCTTTTAAGCTATCCCTTTGAATCAATGACATCATCTTTCATAAGGCTTTTGCAGGAATCAGCCGTTGACCCGAAAGTTACATCAATAAAGATAACTCTTTACCGCCTTGCAAAAAACAGCAAGGTAATTGACGCATTGTGTACTGCCTCGGAAAACGGCAAGGAAGTTCTTGTAATGATTGAACTCCGTGCGAGATTCGATGAGGAAAACAATATCGAATGGTCAAAACATCTGCAAAACGCAGGCGTAAAAGTTATATACGGTCCGAAAGAATACAAGGCACATTCAAAGCTTCTTCTCATAACAAGAAAAGCTCAGGGCGGAGAATTTGACTATGTAACACAGATAGGTACGGGAAATTACAACGAGAAAACTTCCAAAATTTATACCGACCTCATGCTTCTCACAGCAGACAGGGAAATTGCCGAAGACGCACAGGCTGTTTTCACTTCCCTTGTGAACGGCACATTCGTTGACCATACAAACAAGCTTCTTGTTTCGCCCCTTGCGTTAAGACCTCGGATTCTTGAAATGACGGACGAACAGATAAATATTTCAAGACAGGGCGGAGAAGGATATATAGCCGCAAAGGTAAATTCCCTCAACGATACTGCAATTATAAAGAAACTCATTGAGGCTTCAAAGGCAGGCGTTAAAATCGAACTTGTCATAAGGGGCATATGCTGTCTTATTGCAGGTGTGGAGGGCTTTACGGAAAATATTTCCGTCCGCAGTATAGTCGGACGTTTCCTCGAACACAGCCGTATATTTATTTTCGGAAGTGAAAAGAAAGAACAGAAAATTTATATCGGTTCGGCTGACTATATGAGCAGAAATACAATCCGCCGTGTCGAAGTTGCCGCACCAATAGAGGACGAAAAACTTAAAAAGCAAATCCGTGATATGTTCGGCATACTTATGAAAGACAACGTAAAGGCGAGAATTATGCTCAAAGACGGAACTTACGTCCACGCCGAAAGAAAAGAAGATGAAGAAGAAATAAATTCTCAGGAGTACCTTTACAGGGAAACTTGCAGGAGATTTGAGGAAAAACAGGCAAAACAAAAGGTAATGCGTGAAAACCGTGAGAAGTCTTCAAAGAAACCTGCCTCAAAAAAGAAAACCAATTCTTCAAAAACAAAAAACTAAAACTGTCGGTGTTTTCCGATAATTTACAATCAGGAGTATAATGATGATAGGTTATTATAACTATACGGTTATTCTTACATATCTGAGCCTTGCGTCGGCAATTCTCGGAATGTTCCTTGCCTGCGGGTTTAACGGACATGAAGCGCACCCCGCACTCGGCATAATATGCCTTATGGTATCGGGTCTCTGCGATATGTTTGACGGCAAAATCGCAAGAACCAAAAAGGACAGGACAGAATCAGAAAAGAAATTCGGAATACAGATAGATTCACTCTGCGATGCAATATGTTTCGGAGTTCTGCCGTCCGTTATAGGCTATTCCGTGGGAATGAAAAACTGGATTGACGTTCCCGTGCTTGTAATGTTTCCGCTGTGTGCCGTGATAAGGCTTGCTTATTTCAACGTTGCGGAAGAAGAAAGACAGAAAACAACAAGCGATGTTAGAAAAGTCTATGAAGGACTTCCCGTTACAAGCGTATCTCTGATTCTTCCTTTTCTTTACAGTTTCCGCAGAGATATCGGAATTGAGAGTTTCCGCATAATTTACGAAATTTTCCTCTTTGTGATAGCCGTTCTCTTTATCACGAAAATAAGAGTAAAAAAACCCGGAATGAAAACTATGCTCGCATTTGTCGGAGTAGGTGTTCTCGAACTTATATGGCTTATATACAAAGTGAAAACAAAATAATTTCCATGCCCGACTTGTGTCGGGCTTTTTTGGTATAAAAGCAGATATAAAAGCAATAATAATACTGTAATTATATTTGGGAAATAACAAAAATTAAATCGGATAGGCGTGTAATTTTTTCGTAATATATTGACAAACTGTTAATAATGATGTATAATGAATATACAAGCTGTAAAAAGAGGTGAATATATGAACAGCGGAGTTAAAGGTCTTCTCAAATTTGTTATAATAATGTCCCTTATAATGGGCGGTCTTACGGTCATTCTTCTTGTATTGCAGAACGTCCGCCAGAACAGCAACCGCACCATAGAGGTTGACCCCGATACAATGAAACTCGTTCAGCTTGAAACACCAAACGAAGGTGACCCGATAGCCATTGTCGATACCACAGTCGGAGAATTTAAATTCGTCCTCTACCCTCAGTATTCCCCGAATGCGGTCAAAAATTTCACCGAACTCGCAGAAAGCGGTTACTATGACAATACTTACGTTTTCAATTCAGAAAGCGGTGTGTATTCCGCTATGGGCTGTCCCCAGAAAAACGGCGAAATGCCACAGGGCTACGACCAGTCAAGAGAACTCGTGGAACGTGAACTCAACCAGAATTTATGGCCCTTTAAGGGCGCAGTAATAAGCCTTAACACTACCGTTGACCGTTCGGGTCTCGAATGGCTTACGGGCGGAGGTACTTACTTCAACGGAAGCCGTTTTGCAGTTCTGAATACTATCGAATTTGATGACGAAATGAAAAACGAAATACTCGAAAACTCCGTAAGCCGTGAACTCGCCGAAGCTTTTATAGACCTCGGCGGTATACCAAACTTTTCACAGCAGATGACCGTTATCGGTCAGACATATGAGGGAACAGAGGTGATAGAAAAACTTTCACAGCTTGAAACCGAAGAAAACGGAATTTATAAAATTCCCAAAGAAGATATTATGATAAATTCCGTCAGAATAAGCAAGTATACGGAAAATGAAAACTGACTGCCTTATGGTAATTTGAATTAATTATTCTTTTTTTTGGCAAAACCTTTATTTTATTATATACAAAATTCGGGCGTAAGTATTTACAAATCGGAAATAATATAGTATAATGAAATTTGCCGAAAATTCACGGCAGTAAATATAAAATACTTTTCTCTTTAAGGAGTGAATCTAATAGATGCTTAAAAGACTGGCAGCCGCCATGATTTGCACATTTACGGCGGCATCGCTTTTCACGGGCTGCGGTCAGAAAACAGGTCTGACATCTGAAAATCAGGATTCCGAAAGGTCTGTTTCGGACGATTCTTCGGAAATTTCGACTGCTGCACCCGATGAAGTAAACGTTCCCATAGCCAATTTTACCGCACCGGAAAAGGGCGATACAATAATCGAAATGAATATCCGTAACTACGGAACGGTAAAAATAAGGCTTTTCCCCGAATATGCCGAAAAGGGCGTTGAAAATTTCATCGGACTCGCAAAGGACGGATATTATGACGGTCTTACTTTCCACCGTGTCATAAAGGATTTCATGATTCAGGGCGGCGACCCCCTCGGAAACGGCACAGGCGGAAAATCCATATGGGGCGCAAAATTTGACGGCGGTGTTGACCCGCACCTCATTCATGCCGCAGGCGCAATCGCTTACGCAAATTCAGGCTCGACCGCAACAAACGGAAGTCAGTTCTATATAGTTACCGGTAAAGTCTGTACAGATGAGGATTTCGCAGGATATGCCGCACAGGGTCTCGGATTCTCAGACCCTTCAAAGGAAATTTACGAAACAGCAGGCGGTGCGCCTTTCCTTGACGGAGGCTATACGGTTTTCGGACAGGTGTTTGACGGTCTTGACATAATTTTCAAAATACAGAATGTAGAAACAAACAGCTCGGATAAACCCCTCGAAGATGTAATTATGGATTCCGTAAAGGTAAGCGAATACAACGGCGAGGAACTTAAATGGTATATATCCGATTATGATTACGAACCACCCACGGAAGCACCTGTTGAAAATGTTCCGATAGCAAATTTCACAGCTCCCGAAAAGGGCGAAACAATCGTAAACATGAAAATCAAAGACTACGGCGATGTTAAAATTAAGCTTTTCCCCGAATACGCCGACAAAGGCGTTGAGAATTTCGTTGAACTCGCAAAGAAAGGCTATTATGACGGTCTTACTTTCCACCGTGTCATAAAGGATTTTATGATTCAGGGCGGTGACCCCAAGGGCAACGGCACAGGCGGTGAGTCCGTATGGGGCGGAGAGTTTGACGGCGGTACGGACAATCACCTTATCCATGCAGCAGGCGCAATTGCATACGCAAACAGCGGTTCGACCTCCACTGACGGAAGTCAGTTCTATATAGTAACAGGCGAAACATATACGGAAGATATGTTCACGGAACTTGAAACATACGGTTACAGATTCTCCGACAACGCAAAGGACGTTTATCTTTCAAACGGCGGAGCTGCTTTCCTTGACGGAAGCTATACCGTATTCGGTCAGGTCTTTGACGGACTTGATGTTGTTTTCAAGGTTCAGGAGGCTGAAACGGATTCAAACGACAAACCCACAAAAGATGTCATTATCGAATCCGTAACTGTTGAGGAATATGACGGCGGAGACGTACGCTGGAATATATCCGAATATTGATTTATTTTGTTTGACTGTCCCACAGCAGGATATTCGGGAGCAGATATATATTTTCCTGAAAAAATAAGGAGAGAATTTATTTGGATAAGTTTATTATTAAAGGTGGTCGCCGTCTCACAGGCGAGGTCATCATAAGCGGAGCAAAAAATGCTGCAGTCGCTATTCTTCCTGCGGTAATACTTTCCGACGAACCATGTGTTATAGAAAATGTTCCCTCAATAAGCGATGTGAACATAAGCATAAGAATACTCAAAGAAATGGGCGCAGGAGTTGAGTATCTGGGCAACTGTACCTACCGTATAGACCCCACTACAATCGACAAGTTCTGCGTACCCTACGAAACAGCAAGAAAAATGCGTGCGTCCTATTATTTCCTCGGCGCACTCCTCGGAAAATTCAAAAAGGCAAGGGTTTCAATGCCCGGAGGCTGTCCCCTCGGCGACAGACCCATTGACCAGCACCTCAAAGCCTTTACGGCTCTCGGTTCGGAATATAATCTCAGTCAGGGAATGATTGACCTTAAAGCTGAAAAACTCGAAGGAAATCAGATATTCTTTGACGTTGTGACCGTAGGCGCAACCATGAACGCCATGCTCGCAGCAGTAAGGGCGGAGGGTCTTACGGTAATCGAAAATGCCGCAAAAGAACCCCATATCGTTGATTTGGCAAACTTCCTCAATGCTATGGGCGCAAATATCATAGGCGCAGGCACGGACGTTATAAAAATAAAAGGTGTTGACCACCTTCACGGAACAACATATTCGGTTATTCCCGACCAGATAGAAGCAGGCACTTTTATGGTTGCCGTTGCCGCTACAAAGGGCGATGTTCTCATAAAGAACGTTATCCCGAAACACCTTGAATCAATCACAAAGAAACTCGAAAAAATCGGCGTTAATATACAGCAGTTCGATGACAGCGTAAGAGTATGGGTTGACGGCCCTCTTGTCAAAACAAATGTCAAGACCGCTCCCCACCCCGGATTCCCGACAGATATGCAGTCGCAGATTGCAACGCTTTTAACTCTCGCAGAGGGTACAAGCATTATCACCGAAAATATCTGGGAACAGCGTTTCAGATACGTTGACGAACTCAGAAGAATGGGCGCAGATATCACCGTGAACGGAAAAGTCGCTCTCATAGAGGGCAAGGGAAAACTCATGGGCGCACCCGTCAAAGCCTGCGACCTCAGAGCAGGCGCAGCCCTTATAATTGCAGGGCTTGCCGCAAGCGGAGTAACCGAAATTGAGGATATATTCCACATCGAAAGAGGCTATGACTGCATGGAAGGAAAACTCCGTGCATTGGGCGCAGATATCGAAAAGGTAAGCGTTCCCGATTCACAGTCAAAACCCGAAAAACAAAACGGCAGAGAAGCTGTATAAAATTAATCCGCAGCGTTTTTGATTTTATATCAAGTGCTGCGGTTTTTTTGACTATTAATTACGGGGGATAAAAACATGATTCTCAGAGCTTACAGAAAAGAAGATTCGGCTGTAATCTGTAAATGGCTTGCAACCGAAGAAGATTTATACAAATGGTCTGCGGACAGATTCAATAAATTTCCGCTTTTGGAAAATGATATAAACGAAAATTATGCACCGCAGATTAAAAGCGGACGCTTTATACCGCTTACGGCAACAGACGAAAAAGAAAATATTACAGGGCATTTCATAATAAGATATCCGAGGGAAAATGACGATTCCACCATAAGATTCGGCTTTGTAATAATCAATCCGTCAATGCGGGGCAGGGGATACGGAAAAGAAATGCTTAAACTCGGAACAGAATATGTCAGGAAAAATTTAACCGCAAAAAGAATTGATTTGGGAGTATTCGCCAATAACAAAACAGCAATCAATTGTTATGAAAAACTCGGTTTCAGGGAGTATAACAGACGTATGTGCGAAATGCCCATAGGTATATGGGAATGTATTGACATGGAATTTTTTCTGTAAGCAGAAACTAACATTATTTTGGTTTCCAAAGGCTAACAAATTCACTGTTATGCGGAAAAATAGGTTATAATATAAAGTAGACAATTGTAAAGGAAGTGAAAACAATTAAATCAGTCGAAATATTTTCGGACGGTGCGTGCAGTGGTAATCCCGGTGCGGGAGGTTACGGCGTAGTCCTCAGATATAAGGGTATCGAAAAAGAATTGTCGGGCGGTGACGAATCCACAACAAACAACCGCATGGAATTAATGGGAGTTATAGCAGGGCTTTCTGCTCTCAAAGAACAATGCAGCGTTACTCTTACAACCGACAGCAAATATGTCGTTGACAGCATAACAAAAGGCTGGGTATATGCTTGGAAAAAGAAAAACTGGATAAAATCCGACGGAAACAAGGCTCTTAATGTTGATTTGTGGGAAAAACTTCTTCCGTTGCTTGAAAAGCATTATGTGAAATTTGTCTGGGTCAAGGGTCACGCAGGACACCCCGAAAATGAACGCTGTGACAGGCTTGCTGTCATGCAGAGAGATATATATTCAAAAAAACAGGAGGAATAAAAATGGAAAAAAGATTTATATACGCTGACAATGCCGCAACAACCTGCGTTTCGGACAAGGTTTTAAAGGCTATGATTCCTTATTTTACTACGGCTTACGGCAACCCGTCAAGCATATACAAACTCGGCAGAGACGCTCAAAGAGATGTTGAAGCCGCAAGGGCAAAAGTCGCAAAGGCTATCGGTGCAGACCCCAATGAAATATTTTTCACAAGCTGCGGTTCGGAATCCGATAACTGGGCTATAAAGGGTACTGCCGAAAGACTTGCAAAAAAAGGCAAAAAGCATATTATTACATCTGTGTTTGAACATCATGCCGTACTGCATACTACTCAGTACCTCGAAAAACAGGGTTTTGAAGTCACCTATATCCCCGTTGACGAAAAAGGTCTTATCAATCCCGAAGATATAAGAAATGCCATAAGGGAAGATACAGCCCTCGTAAGCATAATGTATGCAAATAACGAAATAGGTACTATTCAGCCCATTGACGAAATAGCAAAAATCTGCAAGGAGAAAAAAGTTATTTTCCATACAGACGCTGTACAGGCTGTCGGTCACGTTGAAATAAACGTCCATGAACAGGGAATAGATATGCTTTCTCTTTCAGGTCATAAGATTCACGCACAAAAGGGTATAGGCGCACTGTATGTCAGAAAGGGTATCGTTCTCCCGAATCTGATTCACGGAGGCGGTCAGGAAAGAAATAAAAGAGCAGGTACGGAAAACGTCCCCGCAATAGTTGGTCTCGGCGTTGCAATTGAGGAGGCTGTAAAGAATATTTCCGAAAAGGCGGAAATTATCACCCCCAGAAGAAATAAATTGATTGACGGCATACTTAAACTCCCCTATACAAGACTTAACGGCGACAGGGACAAAAGACTCCCCGGAAACCTTAATATCTCAATAGAGGGAATTGAGGGAGAATCACTTCTCTTAATGCTTGATATGAACGGCATATGCGCCTCATCTGGTTCAGCCTGCACATCGGGTTCGCTTGACCCGTCACACGTTCTTCTTTCGATAGGTCTTAAACATGAAGTGGCACACGGTTCGCTCAGGCTTTCAATAGATGAGAATGTTTCAGATGAAGATGTGGATTATATCCTTGATGTTATCCCGAAAGTTGTTGAACGTCTGCGTTCAATGTCTCCCGTATGGGAAAAGATGATGAAAGGCGAAAAGTACGAATAATGGGTTTTTTGGATAAGTTATTCGGCAAGAAATCGGATTTGTCGGATAATACTGTTCCCGATACGGGTTCTTCATGCTTTGTCGCAGAGGAAATATTTGACCTCAACGGTTTTGTTTCCGCAGAAGGAGAAGTAATAGAAGGCTCTTTCGGCACGGGTGACAAAGTATATATAGATAACCTTTCCGGCAAGTACAGGGAAGCATATATTGAGGAAATACGCATTGAAAATCAGACAGCTGAAACAGTTTCGGAAAATCAGGAGGCTTTGTTTATTCTCCGTGGCATAAGTATTGATGAGATACAACAGGGCGATATGATAATCAAATAAATCAAGCCTCAAAAGCGCAAATTTGACGATTTTAAATAAAAGGAAGATTTTGCCCTTGACACAAATGAGTGAAAAAATTTTTGATTTTTGAGCGAATGTGTCAAGCCTCAAAAGCGCAAATTTGGCGATTTTAAATAAAAGGAAGATTTTGCCCTTGACACAAATGAGTGAAAAAATCTTTGATTTTTGAGCGAATGTGTCAAGCCTTAAAAGGCAAAATCTGACGATTTTAAATAAAAGGAAGATTTTGCCCTTGACACAAATGAGTGAAAAAATCTTTGATTTTTGAGCGAATGTGTCAAGCCTTAAAAGGCAAAATCTGACGATTTTAAATAAG
>JAFYFU010000083.1 GCA_017543595.1 Ruminococcus sp. | reverse complement strand
GTTAATTTTTGCGCTGACATTGCGGTTATTCTGACTTGTAACAGTAATTACACAAGTGCCTGCGCCGACAGCGGTAACGTTTCCGTATGCGTCAACAGTTGCAACAGCGGTATTCGAGGAAGTCCAGATTTCGCCCTTTAAAGTTTCGGGTGCGGTTGTAGGGGTCATCGTTACCCATGAGATATCTTTCTGACCAACTGTCAAATTCATGGAAGTTTTTGAGAGGGAGATTCCTGTAATTGTGCTTGTCGTGGTTGAATTTCCTGTTACGGTTACGTTAATTTTTGCGCTGACATTGCGGTTATTCTGACTTGTAACAGTAATTACACAAGTGCCTGCGCCGACAGCGGTAACGTTTCCGTATGCGTCAACAGTTGCAACGGCGGTATTCGAGGAAGTCCAGATTTCGCCCTTTAAAGTTTCGGGTGCGGTTGTAGGGGTCATCGTTACCCATGAGATATCCTTCTGACCTACGGTTAAATTCATGGAAGTCTTTGAAAGTGAAATTCCTGTTATAGTGCTTGTCGTGGTTGAATTTCCGCCTGTAACTGTTACTGTGATTTTTGCGCTGACGTTGCGGTTATTCTGGCTTGTTACCGTGATTGTGCAAGTTCCTGCGCCGACAGCAGTAACATTTCCGTATGCGTCGACGGTTGCAACAGCGGTATTTGAGGAAGTCCAGATTTCACCTTTTAAGGTTTCGGGGGCGGTGGTTGGTGTCATAGTTACCCATGAGATATCTTTCTGACCGACAGTGAGATTCATTGTATATTTAGAGAGAGAAATTCCCGTTATAGTGCTTGTCGTAGCCGAATTTCCTGTTACGGTTACGTTAATTTTTGCACTTACGTTTTTATTGTTTTGGCTTGTAACGGTAATTACACAAGTGCCTGCGCCAACAGCGGTAACATTTCCGTAAGCATCAACAGTTGCGACTGCTGTGTTTGAAGAAGTCCAAATTTCACCCTTTAAAGTTTCGGGTGCGGTTGTGGGTGTCATGGTAACCCACGAAATATCTTTCTGACCAACTGTCAAATTCATAGCGGTTTTCGAGAGAGAAATTCCCGTAATTGTGCTTGTTGATGTTGAATTTCCGCCTGTTACGGTTACATTGATTTTTGCGCTTACATTCTTGTTATTCTGACTTGTAACTGTTATGGTACAAGTTCCTGCGCCGACAGCGGTGACATTTCCGTAAGCATCAACGGTTGCGACTGCTGTATTGGAAGAAGTCCAGATTTCGCCCTTTAAAGTTTCAGGTGCGGTTGTGGGTGTCATAGTTACCCATGAGATATCCTTCTGTCCAACTGTTAAATTCATGGAAGTTTTTGAGAGTGAAATTCCCGTAATTGTGCTTGTTGTGGTTGAATTTCCGCCTGTTACAGTTACGTTAATTTTTGCGCTTACGTTTTTATTATTCTGGCTTGTAACGGTAATTACACAAGTTCCTGCGCCGACAGCGGTAACATTTCCGTATGCATCAACGGTTGCGACTGCGGTATTTGAGGAAGTCCAGATTTCGCCCTTTAAAGTTTCAGGTGCGGTTGTGGGTGTCATAGTTACCCACGAAATATCTTTCTGTCCAACTGTCAAATTCATGGAAGTTTTTGAAAGCGAAATTCCCGTAATTGTGCTTGTTGTAGCCGAATTTCCTGTAACGGTTACGTTAATTTTTGCGCTGACATTTCTGTTGTTTTGACTTGTAACAGTTATTGTGCAAGTTCCTGCGCCGACAGCGGTAACATTTCCGTAAGCGTCAACGGTTGCAACGGCGGTATTTGAAGAAGTCCAGATTTCACCCTTTAAGGTTTCAGGGGCTGTCGTTGGTGTCATTGTCACCCAAGAAATATCTTTCTGTCCAACTGTCAAATTCATGGAAGTCTTTGAGAGTGAAATTCCTGTAATTGTGCTTGTCGTAGCCGAATTTCCTGTAACGGTTACGTTAATTTTTGCGCTTACATTTTTATTGTTCTGGCTTGTAACGGTAATTACACAAGTGCCTGCGCCGACAGCGGTAACATTTCCGTATGTATCAACAGTTGCAACTGCTGTATTGGAAGAAGTCCAGATTTCGCCCTTTAAGCTTTCGGGTGCGGTTGTGGGTGTCATAGTAACCCATGAGATATCCTTCTGACCTACGGTGAGATTCATTGTATATTTCGAGAGTGAGATTCCTGTTATGGTGCTTGTTGTGGTTGAATTTCCGCCTGTTACAGTTACGTTAATTTTTGCGCTGACGTTTCTGTTATTACTGCTTGTAACAGTAATTACACAAGTTCCTGCACCGACAGCGGTAACGTTTCCATATGCGTCAACGGTTGCGACTGCTGTGTTCGAGGAAGTCCATATTTCGCCCTTTAAAGTTTCAGGGGCGGTGGTGGGTGTCATAGTTACCCACGAAATATCTTTCTGACCTACGGTTAAATTCATAGCGGTTTTAGAGAGAGAAATTCCCGTAATTGTGCTTGTTGTGGCTGAATTTCCTGTAACGGTTACGGCTACACTTGCAGATACATTCGGGTTGCTCTTGCTTTTTACCGTTACTGTGCAAGTTCCTGCGCCGACAGGAGTGATAAGACCGTCACCGTTTACTGTTGCTACTTTTGTATCTGAGGAAGTCCAGATTTCGCTCTTGTCCGAAGCGGTTGAAGGTGTCATGGTAACTATCGGCATTTGCGACTGACCGCCCACTGTAAGGTTTACCTTGTATGTTGAAAGGGTTATGTCTGTAACCTGATTTGAATTGGGGTTAGTAACTGTTACTGTAAGGCTTGCCTTTGCGTTGGGATTATCTGCACTTGTTACTGTTACAGTACAAGCACCTGCGCCCACGGGAGTAATAAGACCGTTTTCGTTGACAGTTGCAACCTTTGCATCGGAAGTTGTCCATATTTCGTCCTGATTCGGAGCATTTACGGGGAGCATTACAGCGGATACCTTTTCACTTTGACCGCCGACAACAAGGGACAGGCTTGTTTTAGTGAGGTTTACTTCTTTTACCTTTGCAGTTTCGTCTTTGTCAAGAACGTGTACAGTAACGCTTGCTTTTGCAGTCGGGTTATCAACACTTTTTACTGTTACAAGACAAGTACCTGTGCCGACAGGGGTAATAAGACCGTTTTCGTTGACAGTTGCAACGCTTGTATCGGAAGAAGTCCATATTTCGTCCTGATTCGGAGCATTAACGGGAATCATTACGGCAGATACTTTTTTGCTTTCACCGCCTGCAATAAGGTCAATACTTGTTTCAGTGAGCTGTACTTCTTCTACGATTGTCTGTCCGGCAGTAACGGAAACATTTATTTCTGCTGATGCGCTTATGCTGTTATCATATGTACTTGTTGCAGATATTATACAAGTTCCGTTGCCCTCTGCGGTGACACAGCCGTCCTCATCAACGGTTGCAACGGATTCATCTGAACTCTGCCATATTATACCTTTGTCGCTTGCGTTTTCGGGATATATTTCAGAGGAAAGTTTCTGCATTTCGCCTATTTTTGTGAAATACATTTTGCTTTCGGTGAGAGTCATTGTTTCGACAGGGACTATTTCGTTGTCTGAAACTTCAACTGATACAGTTGAACGCACACTCTCATTATCAACGCTTTTTGCCGTTATAATACAAGTGCCTGCGCCTACCGCTGTTATGTTGCCGTTTGAGTCAACAGTTGCGACATTGTTGTTTGAAGAAACCCATTCAATTTTTTTGTTTACGGCATTTTCGGGCAGAATATGAGCTGTAACCGAAAATTTCTGTCCTATATATTCGAGATGTGCGAGGTGGTTTGAAAGGTCTATGCTTTCAACTCCTATTTCCTCATCTTCGATTACTTCAACGGCAACTCCTGCGGTGATACTGTTGTCAGCCGCACAAGTTGCGATTATCACACATTCGCCCTTGCCTGTTGATGTGATATTTCCGTTTTCGTCAACGACAGCAACGGATTCATCTGAACTTGACCATATTATTCTCTTGTCAGTGACTTCTTCGGGGACTATGTTTGCGGTAATTTTCATTGTTTCTCCGGGAATGTCAAAGTATATCTGACGGTTTGAGAGTTCAATGGCAGTTGCCTTTGGTGCATAGGGGTCAATTATATGTACAATTACAGATGCGCTTGCGGACGGATTGCTCATACTGCGGACAGTTACAACGCAAGTACCTGCTTTTCTGGCTGTAATCCAGCCCTGATTGTCAACGGTTGCGATATCTTCATCGGAACTTGTCCATTCAAGACCTGTTTCTATTGCGGTTGTCGGGAAAATCGAAACATATGACACATCGAGATAGCCGAGAGCAATGTCCATTTCTTCGTGGTCAAGTTCGAGTCTCTGCACACGTGTCGGGTCGGGAGCTTCTGTTGAAAGGGCAGTAACATTTATTGTAATTTCAGCCTTTACATCGGGGTTTGCCTTGCTTGTGACGGTAATAATACAGCTTCCCGCACTTTTGGCAATAATTTCTCCGTTTTCGTTTACGGATACTATTTCTTCATCGGAGCTTTCCCATGAAACTTCCTTATTTTCCGCATTTTCGGGGAGCATTTCAACTCTTACGGAATCCTCGTAGCCGACTGTACAGTTAATTATGTTGAGGTTGGGAATTATTTCGGAAATCTGAGGAACAGTAGTTGTTGTAATTTCGGGTTCGGTGATTGTGGTTGAAGTGGTAGTTTCGGGTTCTGTGATTGTGGTTGAAGTAGTGGTTTCGGGTTCGGTGATTGTGGTTGAAGTGGTAGTTTCGGGTTCGGTAGTTGTAGTTGAAGTGGTAGTTTCGGGTTCTGTGGTTGTGGTTGAAGTGGTGGTTTCGGGTTCGGTGATTGTGGTTGAAGTAGTAGTTTCTGGTTCTGTGGTTGTGTTTGAAGTAGTGGTTTCGGGTTCTGTGATTGTAGTTGAAGTAGTGGTTTCGGGTTCTGTGATTGTAGTTGAAGTAGTGGTTTCGGGTTCTGTGATTGTAGTTGAAGTAGTGGTTACAGGCTTTACGGTTGTGCTGACAGTCGTGCTTGTAACATTTGAAGTTGCTGTGGTGTTTGAAGTTGAAACAGTTGTATTTGTAACAGCAGAAGTTGTGGCAGTATTTGTTGAAGTCGTTGAAGTTACGGCAGTTGTTGTGGAAGTTTCTGTTTCGTCCTTGATGTTGAGAGCTTTCTTCATATATTCTTCCATTGACATCTTAGTAGCAGCAGTTGAATTATATGCATAATAGCTGAGTATGTAAGAGGCATCGGAGGAGTTTATTGTTTTATTTCGGTCAACATCGGCTGCGTTTTTCTCATCTTCGGTAAATGCATTTCCGCCTGTTGCCATAGCTGAATATTTAGCAAGAACCAGAGAGGCATCTTTTGAGTCTACGGCTTTGTCGTTGTTTACATCTCCCAGTGAATAATCATCTGCTTTTTTCGTACTGAGATTTTGCAGAATTTCTTCATAATTGAAGTCTGCATTTGCGGTCATTTCCCCTGCGTGGGTCACAGACGGGGCTGAAACTGTATAAAAGCCCAGTGCAAAAGATAATGCAGATGCAAGAACTTTATCAATCTTCATAAATCTTTCCTCCAAATACTTAGATTATTTAACGAATGGATATATTAAAAATATTCATTCTCTATATTATACATTAAAGGTGGAAAAAATGCAAGGGTTTATATATCAAAACAGTAGAAATTCGGTAAATTAACGAAAAAAAACTGCTGTCTGACAAAAATATCCGACAGCAGTATCAATTATTTAATTGTTCAGCCTAAAAAAGCGTCAAGGTCTTCCTGAGTAACAGGGAGGTCTGTTGTTCTTAATATTTTAGCATCAACAAGCTGTATTACGGCTGCATCTTTACCGGTTACACCGCTTCCGTTTTCGTAAACGTCCGCATTGAGTCTGCCCTGTTCTTCAAGACCGTACTTGTCGGAGTTTGCCATTGATTGGAGTATTGCGACTGCATCGGAGATAGTAACATTTCCGTCAAGGTTTGCATCGCCCCATACTATCTGAGGAAGCTGTTCCAAAGTGGTAGTAGTTTCTTCTTCCGTTGCGGGTTCTTCTGTTGTGGTGGTAGTTTCTTCCGTTGTTGTAGTAGTTGTTGTAGTGGTTGTGGTAGTTGTTACGGTTGTAGTTGTGGTAGTTTCGGGAATATTGTAATAAATTTCAACATTGTCAACGGATATTGCATCTGCTTCGCCGTAGTAGTAACCTATCTGGAATTTGCCGTCCTTTGTGTTTATGCCGTTTTCGTGAGTTTCATCGCCTGCGGCTCTTGTGGGAACAATCCACATAATTTCGGCTTTGTCGCCTGCTTCGAGTACGCAGAAATTCTGTTCTTCCTGGAACCAGTAGTCCTCGTTTACTCTTTCTTCAACGCCTGTGCCTATATTGTAAATCATTTTGCCGATATCGGATTTTGCGGATATATCGAAGCGTATAGCATAAACGTCCTGAGTTTCGTCAAGGTCAAAATCCGCATAGACAAGTTCAAGGTTCTTTTCGGATTCCTTGCCCGTGTGGTTAAGGGATTCGCCTATTTCCTGTGCAATTGAACTTGTATAGGGAACGGTTACGGTTTTTGTGTATGTGAGAATTGCGTTTGTGAGTTTTACGGATTCAACTTCTTCGCCTTCCGTGTCGTTGCCCCACCAGTACTGGAATG
This sequence comes from Ruminococcus sp., assembly GCA_017543595.1. Lineage (GTDB taxonomy): Bacteria > Bacillota > Clostridia > Oscillospirales > Ruminococcaceae > Ruminococcus. Next base: position 17,446 of record JAFYFU010000083.1, on the reverse strand, counting down.
AAATAGCATCAGAAGTAGTTGTGGAAGTATAGGGCTGAACTTCTGCGGGAACTTCCCAGTATGCCTCTATGTAGTCGCCTGCATCGAATATTTTTCCGCCGTTTCCGGGAGTTACACCGAACTCAACGCCAAGCTCCTCAAAATACGAAACAGAGCCGTCACCTTCAAGACCCATGTCATTGTACCAGTAGCTTGCTTTTTCCTTGCCTTCTATGCCTGCAACCTGCTTTGCATATTCAGTATCTGCGGGAGAACCTTTCTGAACGTTAAGACCTCCGCCGTAAACGAACTGGTCCATAGGTGCATCGGGTTCAATTGTAACTGTAAGAGATTCTATTGTAACTCCGTCCATATCGGTAAGACCGAAATCGGAGAACTTGAATTTATGGCTGTTCATTGGCTTGTCGGGGTCATCGCTCGGATTAGCCATGTAATAATCCTCATCATAGCCCTTTGTGAGAGTTATATCAAGGTCGTCAATCTGTCTTGCAACAGTTGAAGAAATAGTGGCAGTACCGTCACCGTTGTCCTTGAAGCTCCAGTTATTGCCGTTTGTGTGCTTGTTGTTGTTGGGGATAACGTTGACTCTCTCATCTTCCTGAGAAACAGTTGTAGTGGTAGTAATTTCTTCTGACGGGTCAGCAGTTGTGGTAACAATGGGTGTGTCGCTGTCGTTTACAGTTACGGATTTGAGTGTTATGGGGTTGTCAACCATATCCTTTTTGGAGTTGTCCCAGTGTGCTGAGTAGTAACTTCTGAACTCATATTTTGAAGTTGACTCATATGTAACATCGAGGTCTGAGAGGTCAATGGTTATGTCAAGCGGAACGCCTTTTTTGATATTTACGGAGTAACCGCCGTTTTCGGGGTCTGCCTCCCATTCGCCGTCTGAATTGTGTTCAATCCAGTATTTCGGAGCGGCTGTTGATTTTTCAACAGAAATTCCGAAACCGTAGGAAAAGCTTGTATCATAGTCTGCAACGACTGTAAAGGTTATGGATTTCATGCCCGTTGAAGCGTACTGAGCAAGTTTTCCGCTGTATTTGTCGCCTGTTTCCATAGTCATAAGGTCAGCGGTTTTCTCTGACGAGACAGAAACAGTGGGGACAGATACCGCATTTGCCGTGAGCATATAGGCTGGTATCACCGAAGCAGTCATTGTCATTGCGAGAAGCGAGGCTGTGAGTTTCTCTTTCATGTTTGATTTTTTCATGTTTATTTTCCTCCCTGAAAAATATAATGATATGTGGATTTTTTTTGTGAATATATTATATCACGGATTTTTTAGGAAATTGTTAACAAACTGTAAATTTTAGAAAGATTTGGTAATAAAATGCAAAATGTTTATGAATTTTTATTATTAATTAACAGAAAAAATTTTTTTGATAACAAAAAGAAATATTTTACCTTTATAAAGATTTATTTTCTGCGTATAACAAATTTAAAGAATTTTTCATGTACTCTGCAAAATGCATTATTTTCTGCCTGATATTTTGCCTGATTTTGGCAAATTGCCACATTTACGGAAAATCATTGACATTTATCATTACAGCGTGTAAAATAAATGTATACGCAAATTTAAATTACAGATAGGGTGGTTCTTTGGTATTCAGCAGTTTGGAGTTTATCTTCATATTCCTGCCGATTTTCATGGCGGTATATGCATTTACTCCTTTTAAATATAAAAATGCCGTTATTTTTTGCGGCAGCGTAATTTTTTACAGTATGGGCGTTCTCAGCAACCCCATATATATACTTCTTTTCCTTGTTACTGTGCTTGTCAATTTTATTGTCGGGCAGATGATTTCGACTTTTCGGAAAGCAGGAAAAGCATGGCTTACGTTTGGAATTGCTTATAATTTCATATGGCTTATTTTCTTCAAATATACGAATTTTATCTTCTCAAACATAAACGGGATTTTCCGTTCGGATATTCCGATGAGGAATATTGTTCTCCCCATAGGAATAAGCTTTTACACCTTTCAGAACGTTTCATATATCATTGATGTTTACAGGAAAAAGGCAAAACCCGAAAAAAATCTCATAAACTACGGCGCATATATAAGTATGTTCCCTCAGCTTATCGCAGGTCCTATTGTAACCTATCAGACGGTTGCGGAACAGCTTAAATTCAGAAAGCACACTCCCCAAAAAATTGAAAACGGTCTTAAAACTTTTACAATAGGGCTTGGCTACAAAGTTCTGATAGCCAACAGAATAGGCGCACTTTGGAGCGATATAGATGCCATAGGTTACAGCGGTATTTCAACAAAACTTGCATGGCTCGGAGTTGTTGCGTATTCGTTTCAGTTGTTTTTTGATTTCAACGGCTATTCCCTCATGGCAAAGGGTCTCGGAGAAGTAATGGGATTTGATATCCCGAAAAACTTTGATTATCCCTACACTTCGGTAACTATGACGGAATTTTGGCGCAGATGGCACATGACCCTCGGTTCATGGTTCAGGGACTATGTATATATTCCCCTCGGCGGAAACAGAAAAGGTCAGAACATGATGATAAGAAATACTGTCATTGTATGGCTTTTTACGGGTCTTTGGCACGGCGCAAGCTGGAATTTTGTATTATGGGGACTTGTCCTCTGCGGACTTATTCTCCTTGAAAAATTCTATATCGGAAAAGTCATGAACGAATATAAACTGCTTGGTCATATCTATATGTTTCTTGTGATTCCGCTGACATGGACACTTTTTGCAATAACAGATTTTCACAGCCTCGGAATATATTTTCAGAAACTTTTCCACTTGGGAGAAATCGGAAAAAAAGTCATATTTGACGGAGATTTTGCGAAATACTGGGGCATATACAGAAAGTTCTTCATAATTGCGGCAATCTGTTCAACAAAGCTTCCCGAAAGAGTTTACAAGAAAATAAAAAATACCCCGTTCTGTGCAGTTCTGCTTTTAGCGGTGTTCTGGCTGTCGGTTTATTGTATGTACAAGGGTATGAATGACCCGTTCATGTATTTCAGATTTTAACAAAAAGCGCAAAATTGACGATTTTAAATAAGAGGAAGATTTGTGCCTTGCCGTATGAACGAACGAAGTTTACGGAGTGAGTGAATAGGCAAGCCCCGAAAGCGCAAAATTGACGATTTTAAATAAGAGGAAGATTTGTGCCTTGCCGTATGAACGAACGAAGTTTACGGAGTGAGTGAATAGGCAAGCCCCGAAAGCACAAATCTGACGATTTTAAATAGGAGGTTAAGATGAAAGTAAACAAGAAAAATGTAGCACGTCTGAAACAAAGTATCTATACGCTGACACTTATGCTTACCTGCTTTGTGATGTCACCGTTTATTTTCGTGCAGATATGGAAATCAAGCGCAGAAACAAAAAAACCTCAGATTCCGAAAACTTCTGTTTCAAAAGTGGTTGAACCCGAAAAAGATGCAAACGAAACTCCTCCCGAACCTCAGAAAGATTCTGCCGCCGTGCAGACGGAAGCCGTTACAACCGCCTCCGAAGAATCCGTTGTTACAACCGCAGTACAAAAATCCGACAGCTTTTCTTCCTCGGACGCAAGCTATTTTGATGATGCGCTTTTCATAGGAGATTCAAGAACTGTCGGTATAAGGGATTTCGGTACTCTCAAAAATGCGGATTATTTCTGTGATGTGGGTCTTTCCTCGGCTGCGGCATTTGAATCCCCTTCCGACTACGGGCAGTATCTTGATGATGTCATCGACAGCAAAGAATACGGAAAAATATATATAATGCTCGGTATAAACGAATGTGGAAACGATTTTGAATACACTATCACTCAGTATCGTGCGCTTGTGGATAAGGTAAGGGCGCATCAGTCGGGTGCTGTTATATATATCATGGCAAATCTCCATGTTACGCAGTCCGCAGAAACAGATGTAATAAACAACGAAGCAATAAATTATCTCAACAGCAGAATGTCTGAATTTTGTGACGGAAAAAAAGTTTTCTATCTTGATATAAATGAAGTGTTCGACAATGAATACGGCTATCTTAAAGATGAGTATACGGGTGACGGCGTTCATGTATACGGAGAATATTATGCTGAATGGTGCGACTGGCTCTGTGACCATGCGGTAGTTACAGGCTGATAAAAAAACTCCCCTTTCGGGGAGCTTTTTTATTTAGAAATCAGAGCCGTTCCAGCCCCAGTTTTCCGTTTCGGAGTATTTTACGTAAATTCTGTTTTTAGGTATGCCGAGTTCGTCATCAAGCAGGTCGCTTATAAGTCCTGTAAGCTTTGTGTATGCGGCTTTCGATGCACCGCCGAGTATTCCGACATTTACCATAGCGGCAGGCGAGGGGTCACCGCCGAAATAGAGTGATACTTCGGGTTCTATGCCAACCATGAGCCAGCTTTCGGATTTTCCGGGGAGAGCGGTTATAGCTTTTCCGAGTTCGGTTTTGATTACCTCACGGCTTTCAGCGGGTACGGGGATATTTGTTTTCACATTAATGAACGGCATAATTTTTTTCCTCCTGTTTCTTCTTGTTTTTTCTGTGGATTATTGTAAGACCTTTTATCAAAAGGTTCTTATCGAGAATTATGTTTTTCCTGCAAAGAGGGACAACGACTTCCGCAAGACCGCCTGTGGCGATTACAGTGCATTTTTCACCGAGCTTTTCCTCAATGCGTTCGGCGATTCCGTCAAGGGCGCAGGCATTTGAATAAAGTGCGCCGTTCTTCATACAGTCAACAGTATTTGTGCCTATGATGTTTTCGGGCAGTTCAAAATCAATTTTCGGGAGCTGTGCAGTGCGTTTTATGAGAGCGTCCGTTGCGGTTTTCATGCCTGTCATGATAAGTCCGCCGAGATAGTTTTTATTTTTATCAACAACGGAAACAGTTGTAGCCGTACCCATATCTATTATGATAAGCGGAACGGGGTAATTATTTACTGCTGCAACGGCATCTACAACCTGGTCGCTTCCGAGCTGTCTGGGGTTGTCTATCAGGATATTAAGACCTGTTTTGACACCGGGACCTGCTGTCATTACTTCTATTCCGAAAAGTTTGCGGACAGCTTCTTTGAGCGTGTTGGTCACAGACGGAACAACAGACGACATAACCGCATCTGTTATATTTTTCACGCCGAAACCGTTCATTTCGAGAATATTTTTTATCAGCACGGCATATTCTGCGGAAGTTGCGCTGTGGTTTGTGGATATTCTCTCCGAGAGAATTATATTGTCATCATCATCAACACAGCCGAAAACGATATTTGTGTTGCCGATATCTACGGCTAAGAGCATTTTTAAACCTCCTTTTTTCTGTTTTTTATATTATAACATATTTATTTTAAAAAATCTATATCTTTTTGAGAATTTTTATGCTATAATGTAAATTAATTCAGGATAATCAAGAGGAAAATTTGCACCTTGCACTGAAAATGAACGGAGCAAAGCGGAGTGAATGAAAGTGCAAGCCTTAAAAGTGCAAATTTGACGATTTTAAATAAGAGGAAAATTTCGCCCTTGACACAATGAACGAAAAAATCTTTGATTTTTGAGTGAATGTGTCAAGCCACAAAAGGCGAAATTTGACGATTTTAAATAGAGGTTGTTTATGAGTAAAAAAATTTTTCTGTATTTTGTTTTAATAATTATCGGGATTATTATGCTTTATCCTCTTTTGTGGCTTTTGGGAGCGTCTTTCAAGTCAAACAGCGAAATATTCGGTTCTGCGTGGTTCATGCCTGAAAAATTTGACTTTTCGGTGTATAAAAGGGCATGGGAAACAGTAACGCCCTACACTATGGGGCATTATTTTATTAATACTTTTATTATAATAATCCCGAAAACATTTTTTGCGCTGATTTCGTCAACGCTTGTTGCATACGGATTTGCAAGGTTTGATTTTCCGTTAAAAAAATTTTTCTTTTCAGTGCTTATGGGGGTGATGTTCATGCCTGCGATAGTGACTGTAATGCCGTCATATCTTATGTGGGGGAAATTAAATATGCTTGATACATATATTCCGCTTACGATTCCGTCACTTTTTGCGGCTGAGGGAACATTTGTTTTCATGATAATGCAGTTTATTGAAAGTGTTCCGAAAGAATTTGATGATGCCGCAAGGATTGACGGCTGCGGAACTTTGGGAATATTATTTTACATAATTGTTCCGTGTATACGCCCTGTGCTTGTTTCTGTTGCGGTATTTAATTTTCTCTGGACAATGAATGATTTTCTTTCACCGCTTATCATAATAAGTTCTGTTGAAAAATATCCGCTTTCGCTTGCATTGAGGTTATCCTCCGACAGTACGGGCAACGGATACGAACAGTGTAAAATAATTGCCATGTCTGTAATAGGGCTTATGCCCTCTGTTGCGGTATTTGCAATCGGTCAGAAAAAATTTGTCGGCGGAATAACTGCGGGAGGTCTGAGCGGATAATGAATATAAATTTTCTTCATAAAACTGCGGAAAGCTACATAAATAATTTTATATTCCCGTCAGAACCTCTGAAACCCATGTGGAACAGGGAAAATTTTATCTTCGGGAAAAAAGCCAAATGGAATTATATTGACAACTGTCTTATACGTTCGCTTCTCATGATGTATGACAGGACGAAAAATTCAAATCTCCTTGATTATTCCGTTAAATTTATCAATACTTATGTCGATGAAAACGGAAATATCCCCACAATGAATATTAAAGATTTTAACTTGGATAATATCTGCGGCTGCCGTAATCTTGTTTATTTATTTAAAATAACAAAAGATTCAAGATATGAAAAAGCTTATGAAAAAATATTCATTAATCAGACAGAAAATCAGCCGAGACTCAAATGCGGTAATTTCTGGCATAAGGCTGTATATCCGTATCAATTGTGGCTTGACGGAGTTTATATGGCTCTGCCTTTTATGGCTGAATATGCGGTTATTCATGAAAACATGAATATTATTCACGATATTGAAAAACAGTTAAAAAATATATATAATATTATGCGTGACAGTAACACGGGGCTTTATTATCACGGCTATGACGAAACAAAAAGCCTTGTATGGGCTGATAAAAATACGGGTCTTTCCCCTAATTTCTGGCTCAGGTCAATAGGCTGGCTTTGTGCGGGGCTTGCGGATATATGCGAAATTCTCCCCGAATATGATTTCTTCCGTGATATGCTTTCTGATTTGCTTTATTCGCTTGAAAAATTCACGGACAGTGACGGTATGCTGTATCAGCTCCCTGCAAAGCCCGAATTAAAGGGAAATTACCGTGAAACGAGCGGAACGCTTTTGTTTGCATATTCATGCATGAAATCCGTGAGATTAAATATATGCGATGATGATATTTTTCAAACAGGGGAAAAGGCTCTGTCTGCCGTTCTGAATAATTATACAAGATTTGAAAATAATATTCCCGTCCTTGAAAATATCTGTCTTATGGGCGGTCTTGGCGGAAGTCAGAATCGTGACGGCTCTGATGAATACTATATCCATGAAAAAACAGTCGAAAACGATGCAAAAGGAATCGCCCCTTTCCTTATGGTTTACAATGAATATTTATTGAAAAAATGAATTTTTATCTGTATATTATGCATAAACTTTCATATACCTATTGACATTTGAATTAATCCGTATTATAATGTAATTGCAATATTGAAGAGTAAAAATACGTTCGTTAAGTGCTGTCGGAACGGGGAGTTGTCGGACAGACGAAAGGCTTTGGCTTGCGGTTCGTATTTTGCATCCCGCTTCATAGGACATATTTAAATGAATGGTTTGCGCCTTCTTTTTCTTGTCGTATGAGTGAGGAAAAGGAGGTTTTTTTATGGAAAATAATCAGAAAACAGCAGGAAGAATCAAATATTTCGGCAGTACGAGGGTGCTTGTCGTATGCGCTCTCTTAATCGCTATGAGTATAGCTTTCGGAAAACTGCTTGCCTTTAATATCGGCAGCAGTATAAGAATCAGCTTTGAAAATCTTCCCATACTCATGGCAGGAATTTTTTTCGGACCGCTTGCAGGTCTTGCTGTGGGAGTCGGTGCGGATTTAATCGGCTGTCTTATAGTCGGATATTCAATAAATCCCTATATAACGGCAGGTGCGGCACTTATCGGTCTTGTTTCGGGAATCTTTGCAAAATATCTCCTGAACGGAAAAAAGCCCGTTGATATATTCGGCTCTGTAATAACCGCACATTTTATCGGCTCTATGCTTGTGAAATCCTATGGACTTTATAAGTTTTACGATACGCCCATGCCCGTACTTCTCACAAGAGTACCGCTTTATATATGCATAGGCGCAGTTGAGGCTTATATAATTTATCTGCTCTCAAAGCATGAGGCATTTTCGGAACTTATAGAGAGAATAAAGAAAAATGGCTGATTTTAAACAAGCTTGCGAATATCTTAAAAAAGCTTCTCTAAGGGGCAGTAAGCTTGGACTTGAAAGAGTAAGCGTATTGATGAATTTATTGAATAATCCGCAGAATAAATTAAAAGTTATTCACGTTTCGGGAACGAACGGAAAAGGCTCTTTCTGTGCCATGTTAAATTCTGTTCTCAAAGAATCGGGATATAAAACAGGGGCTTTCAATTCTCCTGCACTGACGGGCATAACGGATTATTTCAGAATAAACGGAGAAGAAATTTCAGAAAACAAATTCGCAGAAATTATGACGGAACTTATCCCCGTCTGCGAAAGCATGGACGAAAAGCCAACGGAATTTGAAGTAATTTCCGCTGCGGCTTATCTCCTGTTTTACCGTGAAAACTGCGATATTGCAATAGTTGAATGTTGCATGGGCGGAGACACGGACGCTACAAACACGGTTGAATCCCCGATTCTTTCGGTTATAACAAATGTAAGAAAAGACCATACTGCTTTTCTTGGCGATACTCTCCCCGAAATCGCACAGCATAAGGCAGGCATAATAAAAAATTCCCGTCCCGTATTTTACGGAGGAGAAACCGACAGCGAAGTTTACAAAGTAATAAAAAACAAAGCCGAAAGCTTAAATTCCGAATTATATACAAATAATTCAAAAATATCGGATATAGATTATTCTCTTGACGGCATAAGTTTTACTTACGGAGATAAAAAATTATACTCTCCCTTAATCGGAACATACCAGATAAATAATATTTCAAATGTTTTAAACTGCGTTGAAATATTAAATAAAAACGGTCTTGAAATATCCGACAAGGCTCTTGAAAACGGCTTGAAAAATACAAAATGGCACGGCAGATTTGAGATAATTTCAAGAAATCCGCTTGTAATCTTTGACGGGGCGCACAATCCCGACGGTATTTCTCAGGCAGTAAATACAATAGAAAAATATTTTGACAAAATAGTTCTGTTGATTGGCGTAATGGCTGACAAGGAATATAATTTATACAATTCCATGCTTGGGAGATTCATTGACAGGGCTTTTACGGTAAAGCCCGATAATCCGAGGGCTTTGGACAGCGAAACCCTTGCGGAAACTTTTGAAAATGCCGAATCCTGCCCGATTTTCAGCGAGGGAGTCAGAAAGGCTTATTCATACGCAAAAGAAAAAAATTTACCGCTTATTGCGCTTGGTTCTCTCTATATGTACAGAGAATTTACGGATACCATGAAAAATATTGACACAACAGAGGAGTGATTGCCATGCTTAAAGGAAAAACCGTATTACTCGGCGTTACAGGCTCAATAGCCGTTTATAAAATCTGCAACCTTGCAAGAATGTTGACGAAACTCGGCGCAGATGTTCATGTGGCTATGACACCAAATTCGCTTAATTTCGTTCACCCCCTGACTTTTGAAACTCTCACGCAGAATAAATGCCTTATCGACACTTTTGACAGGAATTTTGAATACAGCGTTGAACACGTTTCAATTGCAAAAAAAGCCGATGTTGTCATGATAGCACCTGCCTCCGCAAATGTTATCGGAAAAATAGCAAACGGAATAGCAGACGATATGCTTACAACTACTGTTATGGCTTGCACCTGCAAAAAAATTATCTCTCCCGCCATGAATCACAATATGTTTCATAATCCGATAGTTCAGGATAATATAAATAAATTAAAAAAATTCGGCTATGAGATAGTTGAACCCGTGATGGGTATGCTTGCAAACCGTGACATAGGTGACGGAAAACTCCCCGATGAAGAAACTCTGCTTGAATATATTATCCGTGAAATTGCCTTTGAAAAGGATTTGCAGGGAAAGAAAATAATGATTACCGCAGGTGCAACAAGGGAAAATATTGACCCTGTGCGTTTTATAACAAATCATTCAAGCGGAAAAATGGGCTTTGCACTTGCAAGGGCAGCCATGCTGAGAGGTGCGGAAGTTACGCTCATCAAGGCACATACGGAAGTTAATCCGCCTATGTTTGTAAATTTAATCAATGTTGATTCTGCGGAGGATATGTTCAATGCCGTGAAAGATAATTTTCAGGATATGGATATAGTCATAAAAGCCGCCGCTGTTGCGGATTATACACCTGTAACCGTTGCGGAGGGCAAAATCAAGAAATCCGAAGGAGATATGAGTATTCCCCTTAAACGCACAAAGGATATTCTGAAATATATAGGCGAAAACAAAAAAGACCGGATAATCTGCGGTTTTTCAATGGAAACTGATAACGTTCTTGAAAATTCCGTAAAGAAATTAAAATCAAAAAATGCAGATATGATTTGTGCAAATTCCCTCAGAAAAGCGGGAGCAGGTTTCGGAACAGACACAAATATAATAACTCTTATCACCAAAGACGGAAATCAGGAACTTGAACTTATGTCAAAATTTGATGCGGCAAATATTATTCTTGACAAGTTAAAAAGCTTATAAATAAAAATTCCCCGATTAAGGGGAATTTTTTTATAATTCAATGAAAGATTCTTTCACTGTTTCGCATACAGCCGAAAAATGTCCGCTTTTTTTCAGAATTTCCGCACATTTTTCTGCCTTTTCAATATCATCAAAAAGACCGAACACAGCCGAACCGCTGCCCGTCATAAGACAGTTTAAAGCACCATGTTCTTTCATTCTTGGTTTTATTACAGCTACCGAATAAAGGTTGAGTGCATCTTCAAACAGATTTCCGAAATATTTATATGCAGTTTCGGGAGCGTTGTTTATAGCATTTACAAGTGATTCCGTATCGGGGTGTACGGGATTTTCGAGATTGTCTATAAACTGATATGCCTTTGCAGTCGATACATTTTCGCCTGCTTTTGCTATGACAAGAATTTTCCCCGAATAATCGGAAATTTTCTGTATTTTTTCGCCTATACCCTCAACATAAGCCGTTCCGCCCGTAAGGAAAAAAGGAACGTCTGCGCCGATTTTTTCGGGATTTGAGAGCTTTCCGCCCGTTAATTTTTCAAGGCAGTAAATAACTGCGGCTGCGTCTGAACTTCCTCCGCCCATGCCTGCCTGCGAGGGTATGCCCTTTTTGATATGTATATCACAACCGATATTTAAATTATTTTCCTTAAAGAATTTTTCAGCCGTTTTATATGCAATATTTCTTTCGTCACATGGTATGGGGTCGTAAAAACTGAATCTGAACGGCAAATCACAGCTTATGTTTATACCGCTGTCAGTTAATTTAACTGTTACTTCATCATAAATCCCTACGGTCTGGAAAACGCTTTCTATATTATGGTAGCCGTCAGGGCGTTTTCCTGTCACATCAAGGGCGAGGTTAATTTTTGCGGCTGATTTTACAGTCATTTCAGGCATTTTTTTCTTCCTCCAATTTTTTGAGGAATTTTTCTATGCGGTTCATAGCCTCCATGAGATGCCTGAGAGAATAAGCATAGGATATACGCATATATCCCTCACCACATTCGCCAAAGGCACTTCCCGGAACGGCTGCGACTTTTTCCTCATAGAGAAGTCTTTCGCAGAACTCCTCACTTGAAAGACCTGTTGATTTTATGCATGGGAATACATAAAATGCACCTTCGGGATTAAAGCAGTCAAGACCGAGGCGGTTAAATTCACCAACCAGATATTTTCTTCTTATGTCGTATTCGTCCGTCATTTTGCGGATTTCGGAATCGCAGGAAGTTAAAGCCTCAACAGCGGCATTTTGGCTTATATAGGGACTGCACATTATGCCGTACTGGTGAATTTTTGCTATCTGTGTGATTATCGGTTCGGGGGCGGCAACATATCCCAGTCGCCAGCCCGTCATGGCATAGGCTTTTGAGAAACCGTTTACATAAATTGTTCTTTCGGGCATACCGTCAAGTTCAATTATTGAAAAATGTTTTCTGCCGTATGTGAGTTCGGAATATATTTCGTCCGAGAGAACCATTATATTTGTATCACGGAGAAGTTCCGCAATTGGTTCGAGGTCATCACGGGTCATAATTGCGCCCGTGGGATTATTGGGAAAGGGGAGTATTAAAATTTTTGTCCTGTCGGTTATTTTGTCCTTTATATCGTCAACTGTAAGCTTGAAATTATTTTCTCTTTTTGTGGGAACTGATACGGGGATTCCGCCTGCGAGTTCAACAAGTGGGGCATAACAGACAAAGCAAGGCTCAACTATGAGGACTTCATCACCGTTGTCAAGAATACCCCTGAGAGCGAGGTCAATAGCCTCAGAACCGCCTACCGTTACGATTATTTCATTTTCCTCACAGTATTTGACACCGTGTTTTTTTTCTATTCTTTCGGAAATAGCTTTTCTCAGAGGTGCAAGACCCTTGTTCGGTCCGTAGATGATATGTTTTCTTTCGAGTACCTGAATGGCTGTTTTTCTTATTACCCAAGGTGTGGAAAAATCGGGTTCGCCGACACCGAGAGAAATAACGCCCTCCATAGTACCTGCTATGTCAAAGAATTTTCTTATTCCCGATGGCTTTATTTTTTTTATTTTATTTGATAAAACTTTTTCGTAATCAATCACGATTAACCCAGACCCCTTTCATCGGGTTCTTCTCCGTCAATGAAGATACCCTTTTCCTTGTATTTTTTCAGAATGAAATGTGTGGACGTTGAAAGTATTCCGTCAATTGTTGCAAGTCTTTCCGAAACGAAAAAAGCAACATCTCTCAAATCGTTTCCCTTTACTTCAACGGAGAGGTCATACGCACCCGATGACATAAGGCTTACGCTTTCCACTTCGTCATACATCATGATAGTTTTCGCAATATCGTCAAATCCGCAGTCACGCTGGGGAGTTACTTTCAGCTCAATAGTCGCATAAACTGTTGACTTGTCATATTTTTCGTCATCGAGGATAACGCTGTATCCACGGATAACGCCTTCATTTTCGAGTTTGCTTATTTCTTCGGCAGCCTGTTCCGCTGTTATGCCGAGGGCTTCGCCGAGAGCCGTATTTGAAATACGGGCGTTCTGCTGTAAAATTCTTATGATTTCGTTTTTCATAAAATCATTCCTTTCATATATCTGTAAATTCAGGTCTGCGGTTTCTGAAAAAGCAGAGCCGTCTGAATCCTGCATCATAAGCGGTTTTTATGCCTTCGGGAATATTTTTCCCTATGTCCTCAACGGTGTGGGCATCTGAACCTGTTGAGATTATTTCTCCGCCCAAATCGTGAAACATTTTTGTATATTTCAGGTCGGGGAAACATTCTCCGAATCCCTGCCTTATACCTGATGTATTTATTTCGATTCCTTTTCCGTTGCGTATAAGCTCCCTGAAACTTTCTGAAATTATATCGTCAAAACGGCTTAAATCGGGATTTATGTTATGTCTGCACTTCATATATCTCAGGCAGTAGGTTATATGTCCAAGAATATCAAATTTTCCCCATTTGCAGAGGTTATATATTTCAATGAAATATCTTTCAAGCAGATTGTATATTTCATTCATTGACATTTTGTTATATTCTATATAATAGAAGTCCTTTTCGTTTTTAATCTGATGAACAGAGCCTATGATAAAATCAAGACGGCTGTCGGAAATTATTTTTTCGGCGATATCGGGGGCAAGCATAGCCTGACCCATTTCAACACCGCAGAGCAGATTAAAATTTTTATATTTTTCTTTTAATTTTGTAACGGCACTTACAGAGTTTTCAAAATCCGCCTGATAGTTGAAATCCTCCGAAAGGTCTGTATCAGCGTAGTATTCTTTCGGATACCACCAGTTACATTCGCAGTGGTCGGTTATTGCATATGCTGAAAGATTCAGTTTTACAGCCTGTTCTATGCATTTTTCAATATCCGCATCGGAATCCATTGAAAATTGTGTATGTGTATGGCAGTCAATAATATTCAAAACATCACCTCTATTTAAAATGGGGGGAGCCGCCCTTTGGTGCTTGTGCTTTCGTTCACTTCGCTAACGCTGCGTTCACTTTCAGCACAAGGGGCGGCTTTGTCCCCCCAAGCCCCCCTATTAGAATATAACTATTTCATTATAGCATATTTTTTCTTATAATTCCATAGTTTTTGAAAAAAAATATTAATTTAAAAATAAAATTAAATACAGGGCTTTATTTTTTCATTCAGATATGTTATAATGTAGTTTGTAAAAGGTCATGAGACTAAAAAAATAATAACCGGAGGTATTTTTATGAAAGCAGTTGTAACTGTAATTGGTAAGGATAATGTGGGTATTCTCCACAAGGTAAGCGGAATATGTGCCGATATGGGTGCAAACGTTATTGAGGTAACTCAAAGCGTTTTGCAGGATATGTTCGCAATGATTATGCTCATAGATATAACAGGTCTTAACGCTGATTTTTCCGAACTTGTCGATAAAATGAACAATCTCGGAACTCAGCTCGGTCTTTCAATTCATACAATGCATGAGGATATTTTCAATTCCATGCACAGCATATAATTCCGTGAATACAGATTGGAGATATCTAAATGCTTAATGTATATAACATACTTGAAACAATAAGAATGATTCAGGAAGAATGTCTCGACATAAGAACAATAACTATGGGCATTTCACTTCTTGACTGCATAGATACCGATATAGACAGGGCTTGCGAAAAAGTTTATGACAAGATAGTAAGAAAAGCCGAAAACCTTGTTCCTGTCGGACAGAAAATAGAAAAGGAATACGGCATACCGATAATAAACAAGAGAATTTCTGTAACACCTGTTGCAATGCTTGCGGCTGCCTGCCCTGACAGCGACCCCGTTAAATTTGCAAAGGCTCTGCAAAAAGCAGCCGATACCTGCGGAGTAAATTTCATAGGCGGATATTCCGCACTTGTTCACAAGGGATTTTCGGCAGGAGATGAAAGGCTTATCCGTTCGATTCCCGAAGCCCTCGCAGTTACGGATAATATATGTTCGTCCGTAAATATAGGTTCTACAAAATCGGGAATAAATATGGACGCTGTAAAGCTTATGGGTCAGATAGTCAAACAGACTGCCGAAAAGACGGCAGACCGTGACTGCATAGGTGCGGCAAAGCTTGTTGTGTTCTGCAATGCCGTTGAGGATAATCCCTTTATGGCAGGAGCTTTTCACGGTGCAGGTGAACCCGACTGTGAAATTCATGTAGGCGTTTCAGGTCCGGGAGTTGTGCGCTCCGCACTTTCAAATTATCCTGATGCATCTATAAATGAACTTGCAGACATAATCAAGAAAACGGCATTTAAAATAACAAGAATGGGACAGCTTGTCGGTGCAAGGGCTTCCGAACTTCTCGGTATTCCGTTCGGAATCGTAGACCTTTCACTTGCTCCCACACCCGCAATAGGCGACAGCGTTGCACATATCCTTGAAGAAATGGGACTTGAAAAGTGCGGTACTCACGGCACTACTGCGTGTCTTGCCATGCTCAATGATGCAGTTAAAAAGGGCGGTGTAATGGCATCTTCCACAGTAGGAGGACTTTCGGGCGCATTTATTCCCGTTTCAGAGGACGCAGGCATGATAGATGCCGCAGTTGAAGGCGTACTCAGCATTGAAAAATTGGAGGCTATGACCGCTGTATGCTCAGTTGGTCTTGACATGATAGTTGTTCCCGGAGATATTTCTCCCGAAACAATATCCGCAATAATCGCAGATGAGGCTGCTATCGGAATGGTAAACACAAAGACGACAGCCGTTCGCCTTATCCCCGCAATAGGCAAAAAAGAGGGCGAAACCCTTGAATTTGGCGGACTTCTCGGAAGCGGTCCCGTTATGCCCATAAGAGACAAATCTGCGGCTAAATTCATAAACCGTGGCGGACGTATTCCCGCACCAATGCACAGCCTTAAAAACTGATAATTTAATTTATTCGGAGCGGATTTCTGCTCCGAATATTTCATGAATGGGGTGTTATAATGAATGAAATTCTGCAAAGTTTCGGCATTTCGGGAATTTTGGAAATATATAAAATCGGAAACGGACACATAAATAAAACATATTACATCAAATCCGATTCGGGGGAGTATATTTTACAGAATATAAATAAAAATATTTTCAAAAATCCTGAATCGGTCATGAAAAATATTTCCGCTGTCTGTAAAATGTTTTACGAAAGCAGTATTTCCGTCCCCGAATATCTTTCCGCAGACGGCAGAAATTTTATTGTTTCAGACGGGGAATACTGGCGAATGTACCGATTTATAGGCAATTCGGGGGCTTCCGAAATAAAAGACAAAAACAGGACTTACGGAAAAGTTTACGGAGAATTTATACGCACTGTAAATTCAAAAAAATTCAAGCCTGAAACAGCAATAGAAAATTTTCATAATTTCGGAGCATACCTCAACCGCCTGAATTTAGCTGTATCAGGAAATTCTCTCAAAAAAATTGACAGCGGAGTTATAATGCGCCTGCGTAATCTGAATGATACATTGAATCATGTTTTTTCTGCGGATTTTCCAAAACGTATAATTCACGGCGATGCAAAAAGAGATAATATCATTCTCGGAAATATACATTATGTTATAGACCTTGACACGATTATGTCTGGGTATGCAGCCCTTGACTACGGCGACCTTGTAAGGTCTGTATGCTGCGGAAATATGCTGAATATCGCCGATTTGACAAGCCTGACAAGAGGATTTGCCGAGGGGCTTAACGGGATTCTTTCGGCAGACGAAATAAACTCTCTGTATTATGGAATCCTCTGGACAACGGGGGAACTTGCCGTCCGCTATCTGACGGACTGGCTTTCAAAAGACAGATATTTTGCCGCCAAAACCCCTGCGGAGTGCCTGAAAAGGGCAAATGAGCTGCTTTCGCGACTCAATAATTTCATAAATTCGGGCGATGAAATAACAGATATAATTTATTCGGCTTTCGGAGTTTAGCGAATTTGTGGATTTTTAATAAATTTTTTGGATATTAAATCCTTATGTTTTACTTGACTTTTAAGAAATAGCATGATATAATAATAAAGCTGTCGGACGGAGAGACAGGTAAATAAAGGAATTTAGAAGAAAATGTTTTTTGGACAATGGAAAATATGTTTGCAGAAAATTTTCAAAAAAATTCAAAAAAGTACTTGACAAACCGAAAGATATGTGATATAATATTAAGGTTGTCGCACAAAAGACGGCAACGGTC
>JAFYFU010000082.1 GCA_017543595.1 Ruminococcus sp. | reverse complement strand
AAATCCGTACGCCCCTGAATACTCAGCGTATGGAAACAGTGAAAAATGCCGTTCTTGCAAGCGGTGCGTCAAGTGTCATCGACCTCGGTTGCGGAGAGTGTCGCCTTACATCGCTTTTACTGAACGAACAGCAAATTAAAAAAGTTACTGCCTGCGATGTTTCGGTTTCCGAACTTGAAAAAGCAGCACAGAGATTACATCTTGACCGTATGCAGCCTTACCGCAAAAATAAACTGACGCTTATGCAGGCATCTTTGACTTATCGTGACAAACGCTTTGAAGGTTACGACTGCGCCTGCGTGATAGAAGTCATTGAGCATATAGAACCGCTGAGAATATCTGCATTTGAGCGTGCCGTCTTTGAATTTGCCGCTCCGAAAACCGTAATTCTGACAACACCAAACAGAGAATACAACGCCAATTATGAACATATGCAGGAAAATACGCTTCGCCACGGTGACCACCGCTTTGAATGGTCAAGAGAAGAATTTAAAACTTGGACAGAACATATCTGCGAAACATTCGGCTATACCTGCGAAATAAGCGGTATAGGCGATACTGACGAAAAACTCGGAACACCGACACAGATGGGAGTGTTTACAAAAAATGGATAAATACAAAATAGAAATTCCTGAGTTCTGCCTTGTTGCGCTTGTCGGCGGTACATCTTCGGGAAAAAGCAGTTTCGCCCTGAAACATTTCAAGCCGACAGAGGTGCTTTCCTCGGATTTTTTCAGGGGAATGGTATGCGATGACGAAAACAGTCAGAACGTTTCGGGCGATGCTTTCGATTTGCTTTACTATGCGGCAAACAAGCGTCTGAACAATATGAAACTCACTGTCATTGACGCAACAAATATACAGCAGAGCGCAAGAAAACAAGTCATTGACCTCGCAAGGGAACAGAATGTTCATGCGGCTGCAATCGTTCTGAATCTCCCCGAAGAAATCATGCAGGAACGCAATAAGGCTCGCCCCGAACGAAATTTCCCCGAACGTGTTATCCGTCAGCACTGCCGTGATGTAAAGCGCAGTATAAAGGGATTAAAGCGTGAGGGTTTCCGTTTTGTATATGTTATAAATTCTCTTGAACAGCTCGAAAATACGGAAATTATCCGCACAAAGCTTTGGAACGACAAAAAAGAACTGCACGGTCCTTTTGATATTATCGGTGATATTCACGGCTGTTGTGACGAACTTGAAATACTCCTCGACAAACTCGGATATGTTAAAAATAATAATATATATTCTCACCCTGACGGCAGAACAGCGGTTTTCCTCGGTGATTTCTGTGACAGAGGAAACAGAAATGCAGATGTTCTGCGCCTTGTAATGAATATGGTCAAAAACGGAAACGCTATTGCCGTCCCAGGAAACCATGATATAAAACTCCTGAAATATCTCCGTGGAAAAAATATTGCCCCGACACACGGCATTGACAAGACAATTGCCGAAATAGAGGCGCAGGGCGATGATTTCAAAAATGAAGTCGCTGAATTTATCGACAGTCTTATCAGCCATTATGTCCTTGATGACGGAAAACTTGTAATTTCCCATGCAGGCTTGAAACAGGAATACATAGGCAGAGGTTCGGCAAGAGTAAGGGAATTTTGTCTGTACGGCGAAACTACTGGCGAAACGGATTCTTACGGTCTGCCTGTGCGCCTTGACTGGACAGCGGATTACAGAGGTCGTGCAACTATTGTATACGGTCATATTGCGGGCAAGGAAGTCAGGTCGCAAAATAATACATTCTGCATTGATACCGGCTGTGTTTTCGGCGGAAAACTTACAGCGTTCCGTTATCCCGAAAAAGAATTTTCGGAGGTTGAAGCTTTACAGCAGTATTATGAGCCGATAAAACCCCTTGAAAAATCTGTTGATACCAATATGGGCGATATGCTGACAGTCGGTGATTTCAACAGGAAACTCCACATTGAAACCGAACTTATGCATTCAATTGATATTCATGAAAATAATGCGGCTGCGGCACTGGAAATTATGTCACGTTTTGCGGCTGACCCTCACTGGCTTATTTATCTGCCGCCCACAATGTCACCATGCGAAACAAGTGAACTTGACGGATATCTTGAACACCCTTTGCAGGCATTTGAATATTACCGCAGTCGTGGTATTAAAAACGTTGTCTGCGAGAAAAAACATATGGGTTCGAGAGCCGTTGTTATTCTCTGCAAATCCCCCGAAACCGCATTTAAAAGATTCGGCATAAATGACGGCACAAGAGGAATAATTTACACAAGAACAGGCAGACGCTTTTTCGATGACGATATAACGGAAATCGCCCTGCTTGACAGACTTGATAAAGTCCTCACACAAACAAATTTCTGGGAGGATTTCAAAACGGACTGGGTATGCCTTGATACCGAACTTATGCCGTGGTCTGAAAAAGCACAGGGGCTTATCCGTTCACAGTACGCCCCCACGGGAAATGCAGGTGCAGGCAGTCTCTCCGCAGCCGTTAAAGCCCTTGAAAAAGCTTGTCAACGTCAGAATAATGCCTTTGAAATTGATAAAATTACATCGGGACAGAATGTTAATTTGCAGGAAGTTCTGAAAGCATACAGGACAAAGCAGAACGATATTGAAAAATATATCAAGGCTTACCGTGAATACTGCTGGACAGTTAAAAACACAGACGATTACCGAATTGCACCGTTTCATATTCTCGCAGTTGAAGGGCGTGTTTTTTCTCAGGAAAAACATATATGGCATATGGAAAATATCCGCAAATATATCACAGGAATTGACCCTGTATACATGGAAACTCCGTATATCTGCATAGATACTGAGGACGAACAGAGTATTAAAAACGGTGTTGACTGGTGGCTTGCACTGACTGGAAACGGCGGTGAGGGCATGGTGGTAAAACCCGAAACTTATACGGCAAAACAGGGATTCAAGCTTTTACAGCCCGCTGTAAAATGCAGAGGGCGTGAATATCTGCGTATAATCTACGGGGCTGAATATCTTTCGCCCGAACATCTGAAACGTCTTAAAGTCCGTTCGCTTAACCGCAAGCGCACACTTGCACTCAAAGAATTTTCTCTCGGAATAGAGTCACTGACGAGATTTGTAAAAGGTGAACCGCTTTACAGAGTTCATGAATGTTCGTTCGGTGTACTCGCCTTTGAAAGCGAACCCGTTGACCCAAGACTTTGATTTGATATTTATGTCAAAAATCTGATTAAAAGTTATATTTTGAACAAAAAATATTTAAAACATTGATTTTAATATGCGTATTTTTTAAATTTTTATTAAAAGGTTGACTTTTTTAAAAACAGGTGTTAAAATATTACTGTAAGTTTTTTAAATTTATTATTAAGCAGAATTGACATGGAACAGAAAAAACCTTATGTTTTGCCTGAAATCGAAATCATATCATTTGATGCGGAAGATGTTATTACAACATCGGACGGTATAAGGGACGACAAAAAACCTGATTATTAAAACCATTAAAAACGGCGGACGGTTTATACTGTTCCGCTGTTTTTAATAATCGGCAATCTGCACATTTAAGTTGTGTTTTCTATATGCAAACTGCCGATTTTTATAAAAACTATTGCATTTTAACAAAAAATAATGTATAATTTTAGCATAGGTCAGTATGCCTTTTCGGAGAATCAGCATAATGGCATTGTAAAATTTAAGGTATGTAAAAGCTCCCTGCGTCAGAACGTGAGGAGTTTTTGAATATTATTATACAGAGGTGATAAAGATGCTATACATGACCAATGCGTTACAGCCTGTAAAAAGTTATCCCACATATCAGTTTCACGCTTTTACATCATCAAAACTAAATTCCGAAGATGTATTCAATATATGCATACTTGAAACTTTGAAGTGGATACGGCTGAGACTGAAAAGATTTGCGGATATCCCGAAAGAACTTATCGCTCCCGAACCCGAAAATTACAAGGAACTCACGGAAGATATGCTGTTTTCGTTTTCACTGAATATAGGAGCAAACATAGACTGTACATATATGAAAAATACGGGGATATGGTCTTTCAGTATATTTGAACAGGATACAGGCGAAAACAGAGGAACTCCGCAGGAAAGACTTCCCATAAGCGGAAGGGGTTTCCGTATAGAAATATCTTTTTTCAGGCACAACGAAAATGTTGAGGCGGGAATAAGAACTACCTGTTCCGAACCTTTTGACTGTGAGGCTGACTGTGCGGTGTTCCGTCCGACAGTGGTAAAAGCCCTTGCGGAAAATCCGAATGTAGGATTTGTAAAGGAAGGCTTCCATATAAACGGAAAACCCCTGATAATAAAAAGCAGTTCAGGTATGAAAAAGCTTGAAAGACTGTTCTGTTCGGAAAATTTCTGTATGCCGATTGCCTTTGTTGCCGACAGCGGATATGAAAAACACGATATAGATATCTCCTGCGACAACAGAAAACTTTCGTTTACGGGCTTTTCAAAATTCGACTTCACAGGAGACATAAGGGCTGATATCTCAAAACTTGACATAGAGGGAATTTCAAAGGAAAACAAAGACAGCAATGATGAGGAAAAATCAAAAACTCCCGAAAAATCGGAACTTCAAAACGAACTCCCCGTCAAACAGCCCGAAAAACTCCCCGTCTTTGATTATGAATATCTCGCATCAAGAACAATGGGTTTTGCAGTTGTCTGTTTCATTGAGGAAAAATATCTGCCGTCAATGAAAAGCAAATTTGATATTGACATCAAAACAGGCGAAATAGTTGTATATTCCCATCATGCGGAAACCGACAGAAAAGAATACAACGCCGAAAATATGAAGAATCTCAAAACTACTCTGAAAGACGAATTAAAAAAAATGCTCAAAAGAAGTTCTTTTACTTTCGGAAACGTACTTTTCTATTCAGATGCAAGAATTGCGGATTTCAGGGAAAAACGCCACGAAAATATTTCTCTCGAAGAAAGACTTAATATATACCGTCAGGAAAACAAGGAACTCAAAAAACAAAGGAATGAACTCAGTCAGCAGAATACAGACCTGCGAATGAGCGAAAAAAATACCCGTATGTTTGAAAAACAAATCAAATCCCTTTCAGCCGAAAATGAGGCTCTGAAAATATATGTTAAAAATATTACTGAAAATCATAAGGAAATAGAAAAGGCTTATCGGAAATCTGTCGGAATTATAGAATTTTTCAGGAGGAAAGCCGCAGCAGCCGTATATTTCCCGACAGCAAAAGAAGATGTTTGCGACTGGATAAGAAAAAAATTTTCGGATAATATAATTCTCGCTCCGAAAGCTGAATCAAGCATGAAAAAATATAACGGTTCGCTTGACATAGGAATACTTTGTGACGGAATATATTATCTCAATGCATATGCCGACTACCGAAACGGAAAAATATCTTCCGAAGAATTTGAAATGTATTCTTTTGACAATAACTGGGAAGTCGAAGGCTGCGGCAAGGAAACTCTGAGAGTCCGCAGAAGTGACTACACAGTGAATATTAACGGGAAACAATATCTCCTTGATTTGCACCTCAAACGGGGAGTAAGTTCGCAGGTTCTTCTAAGAATTTATTTCTGCCGTGACGAAAAATCAGGCAGGATAATTATAGGGTATATGCCCGAACATCTGCCGACAGCTTCACAGACTACTTAAAATTAACTGAGGGTGATAATATGAATCAATCGGAAAACAGAATAAAGGGCGGTATTTTCGGACTTCTTGTCGGAGATGCATTGGGCGTGCCGTATGAATTTTACTCTGCGGAAAAAATTCCGCCATATGAACAAATTGACATGATACCGCCGAAAGGTTTCAGGAAAACTTATCCGAATATAAAATTCGGCACATGGTCTGATGACGGGGCGCAGGCTCTCTGTCTGCTTGACAGCCTGCTCTCAATGGGAAAATTTGACCTTAAAGATTTTTCCGATAAACTCCTTGCATGGTATGATAAAGGCTTATGGGCTGTCGATAATATTGTATTTGATTCAGGCATACAGACTTCATGGGCGATTTCGGAATACAAAAAAGGCACTCCCCCCGAAAAATGCGGATATGTAAAACCCGACGGAAAAGGAAACGGTGCGCTTATGAGAGTTTTACCGCTCGCCGTCTGGCATAAGGGAACAGATGAAGAACTTGTTTTCGATGCACACAGACAATGCCTTATAACTCACGGGCATATCACAAATCAGGTCTGCTGTGCGCTTTACTGTCTTGTTGCAAGACAGCTCCTCAAAGGCGAAAACTTTGAAAACGCACTTGAAATATCTGTCGGAAAACTCAGGAGCATATACAAAAACAAGGCAGAATATGCGGAAGAATTTGAATTTACAATCCGACCCGATGAACCCGATATATGGCAGGGAAACGGAAGCGGTTACGTTGTTGACAGTATAAGGTCAGCTTTCATGCTTATGAAAACATCTGATTCATATGAAGAAGTTGTAAAAAAAGCTGTTGCCCTTGGAAACGATACGGATACAACAGCCTGTATTGCAGGCGGTATTGCGGGAATAAGATTCGGATATGAAAACATTCCCGAAAAATGGCTTAATATGCTCAGAGATTATGAAAAGGCAGAAAAATTAACCAATGAATTAATAAAAATTTTAGACTGATATAAAAAATCCCCTTAGTTTTCACACGGCTGTGCGTGTATCTCTAAGGGGATTATACTTTAATCTGTTTCGGGCTTGCTCTGCTTTTTTCCTATAAAAATCATAAACGCAAGCTTTTGTCCTATGGGCTGCATGATTATGCAGAGAAACAGACCTATTATGCAGTTCATTATTTCCGACCTTATCATAGATTCTTTCATATCGGGCTTTGATTTTTCAATGCCGTTTATCTGCTGCTGGATTCCTTTCATAGTGCCGTCCATTTCGGACAGGCTTTTCTGTATTTCTTCAAGTCTTTCGGTGTTGTTGGAATCAGTGCCTTTGTATTCTGCGACAAGCTGTGAATAGCTTGTCTGAATTATTGTTTTTTGATTGCGGAGAATTGCAATTGAACCGTTCATATTATGGAGCGCAAGCGTTATCATAAGATATGTCATAGCTGCGGTCATAAGCGGAGAATAAATCAGATTTGAAACAAACCCCGAAACAATAACAGCCGCAGGTTTGCTTTTTATTTTTTTATGTATGCCTCTGTCGATTTTTCCCATGGGGACAATTCTTCCGATTATCAGGGCAAGGACAAAACTTACTCCGAAGCTGACAAGCCATGATGTTATCTCAAAATGCCCTGAAAGCAGGGAATTTACAAGTGAAAACACAAACCCCATTACAAGGCTCATAAAAAATCCGATAAACTGTCCTATTTTTCTTTCAGTATCCATTTAAAAAATTCCTTTCCGCATATAGTTATATCTCGGATAAACCTTATTTATTATAACACTTTTTACCATAATTTGTCAATATCGGACGGCAATAAAAACAAATATTTTATCTTTTTTGTTTTCTTCTGTCTTTTTCGGGGTGCAGGCGGTAATATTCTTTTTTGTCCTTATACATATTTTCGTCTGCGGTCTGCATTGCAGAAGTTATATTGTATTCGCCAGTACAGTAGACAGTACCCACCGCAAAACTTACATCTGTTGTATTATCGGCAAGCGCACGCAGTTGTGCAACCTGTGCATTGAATTTTTCTTCCGTGATATCAAGACAGAAAATCACAAATTCGTCACCGCCCGCACGATAGATTTCATAATCTCCGAACGCAATTTTAAGCAGAGATGCAGCCCTTTTGAGAAGTCTGTCGCCTGCCTCGTGACCCTCATCATCATTTACTGTTTTAAGTCCGTTTAAATCCGCAAAGGCAACGCCCATAACCTGCGGAAATCTTACCCTTCCCGAAGTAAAGCCGTCAACTCTTTCATTCATGGCGTTTCTGTTGCTTACCTGAGTAAGACCGTCAACGGTACTTTTTTCTTCAAGGCGTGCAACAAGCTGATGATTTGAAATTACCGCTCCGAGCAGAAAAGTAGTCATTTCAAGGGTTTCTTTTATCTGCATCATTTTTGTGGCATCAAAATTCATAGCCCATATAAATCCGACAAGCGTCTGATTACAGCGGACGGCATAAAGAATAATATTTCTTATCCCGTGAGTTTTCAAAGATTCATACCATAAAGGGTCACGTTCTTTTATTACACTTAATTCATCAAGCAAAAGGCAGTCGCTCCCTGCGAGGTCTTTTTCCCATTCAAGGGCAATTTCATAGGGCGTTTTATGCATTTCAAACGAAAGATTTCTGACCCATTCCTCATGCACACCGCTTTCGTTTATAAAATTACAGTGCTGTTTCACTGTATCGACAGTATAGATTGAACAGCTTTCAGCACCGCATATGGTTTTTATTTCATGCGTGACAGCCGCCATAGCCTCATGATAATTCTGTGTCTGATGAAGTTGGACGCTTATATTTATTACGGTATTGGAAATTTCTGCCGAACGCTGTGACATTGATTCCGAGTCCATTTCTTTTGATACATCTAAAATATACAGAAGATAAAGTCTCTTTTTTCCGTCAGTTTCCTCCTGTTCAGGCACGGACAGTGGTATATAAAGACCTTTAAGCCAGCGGTTATGTGCATTTACATAAGAATACAGCGTTTTATTTTCCGTTACGCACCTGTAACAATAACTTTCAAGATTAACGTCCGTGAAATATGCACGCCACGGAATACCCGAATAAAATTCAGGTGCTTTCGGATTACGCCTTAATAATCCCGCATTAGCCCTGTTGACAGCTATCATAAGCAAGTCGCCGCTGCTGCCGTCAGGCATGAAATCAAATGCACATACCGTTGAATATCCGCCGAATCTTTCAACAAAAGACTGAAAATCCATATATCATGCTCCTTTTATTTCAAATTTTTATTATTTTCCGTAAATTCAATTACAAGTTTTTCCGCATCTTCTTTCGGGAGGGGCTTGCCCCAGATATATCCCTGTATGAAATCACAGCCTATTTCTCTGAGTGTTTCAAGCTGTTCCTGCTCCTCAACGCCCTCTGAAATAACATCAAAGCCCATAATATGACCGATAGAAATAATTGCGGCTACATACTGTTTTGAAGAATCGCTTATATTCATCTTGTCGATAAATGATTTATCAATTTTAAGCAGATTTGCGGGGAATTTATTCAGATAGCTGAGAGAAGAATAACCCGTTCCGAAATCGTCAATGGCGATTTTTATTCCCATTTCATGGAGTTTTTCAATGCATTTAAGGGCTTTGTCCGCCGAATCAATCATAATTGACTCGGTTATTTCTATTTCAAGATTTTCTTTCGGCAGACCGCTGATTTTCATAACTTCATCAACTTCATCGAGAAAATCATTTTTCATGAGATGCCTTACGGACACGTTCACGCTGAGAGTAATATCCGCACCTGTTCTTCTTATGAGTTCTCCTATGAATATTGCGGATTTTCTGAAAACTGTGCCGTCAACCTTATCGACAAGACCGACTTTTTCCGCAACAGGTATAAATTCATTGGGATAAATATTATTGCCTTCCGAATCCTTCATGCGGGCAAGAGCCTCAAAACCACGCAGTTTATGCGACAAATCAAACTGCGGCTGCAAATTGTAGTAAACAGTATCTTCTTCAAGTGCCGTTCTAAGTTTCCGTTCAATTTCAAGGGTGCGCTCAACTTTAAGCATATCCTTTGTAAAGCGCATGATATGGTTACTGCTGTTCAGGCGTTTGACTTCACACATTGAAGCATTTGCATATGAGCAAATATTGTCGCTTGTTTTCGCATCATCGGGAAATACAGCGTATCCGAAACTTGCACTGATATAGAAATCACAGCCGTCAATTGTCAGCCTGCTGCCGAGAACAGATTCATATTGTTTAATCGTTTTAATTATTTCGTCATCGGAACGATAGTCACGGATAATAAGGGCAAATTCATCTCCGCCTACCCTTGCGATATAATCCTGAGTCCCTGAAAGTTTCGCATCAACAATTGTTTTCCAGCGTGCAGCAATTTCTTTAAGGACTTTATTTCCCGTTTCAAAGCCCATTGTATTGTTGATACTTTTGAATCCGTTGATATCAATTGAAACGACAGTAAAACTTTCATCTTGTTTCACAAGATTTTCTACAAGCTCCATGCCTGCAATTCTGTTGGGTATTCCCGTGAGAGTGTCAGTGTAGCTTATATATCTGAGATGTTCCAGCATTTTGTAGCTTGAAAGCTTTGACGAAATAAAGAAAGTTGTAAGTTCAAGAGTTTCTTTTATACGCATTGTGTTTGCGGTATCAAAATTTGTAGCCCATATGAATCCAAGCACTTCATTGTTATAACGCAGAGGGAAAATGACGGTACTTTTCACGCCTGCCTCTTTGAGATTGACATACCACGGATAATTAACTTTTTTTATAAGCTCCATGTCATTTTCATTTCTGACAATAAGACAGTCATTATCCGCAAGAGTATCAATCCATGTTGAAGTAATCTCATTGAAATTCACAAACGTTGTCAGACTTCTTATACTGCAATTTTCGCTGAGATTTGTTGCAAGAATTGAATTTGTATTCGTATCTGAATTTATCATAAGTATTGAACAGCCCTCAGCCCTGCATATAAGGCGTATATCTTTTACAACGTCCTCCATAGTTTTCTTAAAATCCTGCGTGCTGTGAAGTTTTATACAGGTTTTTACAACGTCCTCCGAGGCATTTCCCGAATCGCTCGAAGATACTCCGACATTTTCGGAATTGCTCCGCTGAGTGACATACAGACAGTAGCAAGTATCTCCCTCCTCATATTTAAGAGGTATACTGAAAATATCAAACCAAAGATTAAATTCATTGATATGCACATATGTATGCACAGGGATTTTCTTTACTGCGGCACGGTAGCACACATCTTCAAAGCCTGTATCTTTCGGATAATATTTCTCATACAGGGAATTAGGCACAAATTTATTTGTACTCTGAAAAATTTCAGGCATACCGGGAATATTCGGGTCTGATTCAAAAAAGGGGTGTTCAATCGGTTCAATATATTTCTGATTGCCTGCAACAAGGCGGATATCGCCGTAGCCGTTTTCTTTTCTTTCAACGGATATGACGCAGGTCGGCGGCTGAAATTTGTCTGCAATATTCTGAAAATTCATACTTGCTCCTTTCCGCAATTAAGCAGTTATTTATATAATTTTTCAGATAATATAAATTATATTGTACATTTTTAATTATACATCATTTTTACAAAAATTTCAATAGGTAAATTGTAAAAAATAAAAAATTTTTAAAATATAAATTTTACACAATGATTTTCCGAAACTATTGACTTTTTATGAAGAATATGCTAAAATGTTAGATATACTAAATTTTTGTTCGGTTTATAACAGAACGGAGGTAACGTATGCGATTTTTAAAAAAATTTACTGCCGTGATACTGGCGGCAGGAAGCGTTTTTTCATTCACGGAGTTTTATAATTTCACCGAAACAACAAGTGCTGCATCGGTTGTTACTGTCTCCCCTATTGATACTTATGCCATAAACAACGGCATATTTGAGGGCTGGGGAACTTCTCTCTGCTGGTGGGCTAACCGTGTGGGCTATTCGGATTCCCTCGCACAGCAGGCGGCTGACGCTTTCTACGGTGATAACGGTTTAAGGCTGAATATAGCACGATTTAATATAGGCGGCGGTGATGACCCCTCTCACACTCATATAACAAGAACTGATTCCGATATGGACGGATATACAAAATATTCAAACGGCGTTGTGACTTATGACTGGAACGCAGATTCCGCACAGAGAAATGTTCTCAAAAGGTGCATTGAAGCTGCGGGAGATGACGCAATTGTTGAAATGTTCTCAAATTCTCCGCCTTATTATATGTGCAATTCGGGCTGTACATCGGGAAACTCCCCCGCCGACAAAAACAATCTCAAAGACGACTGCTATGATGATTTTGCGGAATATCTCGCAGAAGTCTGCAAGCACTATCAGGACGAATGGGGAATAAAAATCCAGTCTGTTGAACCGCTTAACGAACCTGCAACGAATTTCTGGTATGCTTTCAGTCCGAAGCAGGAGGGCTGTCATTTTGATATGGGAAATTCCGAAAGTAAAATTCTGACGGAACTTAAAAAATCTATGGACAAGCGTGGCATGAATGACGTTATAATTTGCGGTACTGACGAAACAAACATTGATACACAGATATCAGCTTTCAATTCGCTTTCCTCAGATGCCAAAAATATAATTTCAAGAATTGATACCCATACTTACAGCGGAAGCAAACGTGCGGAACTTAAAAATACCGCCCTCTCAGCAGGGAAAAATCTCTGGATGAGTGAAGTTGACGGAAACGGCACGGCAGGAACTAACGCAGGCGAAATGGCTGCGGGATTATGGCTTGCAGGAAGAATAACCGATGACTGCAACGGTCTTAACGCCTCCGCATGGATTATCTGGCAGGCAATAGACAAGCATATCTGCGCCAACGGTTACAAGGGCAGAAAAGATTCGGGTATGCCTGATATAAGTACAGGATTCTGGGGAACTGCTGTCGCTGACCACGACAAAAATACAATTATATTAACTAAAAAATATTACTGTTTCGGACAGTATTCAAGATATATCCGCCCGGGAATGACCATGCTTAATTCTTCGGGCAGTACAATGGCGGCATATGACAAAGAAAACGAACAGCTTGTCCTTGTCGCATATAATACTTCCGGAAATGCCTCCAATATGACTTTTGACCTGACACAGTTTGATTCTGTCGGAAAAAATGCCGTAGCTGTGCGTACAAGCAATACTGAAAACTGGGCGGACGCTGGAAAAACTGAAATAAAAAATAATATTCTCAACGTTTCCCTTGCACCAAATTCCGTAACGACTTATATAATTGATGATGTAAAAGGAAGTACCTCTTTCGGGGAAAAACTTGTTCCCGTTTCTGTAACAGGTACTGAATCATGGAAAAATGACAGCAAAACCGACTACAACAAGGCTTTTGACGGAAATACTTCAACTTATTTTGACGGACTTTCGGCAGGCTGGGTTCAGGCTGATTTGGGAAATACTTTTGACATTACAAAAATAGGCTACTGCCCACGTTCGGGATATGAAGGCAGATGCGCTGACGGAATGTTCAAAGTCTCCGAGGACGGTGAAAACTGGACAACTGTCTATACAATCAGCGGAAAACCAAGCTACGGTATGCATTACGTTAAGCCTGACGGAAAATCCGTAAAGGCAAGATATATCCGCTATGAAGTTCCGAACGGCAAGCCAGACAACGGAGTTAATACAGACAGCACGTATTGCTGTAATATCGCTGAAATTGAAATTTTCGGTTCTGAATCGGGCATATCGGAATTTGAGGAAATCCCCGTAAAATCAACGAATATTTCAGGTTCAGACCCGTGGAACAATTCCGCAAACGATTCAAGAAAAGCCTTTGACGGCGACAACAATACATTCTTTGACGGTGTTGGAAACGGCTGGGTTCAGGCTGATTTGGGCGGACTGTACAATATTAAGATGATTGGCTACTGTCCGAGAAAAGGTCACGAATACCGCTGTATGGACGGATTTTTCGAGATTTCAAAGGACGGAAAAAGCTGGGAAAAAGTGTATACAATAAGCGATGTTCCGTCTTTCGGGATTCACTATGCAAAGCTTTCCGAAAATACTGCCCGCTATGTAAGATATGCCGTTCCCGAAGGTGCGCCGAAAAATTCCTCAAACACTGACAGCGTTTACTGCTGTAATATCGCAGAAATTAAAATTTACGGCGAACCTGCCGAAACTGCCCTCTGCGATTTGAACAATGACGGAGAATCAAACAAGCTTGATTTGGAAATTTTACAGAACTATATTCTTGACGTACCCGACACAAAGCTTGAAAATCCCGATTCTGCCGATTTGAACGGTGACGGGAAAATTGATGTCTTTGATATGATAATTATGAGAAAATTATTATTTCAGTGACAGCAAAACTTAATTTAAAATATTTTACAATCAGCATACGGTCTGTATGCTGATTTTTATTATCTGTGTACAATATGCATTAAATTCTGCCTGTTTTCCCATTGTAAAATTTTTGTGAGCAGTGTATAATAAATGCGGAATCAGAAATGCGAAATACAAAATTATCCTGTTTATTGGGATTTTATCATGTATCAAAGACTTTGTTTTTAAAAAGGCAAAATCTGACGATTTTAAATGAGGAGTGTTCTATTATGTTGAAATCAAAAATTACGGCTGCATTTATTGCAGGAATTACAATGTTAAGCTCGGCAGTATGCACAGAGGCAAAAGCAGAAAATAACAATATGCGTGATATTTCCACCATGGAACTTGTCCGTGATATGGGAATAGGTATAAACCTCGGAAATACTCTGGAATCCTGCGGTGACTGGATTGCAGAAGTTGACAGACAATGGGGTGACGGTATACTTCATACGGAGGATTACGAAAAGGCATGGGGCAGCCCCATTATTACAAAGCCCATGATTGACGGTATGGCAAGTGAGGGATTCGGCGTTGTGCGTGTGCCTGTTGCATGGTCAAATATGATGGAAGATGACGGTACTTATACAATCAATGCGGATTATACCGCCCGTGTACAGCAGATAGTTGACTGGGTTCTTGATGCTGATATGTACTGCATAATAAATATTCACTGGGATAACGGCTGGGTGAACAAATTCCCCGAAGACCCCGAAACTTATATGAACCGCTATGAAAGAATGTGGACACAGATAGCAGATTCTTTCAAGGATTACGGCGACCATTTAATATTTGAATCTCAGAATGAAGAACTCGGCTGGGAATCTATTTGGAATCCGTGGAGCGGTACTCAGGAACAAAAAGAAAAATCCTATGCTCTCGCAAATCAGGTAAATCAGAAATTCGTTGATGTAATACGTTCATCAGGCGGAAACAATCCGCAGCGTCACCTGCTTATTTCGGGCTATAACACGGCAATTGACCGCACTTGCGATTCACTTTTCAAAATGCCGAATGACCCCGCAAACCGTATGGCAATATCTGTTCATTATTATACTCCCGCAGGCTTTGCGATTCTCGAAGACAAAGACGAAAGCTGGGCAAAGGCACGTTCAACATGGGGTACTGAGGACGATTACAAGGAACTCAATCAGCAAATGGATATGATGAAAACAAATTACGTTGACAAGGGAATCCCTGTAATTATTGGCGAATACGGCTGTCCGACAGTCGGAAAGGAACAGGAATCCGTCAGAAGATTTTTAAGCTCGGTCTGCAAGGCAGCATATGAAAGAAATATGTGTCCTGTACTCTGGGCAACTCCTCAGAGCAGTGACCACCCCGATGACCCGATTAACGGTCATTACAACCGCACAACCTGCAAGCTTTCCGACCAAGAATTAAAAAATATGTTTAACGAAATTACAGGCTTTACAGGAAAACCCGAAGAAGAAATTCCCGAAACTTCTGAAACTCCCGAAAATTTAATGGGCGATGTAAACCTTGACGGAATTTTCAATATTGCAGATGTTGTCGCTTTCCAAAAATGGCTTCTCGGCGATTCTTCCGATGAGTTTAAAAACTGGGAAAATGCAGATTTCTGCAAAGACGAAATACTTGACATATACGACTTCTGCATGATGAGAAGTGCATTAATAAGCTGATATCACAATTCTGCACATTGTGATATTATATAGAGGACAAATCACGAAAAAACGGTCACAGAGAGATGACCGTTTTTTCATTTATATGCATTTTTCTTTCTGTATTCAAGTGCGGTAAATCCGATTCTTTCACGGAACTGCCGCATAAAATGGTTTGCGTCACTGTAACCGCACTGTTCGGAAATTTCCGCTATTGAAGATGATGTGAAAGAAAGAAGATATTTTGCTTTTTCAATCCTTGATATGATTACATCTTCTTTTGCGCTGATTCCAAAAAGATTTTTATAAATTCTCTGCAAATATGTACGGCTGATATTTAAATATTTTGCCATATCGTCAATTGTCAAATCAGATTCGGGGTGAAGTTTTATATTAATTCTCAGCCATAGCAAATCGGATTTTAATTTGTCACATTCGCCCGAAGAAAGGCATAATTTTGATGATTCCGCAAGTTCCGCAGTTTTCCGCAGTTTATTTTTATCCCTGCCGTCAATCAGTATGCTTTTTGAGAGAATATCGGGGAATTTGCTGTATCTGTCAAAACCTTGTATTTTTTCAGCCTCCTGCATGAATCTCAGCATACGGCGGAATGAAACATTATCGGGATTGTCGCCGTCTGCGGTGAGTATAATTGCAAAAAGATTCTTTCCTATTACGGATATATCCTCAGAGGGGTCTGAGGACAGTCTCAAAGATGTTGATATTATCTGAAAATAATTATTTTCAATATTTGAAATGCGTTCTTCATATATTCCGAAATACCAGACAATTAATTTATCATCTTTTCTTTCGGAAAGTCTTTCAAGAAATCCTCTTTGATTGTAATAGCCTGTTATCGGGTCTATAACTGACATTACTATATTCTGTCTTGATTTATATTCGTCATAGAGTTTCTGCTGAATAAGGCTGAATCCGTTTGCCACGGCACTGTTCCAGTTCATAAACCTTGCATCATAATTTATCAAATCGGGTCTGTCATAGAGAAAAGCTATATATCCGAGAACCTGACTGCCGATATTAAGAGCCGACATTGTAATCAAAAGCGGAGAGTGTTCACGTTCAAGGGTCGGCAGGAGATTTTTTGTCGGGAAAGTTTCCCGTTTTCCGTCGGGAACATATCTTCTCTTATCCATGATTAAATGCATTTCATCTGAAAAGCCGTCACTTCTGAAACTGTTGTGATTTTCAAAATTAAATTTCCAGTCCGTACACAGACAGATATCAAGCCCGTACCAGTCATGAAGAAAATCCGCTAAATTTCCGATTATTTCAATAAGTTCGTCAAAAGAATTTGCACGGCTGATTTTCTCCGTCATATCATCTGTCAGATATCTCCCGCTGTCCATATGATGATTAATTATGTTGAGAAGTTCACGCTTTGCCCAACTGTCGGAATAGGTCACATCGGATTTACAGCCACAGCTTGTTCCGAAAAGGATTTTATATGTTTCGGGAGTTTTAAAATTTTCCCCCTTAATAATATTATAAAGTTCATTTACTGCGAGTGTTCCCTCATCAAATTTACAGCCCGTAGCTGTTGTGATATTCGGTGTATTCAGAACAGCGCAACATTCCCCGTCATAGCCCGTAATTTTTATATCCTGCGGAATTTTTGCACCGCCTGAAACAAGCCCCTCACAAAGACTTACCGCCATTAAATCGCTTGCACAGACCACTGCGTCAAGTTCTTTTTTCTCTGCGATTTTAAGCCCTATTTCTTTGGGCTTGTATTTCCAGAACTCCCCATAGAATAAATTATTTTCATCAAAAGCTATTCCTGCGGAATCAAGGGCGGATTTAAAGCCTGCGAAACGTTCCTCGGAATTGTATTCTCCCTTTATTCCGCTTAAAAAGCCGAATTTTCTGCAATGATGTTCTTTTATGAGATGTCCCGTTATCTTACGCATAATAAAACGCTGATTAGGAAATACGCTCCTGAAATTTTTATATTTTCTGCCGATTGTAACGCATGGTATATTTGTTTTTTCAATTAATGAAAAAATATGCTGTTCCGTATGGCTTTCATAAAAGCTTTCCGCAACGAATATAATCCCGTCAAAATGTGCGGAATTTATAAGTGTATAAATATTGTCAAGCTTTTCCGAAAACATCTTGTGATATGCCGCAAGCCTGATATCCCTTATTCCCGTCAGTACAACAGTGTCATAGTTTAATTTTTCTGCCTGAGAATATATGCCGTTTAAAAGTTCATAATCAAGCGGGTCAAATATTTCCGAAATAATCACAGCTATTCTTCCGTTTGTCAAATTACACACCCCCGATTATTATTATAATATTTTATCTTACTTGTGTCAATAAATATAAATTATATTATTTTGATAATTCTGTACGAAATAATTATTTTATCTGTCTTTATACTTGACATTATGCATTAAAAATGATATAATTATCAAAAGATTTAAGAGGAGGTACTTATGGAAATAAAAATCGAAAAAATAAAAACCGACAGAATCGAAATGCAATATTTCAGATTCGGAAAGGAAAATGCCCAACCCGCTGCAATAATCCCCGGAATAAGCCTTATGAGCGTAATGCCCTACGCAAACGCAATTGCAAGACAGTACAGGGATTTGGCATTTGACTTTAATGTTTATGTATTTGATAAAAATTCGGATATCAAAAAAGGATATTCAATAAGCGATATGGCAGATGATACAGCGGAAGTCTTTGACATTCTGAATCTTAAATCCGTGAATATTTACGGTGTTTCTCTGGGCGGAATGATTTCACAGACAATTGCCGCAAAGCGTAAAGACCTTGTAAATTCGATTGTGCTTTGTTCGACAGCCTCCCGACTTTCGGAAAACAGCCTGAAAATTATAAACGAATGGATAAAACTTGCAAAAGAAAAAAATATGTCTGAACTTATGGACTCATTCGCAAGAAATATATACAGCGAAAAATTTTACCTGAAAAATAAAGCTGTATTCCCCGAATTTGGAAAAATGGCAACGGATAAGGATATTGAAAACTTTATTATTTTAGCTGAGGCGATAGACAGTTTAACCGATATGACGGGAAATATAAAATGCCCCGCATTTGTAATCGGAGCAGAAAACGATAAAATATTCAGTGCGGAATCCTCTGTTGAACTTGCCGAAAAACTCAACGCTGAATATTATATATATAAAGAATATGGTCACGCTGTCTATGATGAGGCAAAAGACTGCCCTCAGAAAGCAGGAGATTTTTTCAGGAGGTTTTTATGATACTTTTTATTAATGCCTGTGTAAGAAAATATTCAAGGACAAAATGCCTTGCAGATGTACTTCTGCAAAAACTCGGCGATGATGTAAAAGAAATTAAATTATCAGAAATTGATTTTCCGAACGTTGACGAAAAATTTTTACAGACAAGGGATTCTCTTATTGCAGAAAAACAATTCGATAATCCTATGTTTGAACAGGCAAGGCTTTTTGCATCTGCCGACAAAATAGTTATAGCTGCACCGTACTGGGATTTGTCATTTCCCGCAGTTTTAAAACAGTATATCGAACAGATAAACGTTCTCGGAATAACTTTTGTCTACACTCCCGAAGGAGTTCCGAAAGGTCTGTGCAAAGGCAGTGAACTGTATTATATCACCACAGCAGGAGGCGACTATATGCCCGAAGGATATGGTTTTGGATATGTAAAAGCCCTCGCAGAAAATTTCTACGGAATAAATGACGTAAAAATCATAAAGGCGACAGGTCTTGACATTTATGGTGCAAACATTGAAAAAATCATATCAGACACAATAGATAAAATATAATCAAAAAGGGGCTTTCAGCAAGCCCCTTTAATTATCTGTTGTTTACTGTTTCAGGGTACATATCATGGTTTGCAAGCCTGTCCCATGCGAGTTTTTCCCATTTTGTATCTGGTCTGCCGTAATTGCAGTAGGGGTCTATTGAAAGTCCGCCCCTTGGGAGAAATTTTCCCCATACTTCAATATATTTCGGGTTCATAAGTTTAATCAAATCTTTCATGATTATATTAACGCAGTCCTCATGGAAATCCCCATGATTTCTGAAAGAGAAAAGATATAATTTAAGTGATTTGCTTTCAACCATACGCTCATCAGGTATATATGATATATATATCGTTGCAAAATCGGGCTGACCCGTTATGGGACACAAAGACGTAAATTCGGGGCAGTTGAACTTAACAAAATAGTCATTGTCGGGGTGTTTGTTCGGGAAAGTTTCCAGCAATTCGGGCGCATAGTCCATAGGATATTTAGTATTACGGTTTCCCAGGAGAGAAATATCTCCCTTTTCATTTTGATTTCTTCCTGTCATTTTCATACTCCTTATTTTAAATGGGGGGAGCCGCCTTTTGGGGCTTGTGCTTTCGTTCACTGCGCTTCGCTTCGTTCACTTTCAGCACAAGAGGCGGCTTATTCCCCCCAAGCCACCCTATACAGCGCAAAGCACAATTTTTCTTAACAATCCAAATTTATAAAACAGGGTCTTGTATGCCGTTAGCCCTGAAAGCGGCTATTCTGTCACGGCACGTTCCGCAGACACCGCAAGGTTTTTCATTTCCCTCATAACAGCTCCATGTTTTCTCATAGGGAACATTCAATTCAAGACCTGTTTTTACAACATCAGCTTTATTCATGCCGATAAACGGGGCAACAACATTCAACACATTTCCGCTCCCTATAAATATTGCACGGTTTATCGAATCGTTAAAATCCTTACTGCAATCGGGATAAGCATTTCCTGCGGCATCGTCCGAATGTGCGCCGTAATATATTTCCGTACATCCCCTTGAAAGTGCTATACTTGCCGCAGATGCGAGGAATAAGCCGTTTCTGAACGGCACATATGTTGAAACGGGAGAGCCGTTGTTTTTTTCAAGCTGTTCTGCGTAGCTTTCCTTTGGAATTTCTTTATCTGAATTTACAAGCAGTGAGCAGTCAGAGCCTTCAAATATTACGGACAAATCAAGTATTTTATGTTCAACGCCGTAAAATTCCGCTAATTCTTTTGCGGCAATTACTTCACGGGAATGTTTCTGACCGTAGCTTATTGAAAGTGCAAGAACTTCTCCTGCACCGTATTTTTTTACAGCGATAGCAAGACAGGTTGTGCTGTCAACTCCGCCGCTGAATAAAACAAGTGCTTTCATAATATCTCCTTATTTAAATCAGAAAATTATAATTAATCTAAAAGTTTCTGTAAATCCTGTCTGTTTTTAAATTCTCCCGTATAGGTGCGTGTTTCGGTGCGAGATGATGCATTTTTTATGCCTCTTGCCGTCATACAACTGTGAGAGCCGAGAATTTTCACGCCAACATCGGGGGTATCCGCTGCCTCTGAAATTATTTCGGCAATATCTCTGCCAAGACGCTCCTGCAATTGCAGACGTTTAGCCGCCATATCGCATATACGGGCGATTTTGCTGAGACCGAGGACTTTACCATGCGGAATGTATGCGACATTCACCGTCATATCATACATAAGCGCAAGGTGATGTTCGCAGTAACTGAAAACAGTTATATCTTTCATTACGACAGTATTTTCGGATTCGCCGTAATCCGCCGTGAAAGTTTTCCCGAACATTTCGGCTATTTCGTGATTCGTATAATTTATACCTTCAAGGACTTCTTCGAGCATATTTGCAACTCTGCGGGGAGTTTCACGCAGACCCTCTCTTTCGGGGTCTTCTCCGATAGCCTTAATCAATCCGAGAACATGATATTCAATGGCTTTTTTATCCATTTTACACTCCCCTCTTTAAAGGATTCCAGATAAATTTATGCATTTGGAGCTGAATCCTTACATCATTCATATGTCTTTCTATTGTAAAATTTACCATTTCCGCAGGGTCAATGCTCCCGAAAACAGGGCTGAAATAAACATGGCAGACCGAACCGAGAGAATATTTTTTAATTATTTCTTCCGCACGGAGCATATCCTCATGATTTCCGACAACAAATTTAACAGTATCATGGCACTGTAAATACTTGAAATTTTCAAGGCACATATGTTTTTCCATATTGCTTGACGGGCATTTATAGTCCATTGTAAAAACGGGTCTGAGTTCACGTTCCGAAAGATTTTTAATTAATATACTGCCGTTTGTTTCGATTTCGGTTCTTATGCCGTTTTTTATGAGAATATCCGTAAGTTCGGATATATCTGACTGCAAGAGGGGTTCTCCGCCCGTAAGAGTAACATTTTTAACATTGCTTTCTTTTACCCATTCTGCGAGTTCCTCGGCGGACATCATTTCAGCTTCTGCGTTGTCTGAATTAGCCCAGCGTGTATCGCAGTAAGCGCAGTTGAGATTACATTTCCTGAAACGAATAAAGGCAGATATTTCGCCTGCGTGTGCGCCCTCTCCGTTAATGCTTACAAATTTTTCAACTACGGGAAACATATTTATCACTCCTCATATACAGCGCAGTTTTCGGGGGTTTCATAGACTGTAACGTTTTTGACGGGCAAATCCGATGATTTGAGAACATCAAAAAAATATTTTGCAAAATTTTCGGCAGTAGGTCTGAACGAAACTTCCTTTAACCTGAAATTTTCCGATTCAAGAGCCTCAATTGTTTTGGCTTTCAGTGAATTTTTTTCATATATAAGTACATGGTCGAAACTGTCCGCAAGTGACCTGACAGTTTTTTTCAAATCTCCGAAATCTAAAATCATGCCACGCTTTTCACCGCTGTCCTGCAAATTTTCCGAACGGACAACAACTTCAATTATCCAGTGATGACCGTGAATATTGGCGCATTTTCCGTTATATCCGCTGAGGAAATGTGCGCTGTCGAAAGCCGCTGATGTTTTAAGACAGTACATATTATCACCCTTTCAATAAAAAACTGCGCCTTTTTTTAAAGGCACAGCTAAAAACACGTACGAAAACAAACGGCTTTTTATGCCGTTATTTTTTATAGCCAGCCTTGGTTTTGTTTTACGACAGGATAGCGCAAACGAACTGTCGGTAAAAAACTTACAGATAATATTATATCATTGTATATCCTAAATGTCAAGAAAAAAATTATTTTTCCGACTGTTTTTTATTGTCGGATAATTTTCCCACGACTGTAAGTCTTTGTGTTCCGTCATCTGTACAGGTCACCAAAGTTACTCTTACATCATCAAAATCCTGTAATATCCAAGTTTCGTTCGGCTCTACGATAAAAATATCATCAATTACGTACACATATTTATTTTTTTGCTTATCGTAAAGAAAAATTTCATCTCCTGTGCTGACTTTTTTCAGGTTGTTGAAATATTCCTTGTATATTGTACTGCTGTGACCTGCGATACAGTAATTTCCTGCTCCGACATCACCCGTATTGTTAAAATGCCCTGTTGCCTGTGAAAGTATTTCGTTTTCAGTTCCTTCAAGAACGGGAGCTTTTATATTTACGCTCGGTATTTCCACAACGACATTTTCACGCATTAATTGAAATTTCCGATACTCCCTGTAAATTTTCCTGACACCGAAAAAACCCAAAACAGACAATCCCGCAGCAATGAAAATAATTCCGGTTACAAAAATAATCCGTTGTTTTAAATCAGGATTTGAATTGTTTTCAATTTTATTTTTCATAAGCTTATTTGAACAATAATTTTTTCAGTTCTATCATGTCAAAGATATCAATTTTTCCGTCTTTGTTCAAGTCCGCAGAATCCGTGTTTCCGATATGTGAATCGGAAGCGTTGAGAAGCCATTTCTGCAACAAAACAGCATCGGAAATTTCGGTTATTCCGTTATCGTCCACATCACCGTCAACAGAAAGATATTCTGACCAGTGTTCAGCAAGCCAATTACTGCGCTTGTTTATAAATTCACGGAGAATATCAACAGAACCCATAAAATCCTCTCCGCTTGACGAACCGAATACGCAGTATTCCTTTCCGCCGTATGTATGCCAGCGTGCGTTGCTCATTTCCGCAGAGGGAAGAATATCCTGAGCAAGCTGTCTGAGATAGGGAGTTTGTCCGCCTGTCAGATTGTCGAGAAAAGGCTTAAAACGCTGTAAATAAATTTTTGCGGCTCTTGCTTCAATTTCCTTGTAATTATAAAGCTGACCAATCCAGTTCACACCGAAAGTAGGTCGTCCGCTGACTCCATAGCCGTTTATCGGGAAACATATTGCAAACATATTGTTGCTTAAAGAGGAGTAGCCGACTTTTCCTTCGGAATTTCTGCGTGATGCCCTGAAATTATTGTAGCTGAAATCAAAATCCCATGCAGGACTGAAATGAATTTTGCCGTCACCCGTGAGGTCTGAATCTTTCCAGAAATAGAAACTTGAAGAACCTGCGTCAACGTTTTCGCTTATTTCCTGAACAAGATATGCAACAATAAAGGAATCAACATCAAGATATTCGCTGTAATGTTTGCCCTTTCCGTTGTATCCCGTTTCGGAATAAACAGCGTCCTCCATATCCTGAACAAAGGAACGTATATATTCAACCTGTTCCTTTGAGGCATATTCGGGACCGTCAATGGAAATTGCCTGTCCCCTTGAAGTTACAAATCCGCTGTCAGCCTTTTCTCCGTATCTGTTCCACAACTGAAACTGCAAGAGATAACCGCCTGTTATATCTTTGGGATTATTTGGTATATCATAGTATTTACAGCTGTTTTCGATATATTCACCAAGGCTTTCCGCCCCTGAAACTTCGTGCGGGTATTCGTCAAGTTCAAGGTCATTGAGTTTTTCGGTCTTTTTCTCCAAATCATCTATATTGACACGGCTTTCGTTTACCTGTATCTTTTCATAAAGCTGATAAGTTCCACGGTATAAACCGTCTGCATATAAGTCAAGGAACACGGAATCCATTACAAATTCCATTCCGCACGCCCTGCACATTTCCTCCGTAAGCTTGTTTCTGAGCATGGAATGGTCAAGATAATTTGAAAGCAGTACCCATTTTTTACCTTTGCCCATGCCGTAGAGGTTTTCTTTTTTCGGCAGTTTGAGGTTATACGGCTTTTTATCGCTGTAATCCCATGAAGAATTTCCGTGAGATGAAAATTTTTCCATTGGTCCGCTGTATTCAATATCGCCTTCGGAATTGAGCATCAGAATATCTCCGCCCTGTATGGC
This sequence comes from Ruminococcus sp., assembly GCA_017543595.1. Lineage (GTDB taxonomy): Bacteria > Bacillota > Clostridia > Oscillospirales > Ruminococcaceae > Ruminococcus. The sequence goes on along the minus strand of JAFYFU010000082.1, from coordinate 8,064 downwards.
ACTCCTGTCCTTATCGAGAGCTTCAACTCCTCCGTTCGTTGTTGAAAGATATATACAGCCGAGATTAGACTGCATTACTTTAAGAGTTCCGCAGTCTTTTTTTCCGACTCTTACCTGAAAAGTATCTGATTCACTCAGAATTGAAGTAAGTTCCCCTGATTTTACGGGTCTGCCGTTGAGATAAAGCATATCTTCTGCGGAATAGGTTATCTGCAAATTTTTGCGGTTTGCGGTAACAGGCAGAAAAATATAACGGCAGTCGTCCCATTCGCTGTACCACCAGTCGGTAAAATCAAATTCTGTGTCAATGCCGGGAGAAAGATTTCCGACTTCAAAATCCGAAACGGGAATATTTTCATAAACTCCCGATTTTTCTTCATCTGAGTCTTTTTCATTTTTGATTGACTGAATCAGATTCAAAGCCGTTTCATATGGCTGATATGACTCAGCAAAGGCAGTTGTATTTACCGATGAAAGTGCAAGAAGTGCGGAAATTCCCGAAATCAGGAATTTATATTTGAAATTTTTGCTCATTATTAAATACTCCCTTAATTAAGTGCTGAAAAATCGTCAAAGCTGTATCTCTGTCCTGCACTCACCCAGTTTTTTGAATTATATTGACTGATTGCCGTGTCATACTCTGCTTTTGTCACATTCATACCGTTTACCGTATATGTTGCGTTTTCCTCGCCTACTGCGCCTGAATCCTCGGTAGCCGACCATATATCATTTATAAACTTATGGTTTTCATATTTTATTATACCTGTGAACGAATAACCCATACCCATATTCATACAGCTTAAAAGATGTTCTTCGTTGCAGACAAAGACAGTTCCGTATGCTCCGTAATGAACCTGATAGCCGTCCGCATCATCAATAATCGGGTGTGCCTCGCCGTTTTCAAAGTAATAATATATAACGCTTGCCGCATGATATTCTCCTTCCGATATGAGAAGTTCGGGTATGCCGTCAAAGTCCAAATCCTGCAAATCCCAACCTGAACCAATGTAGTATCCGGACGTATTTACATAATCGGACGAATTTTTGTAAGCGTTAAGGACTTCCCTGTATGCTGATTTCCAGTCATTATTGTTCTGAGGAACAATTTCGGGAATCGGCGGTTCAGTGACTGTTGGTTCGGTTGCCACGGGCGCAGCCGTTGTTACAGGCTCGGTAGTTGTCAATACAGTTGTTGTCACAGGTTCGGTGGTTGTAAGTATAGTTGTTGTCGTAGTCTCGGTAGTTGTTGATGTGGTTGTTGTCGCAGCCTCTGTGGTTGTTGATGCAGTCGTTGTCGTGGATTCTGTGGCCGTTGTCGTAGTTTCGGTAGTTGTCGTTTCGGTTGTTTGGAGTTCAATATTTGAACTGCTTTGACTGCTTTCAGCAGTTGGCTGTTCTGTTCCGCAGCCTGCAAGCCCAAAGACAATAACCGCCGATAAAGCAAAATAAATTCTTTTTTTGGTCATAAATATACCCCCTCTGAAAATATAATAACATATTTTTATGAAAATATCAAGGGGAGCAGCCTAAAAAAACTCTGGCGGAAATGCGTTGCCGTCTGTTTTGAAATATTTGAAGAATACCCGCCCGAAGAATCACGCATAAGAAAACTGCTCCACACTCCCCCGTCAGATGACGAAAAAGCAAGAACTACCGATGGAAATTTATCCCCGATAAAATTATTTATTTTTTCAATTCTTAATCTTTTTTCTCCATATTTTGAACGCCAAAAGTCATGATAAAATTCTCTCGGCGGTTTTTCATCTGAGTCAATTGTAATTTCTTCTTCAAATTCTTCATTTTCGGAAAAAAGAAAATCGGTACACATTCTGATAAAGCCAATTATTGAAGAATCAAGGAAATTTTTCGGATTTGATGCGAAAAATGCAGGCTTTTCGGGTACAGCAAGGCAAATTTCAATCTTTTCATCGGAAACTCCGATAATCATGCAGGAATTTGTCCCCTCGCATATCTGCGGACAGGTAACAGAAAAAAGATTCTGACCCATATTGAAACGCTTTGCAAGAGAAATAAATGACGGGTCAGGCGACTCAGGCAAAAACACTTCATCGGTGTATGCTGTTTCTTTCCATTCAAGTAATGTGAATTTTTCGTAAAATTTCATAAATTTCTCCTTTTCAGAATTTAATGCTTATAATTTCGCCCATGCGCCTGTATATGCTTGTATGTTCGGGAAGTGCCGTGCGGTATCGTCCGAATATGCTGTCGGGGTCATAACTTCCGAGCTGTGAAAGCACACCTCCGACAATCCACAGATTAAGGTTATTTGTTTCATGATTGTAGAACATTGAATTTTGATTGCAGTCGCCCATATTTCCCGTAAAGATAAATTTGAAATTTTCGTTGCTCTGATAGCAGTTTGTTATGTAGGTGTTGAGTTCCTTGACAAATCCCTGTATTCCATAGGCTTCTGCGATTCTCACAAGCCGTGGGTAGTCCTCAATTATAAAAAATACGGTTCTGTATTTTTCGAGTGCCTCCTGAATAATCTTTCTGTAATTCTCATCATTGTGGAAAAATTCAACGGTTTCCCTTGACTGCGGAAAAACTTTAATATTTTCAAAAACTGAATATACTTGACCGAGGCTGTTTTCCCTGTTGTCAATTATAATTATTCCGAGTTCTTTTTCGTTTTTTATTTTATTGATAACGGGCTGTATTAACTGATGAATTGCAGTGGTTTTTCCTGATTTCGGTATGCCGAGTATTGTCAACATTCTCCAAAGTTTCATATCTGCGGTAAAGGGCTTTACAGTGTCGGTTCGCATACCCATAACGGCATGAAGCGGAAAAGTTTTAAATTCCTTGTCTTTTGTAAAATCATCAACTGCTTTAAGCGGTGTATAGTCGGGATTTGAAATTGATTTTTTTCTGTCTGTCGGCATTTCGGGAATTAATTTTGCGCTGTATACGTTTTTTCCGGAGCTGTAATATTTATATTTTATGCCTTTTAGCTGACAGGAGATTTCCTCATCGACAAGGCGTTCAAAGCCTTCATCAACCGACTGTACGCCTACGGGGAGCATGACCTGCATTTCAAGGGCTACTCCCTGATTTGCAATATTTGTAAGACATCTGCCTGCAAAAGGTGAAGGTTTTTTTATTGCTCCGAGCGTCAGCAATTCCCTGTAACTGTCGTCACGGAAAGAAAATGTAAATATATTCGGAAACTGCGATTTTATTACAGATGGCAGATTTGTTCTTGTCGATACAATGAAACTCACACCGCATTTGCCTGATTTTTTTATGAAATACTGAATTTTTTCGTATTCCTGCGGATATTCCTCACGCAGAAAATCAAACCCGTCAATTATACATACAAGGTAATTAAGGCGGTTGTTAGGATTTTCGGAATTGTACTGCTCAATGGTTTTGGACGACAGAATCTTTTTTCTTCTTTTTATTTCCTCGTCAAGAATAAGAGTGAACCTTGTGAAAATAAAAGTATCTTCCTCATAGCTTGGATTTATAACGCATGATATGTGCGGAACATCTTTGAAACTTCCGTAACTGAGTTCCATTGCGTTTATCACAAAAATATCGGCAATATCAGGCGGACAGCTTTTTATAAGATTCATAAGAATCGTCTTTAAGAAATATGTTTTTCCTGTTGCGGGATTTCCGTATATTATGGTATTTTCGTTAAAAACATTAAGATAAGCCGTTTCTGTTTTCTGCATGATAACGTTGTCAATTTTTCCGACAGGGATTTTCCCGTCAAAATCAGTTCCCCATTTGTTTCTTGTGACATTAAAGCTGTTTTCACAGCATGATATCAGCGTTTCATCTCCGTTAAGCACAGGCGGAAGTTCCTCGCTGAAAACCATATCCCTTTCAAAATTTTTCCTCAGATAAAAATTTTTAAGCGTAAGTGATGTAATATTTAACTGACTTCTGCCCGAAAATACATCTCTTGTCATTGAATACGGCGACTGAAAATACAGACATTCGCTTGTTTCAACATTCCACAGATAACCGCTTCCCTTGTTTACCAGTGAATAGGCTTTGTCGTTTCCTATTGCGGAGCGTGAATCCTCTGCGGAGTTTGTTTTAAGGCATATTGTATATCCGAGGTTACTGCGTATCTGACCGTTAAGCGAACCGAAAGGTCTCTGAGCGCAAAGCAAAAGAAACATTCCCCTGCTTCGTCCGAGTCTTGCAACAGATTCCAAATCCTTTGAAAAATTGCTGTATCTGCTCATAAGTTCGGTAAACTCATCAATCACAATCAGGAGATAGGGCAGATTTTCCTCATTTTTAAGCTGTTCCTGAGAGAGCGTTCTGAGATATCTGTGATATTCGGAAATTTCCATCTGTTCAATTTTTCCGTCATCAAAAACTTTCTGCAATATTTTCTGACGGCGTTTTCCTTCCTGTTCAAGAATGGTTATAACACGGATTATTTTTTCTTCTCCGTCAACGTCCGTGAAAGAACCTGCAAAATGCGGAAGATTTTTTAACTGTTCCGAGGACGAACCGCCCTTGAAATCAATAAATGTAAATTTGACAAAATCAGGGTGATACAACAGTGAAAGCGACATCATCATACTGAGGAGAAACTGCGATTTTCCGCTTCCCGTATAGCCTGCCATTACACCGTGTTTCGCACTTGTTATATCAACGCATATATGCCTGCCGTTATTTCCGATACCTATTGGAATATTCAGTTTTTCGGGATAGCGTTCAGATGCGGATTTCTCATGCAGTTTTAATATATCGTCTGTTTCCTCAATGCCGTGAAACTGAAAAAGCCCCAGCATATCGGGAATATCCGTACTCATGATATTTTCCGTGTGCGGAATGTCGCTCTGAATCAAAGTCAAATATTGTTTTTCCGTCTTTGAAATATCAGGAATGTCATGCAGAACGTTCACAGGCGGTTTTGAATCACGGAAAGAAAGACTGTCCGCCTTTACATCATATACCATATCGCAGAAACTCGGAAAATCCGTTTCTTTTTCACTGAAAATAATAACAGACGCTTTATTTTCAAGCTGTGCTGTAAATTCAATAATCATGGGATTTTTCGCACAGTAATTTCCGTAATCGTTAAAAATATATACAACGGGCTTTTTTTCTTTTTCCTTTGAATAGGATTTGGGAATATTTTTTTCTATGCTGTTTTCGGGGATTATATTAATTGTAACGTCTGCGGGAGAATGTAAAAATAAAATATTATTCAGAAAAGCCTTTTTATAATTTTCGTCTGCATTGACAATTCCTATTGCTGTCGGCTCGCTGATGTCTATTGTATAGGGTATATTTTCCCTGCATAAAAGTTCGGTATTTTCGATGAGAGAATCTGCAATTTCCTTGAATTTCGTGGATAAATCGTCATCTTTACCCTCCCATTTCAATATTCTGAAGGGATTTTGAATTTCTTCGCAGTGACCTATTCTTATTTGCAGAAAACTTTTGTGATTATGCGTGTGCGACCACAATAATTTTTCATCTGTTTCCTGATAATTATAAACATCGGAAATATTGTCAATATATTTGTTTCCCTTTTCAATTGATTCATGACATAATTTTTCCGAATCATCTTTTAATTTTTTAATTTTTGAATTTCTCTCAAATAAATAATAAATCCAGCCTATTATGAATCTTAAAACAGTTGTCAGAAAAGTTATCGCACTTCCGACCAGTATAAAATATACTATATATTTTGACATTTTATTTTCGGTAAGCATAGGCAAAATTTTATTATAGAAAACATAATATGCACTTGCCGAAACAAGCGGAATAATTATCGTATCAGCCCTTAATTCGGGCGGTTTATGCTTGATTTCGGGCTTTTTGAGTGTTACGGGTTCGGAATCGGGGATTCTTTCGCTGTGGTATTCAGGGGAAACTATGTACTTGTCATTATCCTGTATTTTCATTAAATTCCTCCTTTTTGTTATCGTGACAGCAAATCCGCAAGGCTTGGCTTTTTGATTTTAACTTTCGGGGTATTTTTGACAAAACTTTTATCTATAATTTCTTTTATTGAAGAAATTTCGGGATTTTGTTCCTGACCTCTGAGAATATCAAGCCATTTTCGGTGCAGGGGATTTTCCTCCCCGAAAGGTATGGTATAAAGATTTGTGTTTGTTTCGGTTATAAATCTGCTGAAATTCGTAAAAGCCGAAACAAATTCATCGGGAGATTCAAACGCATCTGTCTTGCTGTAATCATTCGGCAGAAAATCCGAACATATGATAATTGCTTTCTTTTCGGAATCCGCACCGCACCTCTTTCTGAATTTTTCGCCCGCAACCGAAAGAAGAACCCCCAGAGGGGAAATATTTCCGCCTGTATGCTCAAAAAAAATATTCAGAAGATTTTTTTCTATATCGGTAATAATTTCAGCATTTCCTGTAAAATTTTTTACTATTTCGATTCTGTCGCTGCATATTCCGATTATGCACAAATCCGTATTTTTACAGCCGTAAATCTGTTCCGTCATATTTCTGAGGAGCGGAATATAATTTTTCATGCTTTCGCTCACATCAAGCAGAATCATAAGATGAAGGACATCATCTGCCATTCTGTCGGCATTTTTAATTTTTTTAATATTTTCGCAGTCGATAAGCTGACTGCCTGAAACTGTTTTTATTTCGGAAAAATTTTTCATATTCACTCACCAAAAAGAAAATCTTTTGCAGAAAAGGGGTCATCTCCCGAATCGTCATCGGAAAATTTCCTTACAAACCAGTATAAATATTCGGAAAGTTTTTCGGGATTTGAGGAAATATTTTCAGTTTTGCAGTTTTCGGCTGTTTCTTCAATAATTTTCATATCGTCATCGCTGAAAAAATATTCATCGTTTCCTTTTTTGTCGGAAATCAGAAAAATATATTTTTCCTCTCCCCTGCCTGACATTCTCTCATTTGCAAGGCAGATACAGGCTTTTATCGGCGACATACCTTTTGATTTGCACGGCTGATACCATTCGGATTTTTCGTCCTGAAAATCACGGATAAGTCTTATCTGCGAATTTACAACGGATATTACAGATATTTCTATAAATTCGGGGAGCAGCTTGCAGAATTTGTCTGTTCCGTCCTGTATTTTTCCGCATAGTTTTTCTGATATTTCCATGCTGAGGCTGTTGTCAAATATTACAGTAATTGAAATATCTGAATTTTTTTCGGGAGGGGACGGAAAATTGCCTTTAATCAGAGACTTTCCCGTTTCTTTGTTTACGGATTTAAAAATAATTTCCGTTAAGTTTCTGTTCATATTATCCTCTTAAAGTTCGTAGTATGATGATACGGGGCGTGAAAGAGATTCATATTTTTCCCATGCTTTCCGCCTGTTTGTGTGTAACTCCGAAAGAAAACGGTATATCTGCGTTTCAAGGGATTCCTGTTTTCCCGCATAAAAGGAATTGCAGAGATAAATTCCTTTTTTTCGCCATTCTTCCGTTCTTTCGGATTCGTCATATGAATCCGTTGCAAGCAGACAAAGATATCTGTCGGGTTTGTTTTCCCATTTGTTTATTATTATATCTTTTATAAGGCTGAAATTTTTTGTCTTGTCTATGCATATGCAGACAGACCATTCGGAAGAATCAAGATTTTCAAAATATTTTTTAATATTTTCAGCAGAAATATTTTCACATTTTATTTTTATCGGACAGCCGTTTTTCTCTTGGAGATAGAAACTGTTACGGCAGAAATTTTCTTTCCATGATATTATCTGTTGTTCACGCCATTTTTCATCTTCTCCCGTAAATATGCATATTTCGGGCATAAAATCACTCCCTGAAAACTAATGTCAGTTGTCTATTTCCCATTCAAGCATTTTTCTCTGTTCTTTCTGACTTAACTCGTCAAAGCTTTGTTTCGGAACGAAATCAATGTCGTTGTCGTTGCAGTAGTCTCTGTATTTTTCTTCAAAGCTGAAATTCGGGGCTTGTCTTGTATTTTTTATTATTATGTTCTCAATTGACCCGTCACTGTCCCTTATGACGATTATATCGCCCGTAAGACCACGAACATCATAACTTGCCTTGACATATTCAAAAACTTCATGATTCAGAAATCTCCGCATTGTTTT
>JAFYFU010000081.1 GCA_017543595.1 Ruminococcus sp. | reverse complement strand
TTTTTCATGAGCATTGCTATTGTCATAGGTCCTACACCGCCGGGAACGGGAGTTATGTAGGAGGCTTTCTTTTCTGCGGATTCAAATTCAACATCTCCGCAGAGTTTGCCGTTTTCATCTCTGTCCATGCCTACATCTATAACTATTGCGCCCTCTTTTACCATGTCGCCCGTTACGAATTTAGCCTTGCCGATTGCAACAACAAGAATATCCGCACCGAGACAAATTTCTTTAAGATTTTTTGTTTTGGAGTGACAGATTGTAACAGTTCCGTTTTTCTGTAAAAGGAGCATAGCCTGCGGTTTGCCGACTATATTGCTTCTTCCGATGACAACGCAATTTTTGCCTGTTATATCAGTTCCCGTACTTTCGATAAGACGCATAACTCCTGCGGGAGTACAGGGAAGAAATGCATAGTCGCCTATCATGATTCTGCCGACATTTGCGGGGTGGAATGCATCAACGTCCTTTTCGGGAGAGATAGCATTTATTACGGCTTTTTCATCAATATGCTTCGGGAGAGGCAACTGAACAAGTATGCCGTTTACCCTGTCGTCACGGTTGAGTACGTTTACAAGGTCGAGGAGCTGTTCCTGAGTTGTATCCTCGTCCATAGCGTACTCATAAGACTGGAAACCTACCGCCTCACAAGCCTTTTTCTTATTGTTTACATAAACTCTTGATGCGGGATTGTTTCCCACGATTACGACAGCAAGACCTACTTTAAGACCTTTTTCCTCTTTAAGTCTTGCAGCCTCGGCAGCGACCTCCTCTTTAACGCTTGCGGAAACTGCTTTTCCGTCAATTATCTGTGCCATTTTGATTTTCCTCCTTGATATTTTCATTTGATTTTTTCTTTGAATTTTTAACTTTTGATTCTTCAAGAAGAAGTTTTGATTCTTCTGTATCAACATAGAGAACATATTTTTCGGGGTCACGCTTTACACGGAAATGAAAAATTATCTGCAATATTATCGAAACTATGCATATTACAAGTGACAAAGCCTGTGAAATTCTTATATTTCCTATCATAAGGCTGTCTGTCCTGAGTCCCTCAACCACAAATCTTTCCGCACCGTACCAAGCCATATACATCAAAAGAATCTGCCCGTCATATTTTCTTTTCTTTGAGAAAAACGCAAAGATTAAAAATCCCAGCAGACACCATGCGGATTCATACAGAAAACACGGGTGTACTGCGTATTTTTCGGACATTTCAAGACCTTTTTGATACATTTCCCCGTCAAGAAATGCACTGCTGCTCATTATGGTATTCTGTATTCTTCCGCCCGTCATTCCGAAAAGGCTGTCGGTATTTGTTCCGAATGCCTCCTGATTCACGAAATTCCCCCATCTGCCGACACCCTGACCGATAAGAAATCCTATGACCGAAATATCAAGCATGGGGAGCATTTTGACTTTTCGGATTTTACAGAATATAAGCCCGACAAGCACTGCTCCGATTATTCCGCCGTAAATAGCAAGTCCGCCGTTTCTCGTGTTTAGAATCGCCTTTATATCGCCCTTGTATTCGTCCCAGCGGAATGCGACATAATACAGCCTTGCGCCGATTATTCCGCCTATAACTCCTGCTATAACGGCATCTGTCGCCCTGTCGGAATCAATTCCGAATCTTTTCATGCGTGGGAAACAATAGAGTATTGCAAGAAGAAGCCCTGTGACAATTATTACTCCGTACCACTGTATATCAAGTCCGAAAATTGTGAAAGCTGTGGGGTCTATGCGAAATTCCCAGCCAAGTTTCGGGAAAGATATAACATTAGGGTCGGATATGGTCTGAACCTCTGTCAAGGCTTACACCGTCCTCTCAATCACTGACATTACACGCCTGTCTTTTCTGAGTTCATTTTTCATAAAGTCAAGCACATCACTGCTTTTAAGCTTTGAAAGAACCTCTATTGTGTCATAAGGTCCTACACCGTCCATATGGCTGTTCATCATGAGATTTGCGACTGCCTCAACATTGTTGAGTTCCCTTATAAGACCGCCGTAGTTTGATTTCTTGATTCTTCCGAAAAGTTCCTCATCTATGCCTTCTTTTATTATTCTGTCGATTTCATCGGAAACAGTATCTCTTATTACATCTGGTGAATCCGATTCACCGCTGAATATAACCGTGAAATATCCGTCACCCGTGAAAACTTCCGTTCCGAAAGAGGAATTTATAATGCCTTCTTTGAGAAGTTTCTGATACATTTCCGTTGAGGGGTCTGAAAGAATATCCGCCGCAACAGATGCAGCCATTACTTTTTCAAGTCTTTCCTTTCCCGATTCGGGCTTGCATTTATAGCCTATATTGAATATTGACGCTCCGACAGGCTGTTTTTCGGTTATTTCCGATTTTACAACACTTTCCGGTTCATCGGGGAAAACAGTTTCAAGACCTTTGTCCTCGCAGGGTTTAAGGCACTTGTCACAGATTTCAAGCACTTCGTCAGCCTTTATGTTTCCCGCAATTGAAAGAACCATGTTATTAAGATTATAGAAAGTATAATAGCACTTGTAAAGCAAATCCGCATTTATCTGAGCTATGCTTTCAATAGTTCCTACAATATCTATTTTTACGGGGTGGTTGTGGTACATACAGCGGAGCATATTGAAAAATACTCTCCATTCGGGGTTGTCGTTGGTCATCTGTATTTCCTGACCTATAATGCCCTGCTCCTTGTCAACGGTTTCCTGCGTGAAATAGGGAGCTTGTACAAAATCAAGGAGTATTTTCAGTGACTCCTGATAATTTTTTGTACAACTGAAAAGATATGCAGTCTTGTCAAAAGATGTGAAAGCATTTCCGCTTGCGCCTGTTTTGGCATAGAGTTCAAAAACGTCACAGTCCTCATTTTCAAAGAGCTTGTGTTCAAGGAAATGTGCGATTCCTTCGGGGACAACGGTATATTCCTTGTCCTGCGCCATTTTGAACATCGTGTTCACAGAGCCGTATTTTGTTCCGAAAAGAGCCTCAACACTGCTGTAACCTTCCATTTCGCAGATATATATGTCAAGACCGCTGTCGTGTTTTGCGTGAATTATCTTATCGCCCGTTATCTTGTCGGTTATGATATTCTTCTCCATTATTCAGCCTCCTTGCTGAGCATATAATAAATGCTGTCAAGCTTCAAAGATGATGCCGCCTGAATTATTCTTGCCTTTGTGACTTCCGGATAATTTTTGAAATGTTCCTGCGGAGTGACTATTTTTCCGTCACAGAATCTTTCAAAATACCAGTTTGAATAAGATGAAGGGGTATCACCTATGGAATTATATGCATTGTCAAGGGAAAGGAGTGCGCTCTGCATTTCTTCGTCCGTGATATTTCCCTTTATTATCTCGTCAAGCTGATTGAGTATTTCCGCCTTAGCCTTTTCAATGTTGGATTTTTCAACACCGCTGTCAACCGCAACAACGTTTTTAATTGCTGAAAAACGGCTTGCACAGTAATAGCAGAGACTCATTTTTTCTCTTACGTTCATGAAAAGCTTTGAAACGGGTGTTGCACCGTAAATCATACTCAGCATACTGATTGCAAATTTGTCATCGGAATCCGTCTTGAATGTCATTACCATTTTGCACTGTCTTACATCAAGTTCTTCGGAAAGGGTTTCAACATCGGATTTCAAAGGGCTTTTTGAAGCGAAAACATATTCACGGGGCTGACGTTCAATCTTTGCAAATTCCTCGGCAAACATCTCTTTGAGAGTATTGTTCTCCTCGGAAGAAACATAAATTATTTCTATCTGTGAAGTTTTCAGAATATTTTGATATGCCCTGTATGCGTCTGCGGGAGTTACTTTTTCTGCATTTTCTCTTTTTCCCGTACAGGAAACTTCTGCTGGTTCTCCCTTGAATGCGAGTTCTTCGGCTCTTGAAAGGGCATAGCCTCTCTTGTTGTTGAGTTCTGCGTCAATGCGGTCAAGGAGGTCTTTCTTGGCTATTTTAAATATTTCGCTGTCAAATTCTCCGTTTTCGGCATTGGGCGAGAAAAGACAGTCCCTTGTTATCTGTGCCATTTCCGCATCGAGGTCTTCGCCGTCAAATGCATATCTGCCGTTTATCCATGATGCGGTAAAGCCGAGTATCTGCAAATCGCCTCTTTTTTTGGAAAAGCTGCTTATACCTGCACCGTACAGAGATGAAAGCTTTTTGCTCATTTCGGCAATTGTTTTAAACTTGCTGTTGGCATCTGAAAGTATGCTCACACCGAGAGTATTTGCAGAAACGGTCTTACTGTCAAGTGATGTAATAAAACGCACTGTCAGCAGATTTGTCTTGAATTTAGGGTCTGTAACTGACGAAAATCCTATCTTGTCGGATATTTCTGTCCTGTTGTATTTCATTCGGCATTACACTCCTTTAAAAATTTACATATTTATTATAACATATAATTTCTCAGATTTCCACATTCTGAAAAAATTTTTTCTGTCCCTGCAAAATCAAAGGAATATCATGATGAGATAGCCTATGATTATAACTGCCGCAAGACCGAGGACAGCTATTCTCTGCCACATTTTCTTCTGGGGCTTTTTATATTTTCCGCTCATTCATATCACCTCAGTGTCTTTTTTTGGTACGTTTTCTGCGGTTCGGTATATAGTCGGAGACAAATTCTCTTTTGCGGCTTTTTCCGAAAGAGGGTTTTTCCATGCGTGGGCGTTCGTCATTTCTGCGTGAAATTTTCTCATTCTTTCCGCCCTTATAGAGTTTGACTTCAACCTGATGACCGTTTATTTTCATGGGGTTTGTGCTTTCGAGAATATAGTCATATTCTGCTTCGGGGACTTCAACGGTTGTGTGTTCGTCATAGATATCTATTTTTCCGAAATCCTTGCCTGTCATACCCGTAGCGTCAACGAGTGCGCCGAGTATAAAATTCGGGGCTATGCGGTGGATTCTTCCGATATTTATATCGACTTTCACGGTTTTTTCGCCTTTATGTCTGCCTTTTCTGACGGGTCTTGCGGCATATTCGGGGAGATTTTCCGTTTCGGCTTTTATTCTTGCGCCGATAAGCCTTGCGGCTGCCTCTCTGTAATCTATTCCGATAGATGCAAGTCTGTCGAGAATTTCGTAAGCCCTGCGGTCCGTAACCTGTCCGAGTTCGGAAATTTCCCTTATGATATTTTCTTTCTTTGTCAGGATAACATCATCTTTGTCGGGGAGGGGCATTTCCTTTATTTCAGCGTTAATATATTTACTTATATCCCTGAGAGCATAGAACTGCTTTCTGCCCGAAATAAGAGTATATGCCGTGCCTGTCCTGCCTGCCCTGCCCGTACGTCCTATTCTGTGGATATAGTATTCGTTGTCCTGCGGAATATCATAGTTGAAAACGGCATCAATTCCGCTTACATCTATACCTCTTGCGGCAACGTCTGTTGCAACGAGTATGGGATTGCTTCCCGACTTGAAACCGTTCATAACCTGAGTTCTCTGTATCTGTTTCATATCGCCGTGAAGTCCCGCAACACGGAACCCTGATTTTGCAAGTTCTTCCGTGAGTTCGTCAACCATTTTCTTTGTATTGCAGAAAATCATTGAAGATGAGGGGTTATATGCCGAAAGCAGGAGTTTCAGCGCATCTGTCTTTCTTCCCATAGGCACTTCAAAATAGAACTGGTCTATAAGTTCAACGGTTTTTCCTGCGGATTTTATTTTTATATGTTCGGGGTTTTTCTGATACTTTTCTGTTATAGCCAGTATTTCGGGGGGCATTGTAGCCGAGAAAAGCACCGTCTGCCTGTCTTCGGGAATATATGAGAGTATTTCTTCTATATCCTCCCTGAATCCCATGTTGAGCATTTCGTCAGCCTCATCGAGTATAACGGTACGCAGAAAATCAAGTTTTAGGGTTTTTCTGCGGATATGGTCCATTATGCGTCCGGGAGTGCCTATTACTATATTAACTCCTCTTTTAAGCTGTCTGATTTGAGTTTCCATGCTTGCACCGCCGTAAACGGCACAAGTTTTAACTGTTCGCTTGTATTTTGCGAATTTTTTGATTTCTTCTTCTGCCTGCATGGCGAGTTCCCTTGTGGGACACATTACAAGCACGGCAACGGTTTTTCTTTCTGAATCGGTAATGCTTTCAACGGCGGGTATGCCGAAAGCGGCGGTTTTGCCTGTTCCCGTGTTTGAACGTCCGACAACATCTCTGCCTTCAAGGAGTACGGGAATACTTTTTTCCTGAATTTCCGTCATTTCGTCAAATCCGAGTTCGTCAACTGCGTGGAGTATGTCCTCCGATAAATTTAATTCTTTAAACTTCATTATTTTTCCTTTCGTCAATCAATACTTTCCATTTTATCATAATATCACAAATCTTTTCCAAAGTCAACAAAAATCAAAATTATCATTGGCAAACAAATAAATTTCTTGACTTTTACATAAAAATGTGCGATAATATAATCCATGAAAATAATAATATTAATATGGAGGTAGAACATATTGTCGGGCAGTATGAGAAAATTCGACTTTGCATTGCTTAACGCAATACAGAATAATATGCGTAATTCTTTCATGGATAAACTTATGCCGAAAATAACGCTTTTGGGCGACAAAGGTCTTTTTTTCATATTTACAGCAATATTAATGCTGTTTTTCAATCCTTACAGGAACTGCGGAATAGCCTGCCTTACAGGGCTTATGTGCGGTGTAATAGTCGGAAACCTGATTGTTAAAAATATTGTCAGACGTTCAAGACCCTGCTGGATAAACCATAAAATAAATATGCTGATTGAAATACCAAAAGATTATTCTTTCCCGTCAGGGCATACGCTTGCGGCTTTTATATTCGCAACAGTCGTCATGCACTATGACAAGAAATTCGGAATACCTGCCGTTATCATAGCCTCTGCAATAGCTTTTTCACGAATGTATCTTTATGTGCATTTTCCGACAGATGTTTTTTCGGGTGTTATCCTCGGAATAATAATAGGCTGTACCGTTGTTGATTTGCTTGACTATTATCTTTTTACATAAAAAATATCCTGCTGCGGAGCAGGATATTTTTTTATGATATTTTGTCAAGCTTTGAACGCAGTTTTCTTATTATTTTCTTTTCAAGCCTTGATATGTATGACTGCGATATGCCGATAAGTTCGGCAACTTCTTTCTGCGTCTTTTCTTTTCCGTCAAGAAGTCCGAAACGCATTTCCATTATTTCACGTTCACGGTCGCATAGTTCCGCAACGGCATCTCTCAGCATTTCTCTTTCGGCTTCGCTTTCGATTCCCCTGCTGACAATATCATCATCAGTTCCGAGAACGTCCGACAAAAGCAGTTCATTCCCGTCATAGTCTATATTAAGGGGTTCGTCTATCGACAAATCATTTCTGTACTGCGAGGCTTTCCTCATGAACATAAGAATTTCATTCTCTATGCACCTTGATGCATAAGTCGCAAGCTTTATATTTTTCGTGGGACAGAACGTGTTTACGGCTTTTATAAGTCCTATCGTGCCTATCGAGACTAAATCCTCTATGCCCACGCCAGATGATTCAAATTTTTTCGCTATGTACACGACAAGCCTTAAATTATGCACTATGAGAATATTTCTTGCCTCACGGTCATTCTGTCCGAGCCGTATGAAAACATCTTCTTCTTCCTGCCTTGTAAGCGGAGGCGGGAGCGTGTCTGCGCCGTTTACATAATAAATTTCATCTCCGCTGAAAAATTCCATTATTTTCCTGAGTATCTCTTTTATTCTGTTCATTTTCTCTCTCCAATCTTTATATTTCGGATATCAGAGTATTTTCGGATTGAAAACAGCTTTTCCCCTGCTTTGTCCCGAACCTATCATAGCCTCAACGGGCTTTTCCTCTCCTGAATATCCGTTTATTATTTTTATCTCATCGGGGCGGAATATCTCCATAAATCCACTGTCGGAAACCGTTGAACACGGCACAAGCCTGTAACCCTTCGGAATTTTATATTCACTGTTATCATAGCCTGTAAGCCTTGAAAAATCTTCACTTCCGCATATTATTACGGGCTGACCCGAAAAGAAATCAACAAGCCCGTTTCCCGTGTCGGCAAGCCCCTCACATTCTATCTGTCTGCCGTCATATTTTATGATAACCCTGTATTCGCAGTCGGAATATCTTCCCCTGTCGGATATCCTGCGAAATATGCATACAATTCCGTATAATACGGCAGTAGTTATAATCAACACAAGCAGCGAAAAATCAACATAGAAATATGTATTTGAAAAATGCATGAAATCAGGTTTCAGCCATGAATATACAGCATATACCGCCCCTGCAAATATGAAATTCACTCCGAAAAAATATGCCGTGTTTACAAGTATTCTCTTTAAGTTTTTCATTCCGAAAGCTGTTATTACAATAGTAACTGCGGCGGCTGATTTTATTAAAAAATTTATAATTGTTCCGAGTTCGGGGGCAAGTATCAATAAAGAATACAGACTGCCGTATGCAGACGCAAGCATACAGCGAATGTTTTTCAATGGTGTATGCGTCAGCTTTGCCGTTGTTTTCAGAAGAAAACAGTTCACATAGATATTAAGGACTATAAGCACATCAATATATATTGTCTGCATTGCCGTCACCGCCTTTTAACTATGTTATATTATATTCTCTTTTTCCCGAAAAAATACCTTGCGGACAGGAACAATAAAAGTGAAAATCCTGCCGTCCCCGTTAAAAATATAAACATTAGCTTCACAGGCATTTTCTTATTTGAAGTATTTACGGAAACCGCCTGAACAGCGTTTGAACGAAATTTTATTTTGTTTATATCCGCATATTTTTCAGCTTCGGAATTTTTCTCACCCGTGATATAAAAATCTTTTTTGAGCGCAGGTTCATTTTTTTCGGGAATATATCCGAAAGCCCTTTCGCCTATTGTATCCGCACATGACGGAATATACACACTTTCAAGGGAATTGCACATATAAAAAGCCATTTTCCCTATTTTTTCGGTTTTCTCTCCGAGTGATACATCTGAAAGTGACGTACAGCCAGAAAAACAATAATCCCCTATATATTCCACGCTTTCGGGAATTTTTATCCCCGTGAGAGATGTACAGGCACGAAAACAGGATTCGGGGAGATATTCCGTATCCGAATTTATTTCAGCCTCGGAAAGTGCCGTACACCCGCAGAAACTTCCTGTCCCTATTGATTTGACATTTTCGGGGATATTTATTTTTTCAAGGGATACGCAGGCATAAAAGCTGTGATGACCTATTATTTCAAGGCTTTCGGGTAGGTCTATTTCTTTGAGTGTTTTACAGTCAAAAAATGCATTGTCCCTTATTTCCGTGACGGGACAGCCGTCAATTTTTTCGGGCAGTTTTATTTTTTCGGGAGTTCCGTTAAAGCCCGTAATTACAGCATCATTTCTTATAACAGTATACGTATAACTTAATTCCTCCGCATGAATATTCAATAAATTTACCGAAAATACAATCGGTATCGACAAAATAAAAGATATTAACTTTCTTTTCATAAAAACTCCTTATTTAAATTCGTCAAATTTTGCCTTTTGTGGCTTGCCTATTCATTCACTGCGCTGCGCTTCGTTCATTCATACGGCAAGGGCAAAATTTTCCTCATGTTCTGTTCACTCTCAGCACAAGGGACGGCTTTATCCTCCCAAGCCCCCTGTTTAATCTTTACATATATCATTTTATAGCATATTCTTTGCGAAATTTGTCGCAATAAGGGAGCATTTTATTTTTTTCTTGACAAATACAAATAAATCTGATAATATTATATCGAAGAATATTTTTTAACATCAAAAGGAGAAAAAATGAAAAAAGATTCGGGTTATAATACAAGGCAAAAAGAAATAATTCTTGATTATCTTGTTAAAAATAAAGACAAACACACAAATGTTCAGGAGATAAGCGCATATCTTTTGTCGGGCGGTTCGTCCGTAGGTACTGCGACTATTTACCGACAGCTTGACAAACTCGTTGAAAGCGGTGTCGTAAGAAAATATAATTTTGACGGAAAAACAGGTGCTTGTTACCAGTACATAGACGAACACGAACACTGTAAAGAACATTTTCACCTTAAATGCACCGTCTGCGGAAAACTTATCCACCTCGAATGTGACCATCTTTCAGGCGTGAATGAACATATAAAAAATCATCACGGATTTACGGTTGACCCCTCCCAGACGGTTTTTTACGGCATATGTGCCGAATGTGCAGGAAACAAATAATTAAACAATGAGAATAATCAAAACATTATTCTGTGTCTTTGCGGCGGATATTCTTTCTTTGTTTATCGGATTTACGCTTGCTTCCTCATCGGAATTTATAATAAGGCTGATAAGTGCGGTATGCACAAGCCTTATACTTGTTGTGATACTTTCGGGGCTTGCCGTAAATACCGCAAATCAGGATTTAAAATCCGAGAGAATAAACAATAAAAAATTAAACTTATTTCTCCCCGTTTCAATGGGAGTATCCTCATCTCTGCCCGCTTTGGCAAGCTGGACTGTACTGCGTTTTTCTCTTGGGAAATATGATTTCTACCGCTGGCATAAGATAATAAACGGGTACTTCCTGCAAATTTATAATTTTATAGAACCCGATGCATCTTCATCGGCTTTAAGCGTTGATGAAGTCAATTTAATGCTTATCCCTGTATTTGTTCCCATGATTGTATTTTTCACGGCGTATTTCCTTGTATACAGCGGAATAATCAAAATCAAAAAATAATAAGGCTGCCGCATTTGCGGCAGTCTTTCAGTGTGAGGCGATAAAATGTCCGAAATAATACTCAAACAGACTTTAATCATGCTTATTTTAATGCTTGTCGGAATTGTATGTTCAAAAATAGGCATTGTAACTCAGCAGTCAAATAAAGACCTTTCAAAATTCATATTGCAGATAATAAACCCCGTTGTTATATTCATGTCGTATCAGGCGGATTACAAGCCTGAACTTGCAAAAAATCTTTTGATAACATTTTTAATTTCATTTCTGACACTTGCATTTTCAATTGTGCTGATACATCTTATTATCCGTGAAAAAGAGGGAAAAGATACTGCTATCGAAAGATTTTCTTCCGTGTATTCAAACTGCGGATTCATGGGGATTCCCCTTGTAAATGCCATGTTCGGAAGTGAGGGTGTATTTTATCTCACGGCTTTTATAACTGTATTTAATATCCTTGCATGGACACACGGAATTATTATAATATCAGGCGAAAAAAATTTCAGACAGGCTTTAAAAGTAATGTATTCCCCTACCATGATTTCAATACATCTCGGAATAATATGTTTCTTTGCAAGAATACGCCTGCCTGAGATTCCGTATCAGGCTGCGGAATTTATATCCTCAATGAATACTCCTATGGCTATGATTGTTTCGGGAATTACCATGTCGGCAACGAACACGGCAGCCCTTGTAAAAAAATTAAGCATATACAAAGTCTGCTTTTTCAAGCTTATTTTTATACCGCTTGTTATTTCATTTCTGATTGTTCTGCTCTGTCCGCATGATGTTGACATGAAGATAAAATTCACCGTTATTGTCGCTGCCTCCGCACCGCCCGCCGCAATGTGTACTTTGCAGGCAGTCCGCTACAACAAAAATTCCGTCTATGCATCAGAGATTTTTACCGCAGGAACTATACTATCTGTAATTACTTTACCAATTATCACAAAACTTACAGAATTTTTAACAAAAATAATGGGGTAGTTTTGTGTATATTGCTGATTTTTATAAAATTTTGAAAAAACTGTTTTATTTTTAGTGAAAATGTGTTATAATAAATACATAAATTGAGACGATTGGTTGACAATAGTCTTAAAATTTATTACTATACTACGAAACGGAGTTTTTACCAATGGAAAAAAGAGGTATCAGTAAACTTGACCTGAAAAGACGCAACCGTATGCAGATACTCCGAGTTATCAGAGAGTCCGGACCTATCTCTCGTGTTGATGTCGCAAGCGCACTCGAAATCACAAGAGCTGCCGTTACAATTATCACAAACGAAATGATTGAAGAAGATGTCCTCGTTGAAATAGGTGAAGCACCTGTCAATGCGGAGAAGCTCCAGAAAGGCAGAAGAAAAATCCTCATCGACATCAATGTGAACAGCAGATTCGCACTCGGCGCAACTGTCGATGAAAAAGAAGTAAGCATCGGTCTTACAAATCTCAATTCCGAAATTCTTGACAAATCAAGCATGATTATTGACGAAAGAACCACAAGCAAGGATATTATCAACTACATAATAAAAACCTGCAACACAATGATTGAAAACAGCGCACTCACAAAGGACAGGCTTCTCGGTCTCGGTGTAGGTGTCGTTCCCTCCATGTGGGGCAAACTCAAAATATTCTATAAAGACGGTATTCTCGATTTCTCAAACTTCATAGAGAAACTCAAAAGCGGTCTTGATATTGATATTCACTGCGGAAATGCAATCGGTCTTATGGCTCTTGCAAGCAACGATTTCAGAGTACAGAACGGCTACCAGACAAATACTGCTTTCCTCCATAACGGAAATCAGGTAAACCTTGCAATAGTAAACAAGAACGAACTCTCCAACGACTATATTTCATACACTTCAATGATTGAAAAATACATCGTTGCTCCTAACGGCAGAGTCTATGAGGGATATCCTAACGGTTCGGTAAAGGCTGAACTTTCAAGGTCGGCTATGCTCAACGCTTTCTATGAAATATACTCGAAAGAGAAAACACCTGTTCTCTATGAACTCACTGACGGCGACAAGACAAAGATAAATACCGATAAAGTGTTTATGGCTCTTATGCGTGGCGAAGAACCCGTAAAGAATCTTGTCGATGACATTATCGCAAAATACACTGTTCTCATCAATAACCTTGCTATCTCTCATTTCGCAAAGAAAATAGTTCTCCACAATTACAAACTCAATGAAAAACAGTTTGATTATGTCAAGAGAGAAATGATACGCCTTGTAAGCGAAGATATTGCTGACAGAGTAGTCCTCAGCAAACTTGACGGAAAAAATAATTTCCTCGGAGGCTGTGTTCTCATCATTCAGGATAATTTCTACACAAAGGGCGGTATGCACTAAACAACAACAAAAAAAGCCGACATCAAGTCGGCTTTTTTTTATTATAAAAATACGTCAGAAATCTTTAATGCGTGTCCTGACCGCAGTCCTCATAGTCTTTCCACTTCTCAAAATACACTTTATTGCTCCAACTTTTATAGAGTATATAAAGTATTGAACTGAGGGCAATAAATATTGCTCCTACAATGGGGAGAAACATATTGAGAACTTTTTTGGGATTTATTTCATCTTTTTTACGGCTCATAATTTATCCTTTCTGTCAGGGCTGTCAGATATCCTCATCATCTGAGTTGTTATCCTCATCTTTCAACTCAGCCATAAGCTTTTCAATTTCGGCATCTATATCTAAAATTTCGTCAGCGGGTTTTTCCTGACTTTCAACTTTATTGTCTGCGGAAATATCTTTTCCTGTTTTTTTCGGTGCGGATTCCTCTGTGCGCTTGAATCTGTCGAAATCCTCTTTTTCCAAATCAACAACGGACTTTGCAATTTCTTTCATTAAGCCGACAGCCTGCGACTTTACATCAAGGACAGACTGCTTTGTTTCAGCCTCGTTAAGCTTGTTTTTAAGGAGTTCAATCTGTTTTTTCAGACTTTTAACCTGTTCGGAAATTGACTCATAAACTTCCTTATAGCCTTCTGCGTCCTCATCAGCTTTTATTTTCTGGGCAAGAGCGTGTTTGGCGAGTTCCCTGTTTGCCTGTGAGAGAGCCTGTCTTGCTCTGTCCGCCCATTCCTTTGAAATTTTCAGAGCTTCCTGATATTTCTTATTTGCGAAACTTTCGGTCGTTTTTGTTTTGTTGTACTTCTGAACGGTATCTTTAAGTTCTCTCTGTACATCGGCAATAACCTGTTTAACTGCCTTGTCGGGGTTTTCAGAGCCGTCAACGAACTCACTTATTCCTGACTCAAAAGCATCTATCAGTCTTTCAAATATACCCATTCCAAATCCTCCTGCTCAATAAAAAATTATCAACGGCGAAACTCTCCGCCGTTGATATAATTATATTTGATTATGCTGAATTTGTCAAGTATTTTTATTGATTTCACTTAATTTTCATTTTGGAAATATCAGCTTTCAACGGGAAGTTTCTTTACTATTCCTGCATCATAAAGCTGTATTACTGCGGCATCTTTGCCTGTAACGCCTGCTGTGCCGTCAACATCGGCATTTGCTTTTCCCTTTTTGGTGAGGGGGTATTTCTCTGCATTTGCAAGGTTTTGAAGAATTGCAACGGCATCGGAGATAGTTACGTTTCCGTCCTCGTTTGCGTCACCGTAGACAATATCACTTGCGGGAGTTTCTGTTACTGTCTGTTCTTTCTTTTCATCTGTCTTTGTATTGTCGGGAGTTGTTCCGTCAGGTTCAGTACCTCCCACAAGCACACCGTTGTCATAAACGCACATATTTTCATTGGGGATTTCGGGCGGATTGTCAACAGCAAAGAAGTCATCGCTCTTGCCGACTTTCATGGTCTGATAACTCCAATCGTTTGATGCGTCCCATACATCTCCGTAGTACATACCTACTTCAAACTGATATTTCTTTCCTGAATTTGCGATTGTATAGCCGTCCCATGTGATTTCAACATAATATGTATTATCTTTCTTGTCATACTTGAAAGGACCTGTGAGAACGCCGTCTGCGGTTTTTACTTCCGCACTTGACTGGTCATAGAGTTCGCTTGCCTTTGTAACGCCGTCAATACCGTTTGCACACTCGCTTACATCAAAATAATAGCGGACGGAGATATTCTTTGAAGGCTTCGGAACGCCTGACATAACTTTAAATGATACCTGTGTTGTTCCCGAACCGTCATTTCCGGGCTTGTCAACTGCAATAGCCTCTACCCAGTAGCCTGTGCCGCCGCTTTCGTCATCGGGGTCAGCAACTTCTTCGGGCGGGAAATTCTCTGTTATAGCCATATCGGGTGTGCCGAACATTTCATACATACCCGCACAAGCTCCGACAAATGCAGCATTATAGTCAATGGTTACTTCATTTTCAACCCATTCTGCGGTAAAATC
The DNA here is from genome assembly GCA_017543595.1 of Ruminococcus sp. GTDB lineage: Bacteria > Bacillota > Clostridia > Oscillospirales > Ruminococcaceae > Ruminococcus. Next base: position 6,566 of record JAFYFU010000081.1, on the reverse strand, counting down.
TCCGTGTGCATCACTGCCGTCAGGACCGCCTGCAAGTGCGCCCCAGAGAACGTGTTTCTGTTCACGGGGGTCTTCCGCCATTGTAAGACCCGAAGCCGCACGGTGATGAGGATTCTTTACAGATGTGGAATTATAGCCGACAACCATACTTCTCGGACCGTGAGTGCCGTTCTTGCCTGCAAGGACAGTTTGCTTTTCGTTTTCCTTGAAAGTTATATCATTGTCGCCGAGGATATAATCCATTTGCTTTTTAGCCCATTCGCTCCATTCGCTGGGCTTGCCGTTATTGTGATACTTGTCGTAAAGGAGGCATATAAGCTGCATAGCAGTGTTATATCTTGCACTTCCCCACTGCTGCAAAAATGCAAAGCCCTGTTCTGTTTCAAGACCCTGCCATGTGCGGAGGCATTTTCCGAGGCAGTCGTCGTCCCAGAAATTATCAAATACATATTCGTTTTTGCCCTGAGCATCTCTTATTTTCTGAACAAGATTAAGTTCGGGGTGTTCCTGATTGATTACAGCCCACATGAGAGCCGCACCGCTCCACATATCATTCCAGCAGTAGCACCAGCCTGACGGAGCATAATAGTCAAATATCTTAACTGCGTAGTCAAAGCAGGACTCATCACCTGTTGCCATGTACATCCACGCAGCAGCCCAGCACCAGTCGTCCTCCCATTTGCCTGAACTGTAAAACTGCATAGGACCGTCGGCATTGTCGGAAAGTTCCTTTTCGTTTTCGTTTGCGAATTTCCAGAGAGCCTTTGCGTAATCAAGGGATTTTTCCGCATATTTCGGGTCAGTATCCTTGAAATTCATGTAGTTTATTGCAAGTGACGCACAGGCGGAAACTACATAGTCTGTCTGAGGTTTCTCGGCAGTCAAAAACCATGCGGGTCTTACCATGCTGTCAACTTCGGGGGCTTCCCATACAGCGTGGTCTATACCACCCTCGCCAACCTGATAACAGTGAGCGATAACATTTCCGTCCTCATCTCTGAAAGTACATTTCATGAGATAATCATTGAAATGCCTTAAAATTGTTTCAATATGGCTGTCCTGTTTGAGTTTCTTGTAAGTGTCCCTGTACTCGTAGTATCCCCAGCCCAGAGTTGCTGCGGCATAGTTTTCGGGCATACCAAATTCAACGTGGTCGCCTGCATCGTGCATACCGCCCGAAACGTCAATAGTTCCGTCACCGTCAGGGTCGAGAATATCCTTGTACTTGTCCATAAATTCCTGTGAAAGATTTGTACCGCCTACTTCCTGAGAACCGTCCCACGGCTGCATGGGAACGTGTGCATCATAGGTGTGGCAGTCATCTCTCCATGAGAGAAGTGTGTGTTCGCCGACTTCCTCACCGCACATATTCGCATCATAGAAGTACATGGAATACTGAAAAGCACGGGCATAGTCGATATCAAGACCAGAATCCTTGACAGTTGCATCTGCTGCGTCTGCTGTCAGGGAAAAAGGTATTGACGAGAGCGTTACAGCGGCACACAAAACGGCAGCTATAACTTTTTTTGTCTTCTTCATTGGTGAATCCCTCCAAAAATCAATTATCTGTGAATATAATATCACATATTTTCAAAAAAATCAATAGAATATTAAATTTTCGTGAAAAATTTTTGTCCCTGTGATTAAAACTCAACAAAAAAGCTTCCGCAGAAGCGAAAGCTTTCCCAATGGTACGCCTGACAGGAGTCGAACCTGCGCACACGGCGTCGGAGGCCGATGCTCTGTCCACTGAGCTACAGGCGCATTTTTTAACAAATATCCCCAAATTTTTCACGCATAATATTATTATATCAAAAACTATTGAAATTTGCAAGTATTTATGATATAATTACAGAAGAAAATTTTTTGTGGGAACAATAAAAATTTTTATGTAAAACTGCAATCTTACTTAATTTATGCAACAAACATACTTTTCGGAGGTGGTATTTTGGCTGAACATATATATATAATAATTGCACAGACGGGAACAAGACCTGCAAGATTTTTCAAGTTCATAACCAAAAAGCCGTATAATCATGTATCTTTGTCAGGGGACATATCCCTCTCTGAGATGTACAGTTTTTGCCGTACATACAGACCCTTTCCCCTGCCCGCAACTTTCAACAGGGAGATTGTCGGAGAAGGCACTCTCGGACAATTTGGTTTCATTCCCTGCGAAATATATCGTATTCCCGTTACAAGACAGCAGAAAGAAGAATATGAAAAAATCATAAAGCATTTTATTGCCAACAGGGATATATATTCCTACAATATTCTCGGTCTTTTTGCGATATACCTGAATATCGAATGGAACAGGCAGAAAAGTTTCCTGTGTTCGCAGTTTGTCGCATACACAATGGACAAAATCGGAATAAAGCTTGAAAAATCATTCAGTATGTATACTCCCGATGATTTTCGTTCCTTCCCGGGTGCGGAACTGATATATTCGGGAGAACTGAACTATTTTTACAATGATGTCTGCCACAACAGCAGTTTCCTGTCAAATTACGGCAAAAAGGCAACTGTATAGTATGAAATACAGCATGATATTCTGACATCATCGGGAACTGCGAGATAAAATATAAGCCATGCACCGCTTTCGGGGGCTGTACCAGAAACGTCAAAACCGAAAGTTTTTCCGAGTATCTGTATTTCGGCTTTTTCGGAATCGGCACTTGCCGAAAAGGGCTTTATCTTTTCTGCGGAAAGCCTGTTGTATGAATTTCCGCAGGCATTGAGAAACGTCCATACTCCCGTTACTGCAAGAATATAAAAAAACAAGGCTGTCGCCATAGGTTTTCTCAGCATCATAATATTCCTTTCAGAGATATTTATATCTTTGAATATTATGTGCATATTTCTTAACATAATACAAAAAAACAGTGTTTCCTGCGGGTGTATCGTCTGAATTTTCCGCAGAAAACACTTTTTTGTTCTTAAAAGTTAAACCTTATCAATAATAATATCCTGCGTTGGGGTCGTAGCCGTAATCATAACTCTGGTCGTAGCCGTAGTCATAACTCTGGTCGTAACCGTACCCATTGTTCGGGTCAACCCAAAGACCTGTATTCGGGTCTATATATCCGCCCGAAGCTCCGCTCGTATCAACCCAGAGACCTGTGTTGGGGTCGATATATCCGCCCTCGGCGTTGTTCGGGTCAACGTAAAGACCTGTATTCGGGTCTATATATCCGCCGTTTGCGCCGTTCTGGTTCTGATTCTGGTTTTTCTGCAAATCTGCGCCCGCAACATATGTTGTACCTTTCTGAGATGTGGGCAAATCCTCCTCAGCGGCTGTTGTGGGTTCTGTTACTGCGTTTCCTGCATCAGGTACAGGTGCAGAAGGTTCGTCCGCAAATGAAACTCCGCCGTTTACGGATTTTATCATGAGTTCGGATTCTTTTGTATTTACAAGAGAACCTGCATAGAGAGATGTATACTCAACAAATGCAACATCATCTTCAAACATGATTTTTGCTTCATAGCAGTCATTGAACGGGAAACTGTGAAGTTCTGCCTTTGTTCCGTCATCAAATATGAGCTTTATGGAATATTCCGTTGTGATTGTGGGTGTTACGCCGTCATAGTAGAATATTTCCTCAGGCGGAATTTCGGGTGACTCATAAACAAGCGTAACAGGGTTTGCGTCAGAAGTGAAAACGCTGTCGCCCGGAATCATATTCTGCGGATATACCGCTTCAAAATCTGCTTTTACGGCAAATTCGGAGATATTTTTTCCCGTGCTGTTAGTCAGTGCAACTTTATGAACGAGGTCGCCTTCTTTTTCTTCGCCGAGCATTGTAATTGCCTTTTTAGCCTCTGTGACAGGTTCGGTTATTTCAGCCTCTGTTTCAGGCTCTGTTGAATCTTCCAAGGGTGCGGCTGTAAGGAGTTCCTCAGCTTCGGAATCTTCTGTCGGGGTTTCGTCCACAGAAGAAGATGTTTCGTCTACGGGCGGTTCTCCGACAGCGGATTTAACGCCGCATGATGCAAGTGAAACGCTGAGAACAGCTATAATTGCCGCTGCAAATACTCTGTTTTTCATTATTTTATCCTCCTGAATTTTAATTTTCGGCTGACATTCCAACATAAAACGTGCCGTTTCCTCAATAATTTTCTTTTTTTTCAATCAATGTTTATTTTAACACATATTTGCAAATATGTCAAGCATTTTTGAAAACAGACATAAATTTTTTTGATAACAAGTTTTTACAGTAAGGATACAATAAATTTATCAAGTATTGTTTGACAACGATTTTATAATATGGTAAAATATCTTGTAATATGCGGTTTTATTCCCTGAGAGAAAGTAAAAGTTCGGCAAGGGAACGCCCTATAAGCTGTCCCGAATACTGCACCTGTTCGAGAGTGTTTCCGTGTGAACCGACTTCTATCAAAAGGCTTCCCGTTGTCAAATCCTGATTGTAATGACGGTAGTCGAAAAGTATCGGTCTTGTAAGACCTTCATAGTCGCTTTCTATCTGCTGCTGCAAACGACAGGCAAAATGAAAATTCTTGATATATTCGGGCATACCGAGAGTACCGTCATCACAGCCCGATATTATCATTATCTGTGCGGCTTCTTTTCCATCAATTTCAGCATAGGGCTGATAGATAAACCCGTCCCCCGATATTGCGTCACGGTGTATGTCAAGCACTACTTTTATGCTCGGATATTCTTCAAGTATGGGGACAATTGTTTCCCTGCTCCTGTCATATGAACCGTTATATGACGGATAATCATGGATAGTTCTTGCGTGTATTACACCTATTCCCTTTGCTTCAAGTTCAGCCTGTATTGCATCGCCTACCATGACAATATTTTTTGTTTCGTCAGTTGTACGGTAGTTGAAAGATGTGTCGTAGTGTTCCCTTACATAAGGTTCAAAGCTTTCCGTTGTGTGCGTGTGATATATAAGCACCTGCGGTTCGTCTGTATTGCTTATGGTAAAATTCGGCAGGCAGAGACTTTCATTGTAAAGGTCATCATTTGACCAGAATGTTTTATTGTTCACCTGTCCGCATTTGTCCAAATCAAAAAATGAAGTTCCGCTGTAATATCCGTATGTAGTGCGTATTACGTCACCGCTTTCGTACCATTCTGTCGGGTAGGGCTTGTCGCCCTGATTTTCGGAATCCATATCAAGGGGATTTTCAAGCTTTACGCCTGAATTTTCATCAGATTCTTCCTTTGCACCGTAGCCCTCGGAGAGTATATCCTCTCCGCTGAGAATATCTTTCATGTCGTTTTCGGAGGATTTGTGATATTCGGGCTGTTCGGCAATATCAACTATTCTTTCTTCGCCTTTTCCCAAATCTATATTATTTAACTTTTCGGCAGCCCGTCTTATTTCGGAGGCTTTTCCGCCAATAAAAGTTACAATAAGCGGAATGAATATCAGCGCACAGAATTTCAGCATTCCCATAATCTTTCTTTTTTTGTATCTTGTCAATTTTCTCACCTCAGAATAATCTTTTTACAAGTATATTCATGAAGTAAAAGAAATATTTCTGCATAAAAATGCATATTCTCTATTGGAGATGATGCTTATGTATAAATGTTTTAAAGTAAAAAAATTAATTGTTCCTGTGATAATATTGCTTTGCATTGCTTTTGCAGGGAAAAAATTTTTTTCAAATGCCTGTCAGGAAGAAAAAGACATTGAACTCCCCGTGATAATGTATCACAGCATATACACGGATTCACCCTCCGAATATGCCGTTTCTCCGGAACAGATAGAAAACGATTTGAAATGGCTTTCGGAAAAAGGCTATAAATCCGTATCCGCACAGAATCTCTGCGACTATGTTTTCAATAATAAAACTCTCCCAGAAAAATCTGTAATGATTACTCTCGATGACGGATATTACAATAATCTGCCCGTTCTTGTTCCCCTGCTTGAAAAATATGATATGTGTGCTGTTGTTTCAATAGTCGGAAAATATACCAACGAATATGCCGAAAAAGACCCCAATAATCTGAATTATTCCTATCTCACTTGGAATGATGTAAATGAATTAATAAAATCAGGAAGAATAGAAATAGGCAATCATACATATGATATGCACTCCCTTTATAACGGAAGAAAAGGCTGTGCAAAAAATGCCTATGAATCGGAAGAAAATTATGTTTCCGCCGTGTCTGCGGATATATCTCTCATGCAGGAGAAAATTAAAGAAAATACAGGGATATCCGCTTTTGTCTTTGCGTATCCTTTCGGTGCGGTAAGCCCCGAATGTCGCCCCGTACTCAGGGAAAACGGCTTTCTTGTAACCCTTACCTGCCGTGAAACCGTGAATTATATAAACCATAATCCAAAATGCCTCCTTGGAATAGGTCGCTTTAACAGGAGTGGTCTTTATTCAACAGAAGAATTTATGAGAAAAATTTTTAGTTAATACAGGAATTAACAGGGGGCTTTGGGGGAATCAGCCCCCCATTTAAAATAGGAGATAAAAATGAATAAGAAAAAATTAAAAAGTATAATTATTTCGGCTCTGCCGTTTGTTTTAGTACCGTTTATGTATTTCTTTGTGCCGTTTTACAGGAACAATATTGGAAATCA
>JAFYFU010000080.1 GCA_017543595.1 Ruminococcus sp. | reverse complement strand
TTGTTATAGGCGTTTTCAGCAGAGACAGTCTGCTCGCCGTTGCCGTCATTGGCTGTAAGCGTGAGTGTACCGTTGTCGGCTGTCAGTGCGATATAATGCGCCTCATCTCCGAAACGGAAAACAGTTCCGTCACGGTGAATAAGAACTGCCGTCTGGTAGTCGGCATCATGCAGCGCAGCATAGCTGCTGTCTGCTATCAGATACTGCCCGTTTGCGAAGGTAAGAATACCCTTGCCAGAGGTGCGCTCCTCTGCCCATTCCGGAGAGCCAATCGTCGAAGCATAAGTCGAGGTGTAAGTGTCGGCTGCCGTTTTGCTGCTGTTTTCAGAAAATTCCAGTCCTGCAAGCTGACCGTCTGTATATGGACGGCTTGCGGCATAGCTGTCGGCACTCGTCCAGCCGTAGAGCGTACCGAAGGTGGAAGCACGGTCAGAATCAATATAATAATCGCCGTCAAGGATTGCCTGTCCCGATGCCGAACCTGTACCCCAGCAGAAGGCAGTACCCTTGACTGTGGCATTACCTGATGCACGGAAAGAACCGGTGAGCATAGCACCCTCAAACACTCTTGCATTGTCGGAAACGGAGGAACTCTTGTTCAGATAGGCACTGTCGCCGATAATCGCATTGTCCGTCACAGTCGCATTTCCGGAAACGATAGCGTGTCCTGACACAACAGCATCACCTGAGACCCTTGCGTAACCGGTTACAGTCGCATAGCCGTCAATTCTGGCATTGCCTGAAACTGTCGCACTTCCGAGTACTCTGGCGTTTTTGCCGACATAGACAGTATTGTCTACGTGAGCCGATGCAGCGACAAAACCGCCGCCGTTGTGATGAATACTGCCCTGAACAGTCGTTGTCTCCTGCTGTTGCACTTCTGCACCGCTGAGCTGTACGGCATAGGGGTAACGTGTCTTGCTGAGGAACGGGTGATTTTCTTCGCCAAATTCTGTATTCTCCGCATACGCCCAAGGTGTGCCGATTTTCTGCCAGACATCGCTGTCAGGCGTTGCGGTCACAGTCAGATAGGCAGCGGAATCCTGCCCGTCATCAAATGCCATTGTAACACTGTCACCCGCCTTGAACAAATCGGAATATCTTGTCTTTCCGTCACGCTGCTCCACAGCAATGCAGGCTCTCCAATCTGCACCCTGCACATCAGTGAGGGATTCAAGTGTCACCGAAATGCTGTTCCCTGTGACTTGCAGCGGAATGAGGTTCACGCCGAACTGCTGCGGCGCTCTGTCTGTCGGGACGATGTAGCGTCCGGTTTCCGATGTCTTGTCGAGAACGGTATAGATTTGGTTCCAGCTCATCTCGTCAAGTGCAATCATCTCACGCTGACGCTGCAAATAGACATTCTGCCGTGCAAAATCGAGCGTTGCAAGACGCTTTGCATAGTGTCCGAGCGTATCCTTGATATCTGCACCGCCGATACGCTCAATTTCAAGATACGGATACTCGTCAGGCTGTCCCTGCTGCATCAGGTCCTTGACAAAGCCCGAACCGTAATTGCCGAGGTTATCCGGATTTTCCGTCAGATATTGCAGGAATGCCCACGATGCGTAGTTATCTCTGCCAAGAATGGGTGTAAATTGGAGGTTCTGCATATATGTCATGAAATAATCTGTCGTACCGGATACATTCGCCCATTGGCTGTAATAATCAGAGTAAAGGAATTGTTCCCTGTACCAGTTGGCAATTGCCTCCCACCATGACTGTACGTATTTGTTTGAGTTCCAGCCGTATTGATGCGCCGTTACGACGTGACCAAATTCATGCGGCAGTACCCATGACGGATTTGGAATGTTGTTCATCGCACCCACACAGCAGAACATGAACGCATAGCCTTCCCGGTCATAGCCCATGTATGCCCAGTCGGTTGGAATCTCGCTGCCGTTCTCGCCGATAAGACCTGTGTTGTGAATATAGAAATTGACCTTATACTCATTGCCGTCACGCAGATAGGCTTCAACCGACTGTGTAGGCGGATTCATGTGCAGGTCATTCATGTAAACATTCCAGCAGGCTTCAAGATTCTTTGCGTTTTCCTGCAAGAAATTCTCAGTCACGGCGGCACTGTCACCTGAATTGCCCCAGTAGAACTTGAAATGCTCAGACTCCCAAGTATTTACGTTGTCCATTCGGATATGGACGTTGCGTGTTTTCAGTTCACTTGCCTGTGCCTGAACGGCATTGAAAAGTTCCGCAAGTGCAGTAACAGGAATGTTCATTTCTACTGCACTGCAAAGGACTACCGCACAAACGCCTGCAATAATACGGCGGATTTTTCGTACTCTCTTCATACAAATACTCCCTTTCTATGACAATGTAAAATTGATTAATTTAATTATAATTGCTTTGGTATGAATGAAACTCATTGATTATACAATTAGTGAAGTCATAATTCACGTTATTTTACAATTTTATTTTAACACATTTATCCATATTCAACAATATCAATCATAATCCGATTTGTAGCAATTTGTATTTCGTACTGTATTTTTGTGGATTTATTATTGCAATTTGTGTACTGCTGTGTTATAATAAATCTAAAAAAACATCAGGAGGGGAATTATGAAACACCGTATTGGAGTTATCGTTGGCAGATTGTATAAAAATATTGATAAAACCATACTGAACGGCATTATTGAACAAGCAGTCACCAACGGATTTGAAGTGTATGTTTTCACTGTCAACGATGAATGTGCTAATCCGAAAATCATGCATGGTGAAGAAAACATATTCTCTATGATAAATTTTGCACTCCTTGACGGATTGATTTTTGTACCGTATTCCTTTGCATCAGGAAAATATAAGGAGTATGCTGAGAGCATACTGAGAAGCAGATGTACTGTTCCCGTTGTGCGTGTTGGTGTTGAAAACGATACGTTTGAATCAATTTGGCTTGATGATGCGGCAGAAATATCCGAAATCGTTCGGCATATGATTGAAGTACATGGGTGCAGGCGTATGATATGTCTTACCGGACCGAAAGAAAGTATGGTTTCCGAAAACAGGGCAAACGGCTTTCGGAGTGCAATGAACAGGGCTGGTCTTGCATACAAAGAGACAGATATTATTTATGGCGATTTTTGGGTTGTTTCAGGCAGGAAACTGGCTGAAGAACTTGTCAATGGCGAAAGAACCATGCCTGATGCGATTATATGCGGAAATGATGCGATGGCTATTTCTTTATGCGACGCTTTGACAGAAAAAGGTATATCGGTGCCGAATGATGTTCGTATCACCGGTTATGACGGATATGTTGAAAGCAGATTACATATGCCTTCTGTCACAACATATATCAGTGCCAAGGAGCAAATCGGCAGAGAAGCTGTCTGTGTATTGTATCGTCTGATAACAGGAACGGTAATGCTCCCGTGCCGTCAGACATCAGGTAAACTTATACGTCATGAAAGCTGTGGATGTGGTGTGCAGGCTGAGAGCAAAGAATTTCTTGACTTTGATTTTGAACGGTTTGAACTTGGTATTTTTGATAACACTCTTACCGCAAAGATGTTTGATTCCGAAACACTTGATTCTTTTTTTAGCAATACCTTTATGATGCTGTTCACATTTATGAGCGAAAAACGGTTGAATCAGGAACGGATATCCATAAATCTATGTGAAGACTGGGATCAGCCTAACATTGTTTCAGGTCAGAGAATCTACCGGACTTCGGGATATTCCGGTCATATGCTGTGCATTCACCAGTATCACGGGAAAAAGCAGTTTGACCTTTTAAATATGTATCCGTTTTTTTCAGATGCCGATAATTATCCCGTAAAAATATTCAATCCGCTGCATTTTCTTGATCGTTGCTTTGGCTATATCTGCTTTGAAACTGCCGGTTTCATTGATGACTATAATCGTGATTATATTCGTTTTATCAGAGAAATTAATAATGGGCTGAATTTCTTTTGTTCACATAATCAGCTAAAACGGGCATTATACCGTGAAAGGCTCAATAACAGCCGTGACAATCTTACGGGACTATACTTACTGCAAAGCAATGCCGATATGCTTGACGAAATAAAAGAACGCTCCAATATGTATCATATCAAAACAAATGGACTTGTAATCGTACTTATCGGACTGAAAGACATCTTAAATGCAAGCGGTACAGAAAAACTCGATCAGTTCATACTTGACTTTTCTTCACATCTTCAAAAGCATTGTAATACAGAGGAATCACTTTTTCAAATTAATGACAATTCCTTTGTCATTATAGGAGTTTCTGAGCATTCCGAAACATATTGTGAAGAATTGACCAAACCGCTGCATAGATACTTACTTAATTACAATATTATCAAAAGCATAGGTCAGGTCATAGCTATGCATACTTGTCTTATCAAAGCAGAAGAAATCGAAAACAAATCAGCCGATGATTTGATTAAAATGATAGAAACATCTGCAAAGAATCTTTATGGCGAATGGCTCTCGCTGCTTTCGACTGACGCCCATGCCGCAGACCTTATTGAATTGAGAAGAAACATCTATTTGAATCCGATGAACGATTGGAATATGGAGTACTGTTCGGAGAAGCTTAACGTAAGCCGTTCCTATCTTCATCGAATCTACACCAGGCTCTTCGGAACAAGTATCGCTGATGATGTCAAAACCAGTCGTCTTAATTATGCGGAGCATCTTCTCATTACAACCAATCATACTTTACAGACAATAGCAGAAGAATGTGGATTGGATTACTTCAATTTTATGAGGGTATTTAAAAAAGAAAGGGGAGTTACACCGACAGAGTTCAGACGTACAAATCACGGAATATAGCATATTTTAAAGTCAAATCCAATGCATAGCGCACATATGGGATTTTATCGCTGTCGGAGATTATTCTGACAGCGATTTTTATATATCAATTATTCGGCTTTGTGCAATATGCTTGACAAAATTTACAATATGCGATATAATGTATACAACATATCTTTATGGAGGAATAAATATGGATAAAATAAATGGACTATCGGAAAAATGCCCGAAAAAGACGCTGCCGAGCGAAACCTTGATTTTGTCAGGGAGTATCGTGCAAACGGCTGTATGGATAAAGCTTTCAAGCATCTGTGCATTGCCGCAGACGAGGGAAACCATGCGGAAACCCAGCTTTTGCTTGCGAATCTTTACAGGGATTTGGCGGAGGGCAAAGAAATACAATACCCCATTGATGAGCCGAACCCATTGGAAAAAGCTGTTGAATATTACGAAAAAGCCGCAGAAAACGGCAATTTACAGGCATGGAAAATATTAAGCAAGATTTACAAAGAGGAACTTGAACAGGAAAAAGAAAACACAAGAAAACTGCTTGCGGAAGAAAGAGAACGCACCAAAAAAGAAGTTGAGGAAACAATAACAAAAAAGTTTGAAGAATTAATTACAGCCGAGAGAGAACGCACAAACAAATTAATTGCGAAATAACACTCAAAACTTAATTAATAATAAAATAACAGAAATGTCAAAAGGCTTTTGTATCGTTGACGGAAGATTGTTGGCATTTTTCCGCCAAAGAATGGTATGAGTATGTTGAGTATGAAGATAAATATACCGAGGTACAGGACGGAAATGTGACTTATCGTATTCATAAGCCTCAAAGTTATAGTAAGGCTGCTATTATGGCAATTGGTGATTATAACCCTGATACGATCACCGGCAATAAAACAAATCTTTCAAGGTCACTCAGCAAGGATTTGGAGGGCGTTTTTGAAATAGCGGCTCAGGGTGGTAACATTTCCAAAGACTATGTTGCTCCTGACCTTACAACGGGAATTGCCACACATATGAGCAGTATTGACGAAGTAATCGACAATAGCAAATATTATACATCTTCCGGCTTTCTGGCTATGTCACAATATAGTTGAGATATCAAAAGTTCTGCCAAAAAAGAAAATATTGATAAAAGTACCAATGACTGCTTTATGAATTTCTAATTTTTTA
>JAFYFU010000079.1 GCA_017543595.1 Ruminococcus sp. | reverse complement strand
CACACACCCCATTATAGCAGGAAGCAATAAGCTCAGAACGAAATATCTGATATTCGGAATCTGTAAATTTACTGTCCTGCAATGCTACAATAAGCTGTACTCTTTTGCAGAAAATATTCTCAGTCAGAGATTTTGTTTCTCTGGTTTCATAGCCGTTCTGATGCTCACGGAAATACTCAAAATTTCCGCAGTAGTCGAAGATGAGAAAACGCTTTTTGTCTGTATATTCGCCATCAATGCCATCAATGCAGGACAGACCTTTGCAAAGCCTTGTGCCTCTGCCAATCATCTGCCAGAATTTCGTTTTTGAACGTACTTTCTTGAAAAAGACCAGATTTACACATTCAGGCACATCAATGCCGGTATCCATCATATCAACAGACACAGCAATCACAGGCATTTTTTTCTGTTTGAAGTCGTCAATAACTATCTGGGCATAGCTGTCATCACAGGTGATACGCTGTGCGAATCTGCCGTTATATTTAGGATACAGCTTGTTAAACCGTTCAATAATATATTCAGCGTGTTCCTTGCTTTGTGCGAAAATAATCGTCTTTCCGAGCCTGTCACCGCCTTCAACCTTGATGCCACGCTCCATTAAATCCTGCAAAACTGTGTCAACAGTAATTTCATTAAATATGAATCGATTCAGCTTTTCAGAGGGGATAAAGTCAGGAATATAGCCATCTTCTGTAAAATCCTCCTCATATCGGCGTTTATCTTCCTCTGAAAGTTCGTCATAAGTGATACCCTCTTCAAGAAATTTTGTCTTGACTTCATAATTATAATACGGCACAAGATAATGGTCTTTATAAACCGCAGTTTCATAGTCATATGCATAAGTTGGGACACCGTTTTCAACTTCAAAAAAGTCATAGGTGTTGCGGTCAACATCTGTTTTGGGTGTAGCTGTCAAGCCAACTATAAGAGAATCAAAATATTCAAAAATAGCCCTGTATTTCTTGAAAATACTTCTGTGACTTTCATCTGTGATAATCAAGTCAAAATGTGCAGGAGAAAACAGAGGAGTGCCGTCTTTCGTTTTGGTGTTATCTATCGCATTTAGAATAGTAGGATAAGTTGAGAAAATAATTCTTGCGTTCCTGTCGTCTTTATTGCTGCACAAATTACAAAGTGACATATCCGGCAGATAGTTCTTGAAATCGTCCTTTGCCTGCTTCACGAGTGCAGTTCTGTCAGCAAGAAATAAAATATTCGTAATATATCCGCCTCGGCTCAGAACATCGGTCAGGCTGGATGCAGTTCGAGTCTTGCCTGTTCCGGTTGCCATGACAATGAGAGCCTTGCGGAAACCTTCTTCAAAATGCTCACATACAGCCCTGATTGCTTCTATCTGATAATAGCGGTCTGTGATTTTCTCATCAATCGCTATTGTTTTCAGTTTTTTGCGTGTTTCACGGCGGTTCATTAACTTTTCGAGGTCTGATTTGGTAAAAAATCCGCTGACTTTTCTTTGCGGTGATGATTTATCATCCCAGAAATAAGTTTCAAAACCGTTTGAAGTGAACATCATCGGTCTGCGACCAAATTTCTTTTCTAAGCAGTCCGCATATAATACAGCCTGCTTTCTGCCGATATTCGGGTCTTTGCTTGAACGCTTTGCTTCGATAATTGCAAGCGGCAGTCCGTCTTTGCCGAACAGTACATAATCCACAAAGCCCTCACCGGAAGCATTCGGCATACCTGTGACAGGGTATTCCTCCCATACATCAGCATCCGTACCGTCAAATTTCCAGCCCATTGATTTCAAGTCAACATCAATGTAAATTTTACGAGTTTTGAATTCCGAGAGGTCAGCAGGGAAGAAAGTACGCTTCTCCTGCTTTTCTTCTTTTCCAGCGGTGAGTACAGCAGACATTTCTGCAATTTTCGCCTGTAATGCTTTGATTTCGCTGTCCTTCTGCTCGATAAGAGATTCCTGCTCTTTGATCTTTTTGGTGTCGATCACGACCTTTTCCGTGGGGATCAGGGCAGGATTGAAGTGCCGT
>JAFYFU010000078.1 GCA_017543595.1 Ruminococcus sp. | reverse complement strand
TTTATTATATTCTTTGTTTACGGCGGACAGTTAAGGCTTGATTTTCTCAGCAGAAACGACACGCTTGAAATACTCAAAACAACAAGGACTTTATAAATCCATAACCTGTTTTTCCCGCTGTAAAATTAAAAGATTTATGATATTTTATACAATTCCGCATTTCGCATTTCTAATTCCGAATTAATCAAAGGGGTGGTTTTATGTTTCGGGAACACCCGATTAAAATATTAAAATATTCAATGAAAAATATATGGCTTCTTATTTTTCCTCTGCTCAGAGGTATCAATGTACTGCATTTCAATGCATATGCCCTTTATGCGTGGGTAAGGGGCGCATGGTTTGACTTGACTGTTATAGGCGCAATTATTCTTTTCGGATATTTCAGGTGGTATTTTTCAGTGATAGAAGTTGACAAAAATGCAATAGTCCATTGTGAAGGGATATTAATTAAAATAAAAACCGTTATACCAATTGAAAATATAAGCGTGACAACCGTTGAACACCCTATGTTTCTTATGCCTTTCAACGGGGTGAGGCTTAGCTGTGACACACGTTCGGGATTTTTTAAAAATGTTGATATGAAAATCGTTGTGACAAAAAAAGTATGTGACGAAATTATGCTCTATATGCAGGACGTTGACCGTTCAAACCTGAACAAAGGCACTGACAAGCCCGATATGCTTTCGGTTATATTATTTTCCGTTCTTTTTTCAAGCGGATTTTCGGGAGTTGTATATGTTGCAACTTTTTTCGTAAAGGGCGGAACTATCGCACATGACATAATTTCCGCATCGCTTGCGAGAATCACTGAAACCACCGAAAAAATCAACAGCAGTTTTCTTATCGGAATACCTACGGCTGCCGTTGCTGTCGGCATATTGTTTGTATGTGCATGGGTTCTGTCTTTTGTCATAAATCTTTTAAGATATTCAATGTTCCATGTTGAATCGGATATGAACTGCATGAGTGTCACCTGCGGTCTTACAAACAGGAGAGTATACAGAATCAAAAACAAACATATAAATTATATTGACCTGAGACAGAATATTTTAATGAAAATCGCCCATGCCGTTACCGTAAATGTAAGCTGTTCGGGATTTGGTTCGGATTCGCAGTATATGCCCGTAATTTTCCCCATAAAATTTGAAAGGGATATCAGAAATATGGGAAAATCCGTTGTTTCCGAAAGCCTTGTTCCCGATTGCAGACCGTATTTTTCAAGCATAGGAACTTATATATGGCAGGCTGTGCTGTTTTCGGCAGTTATTTTCCCTCTGAGAAATTTGTCCGACAGGTTTTTTCCTCAGTTTTCCGAACTTTCGTTCTTTGTTGCCGTCATGCTTGAAATCCCCTGCATATGGCATATTGCGGTAAAAATTGTCTCGCTTATGACAAGCGGTATATCCGTATACAAAAACAAAATTGTCATAAGATGTTCAAAAATAAATAAATTTCATACCATAATAGCAGAAAGAAAAAATATTGTCAGAATAGAGATTAAGCAGAATATTTTGCAGAAATTAAACGGCAAATGCAATATTTATTTCATGTTCTGCGGTGAAACACGCTCAAATTACGGCGTAAAAGCCGTTTATCTCAAAGATGTGCGGAAATTAATAAAAATTCTCAACTGCGATATTTGATATTATTAATTAACTTTTTCAGGCTATTGACATTTGAACGGTTTTTTAGTATAATAATAGTGTGTTATTGATTTTCGGCTTTTTTGGCTGCTGCCATTAAGATATATTTTAAGATTCGGATATGTGCTGTGATATTTTATAAAAAATTTTACTATACGTTAATGCTTTTATTTTTTGCAGTAAAAATATTATATTCCGAATCAAAACATTTTTAACCGTTTTAAACAAGGTCTGCACATGAACGATATGTGCTTTCCCCTGCCACGGAAAGTGAGGTCATACAGTGAACGAAAAAGATATACCAAAAACAAACAGAAATACTTCGCCTGCAACGCAGAAAAAAAGATATTACAAAAAGAGAACCCCCTCTGAACCGAATCAGGACGGCTTAACTCCCGATTCCGCAAAAAAAGGCAGAAAACCCAAAGAAACAAAACGCACTCCCGTAAGAATCATTCCTCTCTGCGGTCTTAACGAAATAGGCAAAAATATGACCGTTTTTGAACGTTCAAACGATATGTTTATCCTTGACTGCGGTCTTGCCTTTCCCGATGCCGATATGCCCGGAGTTGACATTGTTATCCCCGATTTTACCTATGTTGAGCGCAACGCCGACAAAATAAGGGGTATTGTAATAACTCACGGTCACGAGGACCATATAGGCGCACTCGCCTACCTCCTCAAAAAAGTAAATGTCCCCGTCTACGCAACAAGGCTTACTATCGGTCTTATTGAGGGAAAACTCAGGGAACAGGGACTTTTCGGAAAAGTAAGCCTCAACACGGTT
Organism: Ruminococcus sp.; assembly: GCA_017543595.1. Lineage (GTDB taxonomy): Bacteria > Bacillota > Clostridia > Oscillospirales > Ruminococcaceae > Ruminococcus. Next base: position 1,952 of record JAFYFU010000078.1, on the reverse strand, counting down.
GAACCGAAAAAAACCGTAAAAATGGGCTGTATGGCTGTCGAATTTATAAAAGTAAACCATTCTATCCCCGATTCCGTGGGAATGGCAATCCATACGCCTGCGGGTGTCATCGTCCATACGGGAGACTTCAAAGTTGACTACTCCCCCATTGACGGAAACATAATAGACCTCGCACGCTTCGGAGAACTCGGAAATAAGGGCGTTCTGGCTCTTATGGCTGATTCAACCAATGCCGAACGCCCCGGATATACACATTCCGAAAAAACCGTGGGCGAATCTTTCGACAGGCTTTTCAAAAAGGGTGATGGCAAAAGAATCATCATCGCCACTTTCTCATCAAATATCCACCGTGTCCAGCAGATTATAAATTCCGCACAGAGATACGGCAGAAAAGTCGCAATTTTCGGCAGAAGCATGGTAAATGTCATGAATACCGCAATAGAACTCGGATATCTCAAAGTCCCCGACGGAATTATCATTGACATTGAAAATATGAGCGACTACGCAAATGAAAGAATCGTTCTTATAACTACGGGAAGTCAGGGCGAACCTATGTCAGCCCTCACAAGAATGGCTATGAACGACCACCGCAAAGTTGTCATTACTCCTATGGATTTTATAATAATATCCGCCACTCCCATTCCCGGAAACGAAAAATTCGTTACCCGTGTGGTAAATGAATTAATGAAATCAGGGGCGGAAGTCGTCTATGAAGCCATGTATGAAGTCCATGTTTCGGGTCATGCCTGTCAGGAAGAACTTAAATTAATGCTCGCACTCACAAAACCGAAATTCTTTATACCCGTACACGGCGAATACAAACACCTCAAAAAACACGGTGACCTTGCCCTGCAAATGGGTATTCCCGAAAACAATGTAATTATTGCGGAAATAGGAAACGTCATCGAAACAGACGGTCTTTCCATGAAAATCGTTTCGCAAGTGCCTTCGGGCAGGATTCTTGTTGACGGTCTCGGTGTCGGTGATGTCGGTTCAATCGTCCTCCGTGACAGAAAACATCTCGCTCAGGACGGTCTTATCATAATAGTTATAGGAATCGAAAGGGCTACAAATGAAATTGTTGCGGGTCCCGATATAATTTCAAGAGGTTTCGTATATGTGAGAGAATCGGAGGAGCTTATCATTCAGGCTAAAAATCTCCTCAACAGCACACTTGCACACTGCTCTTACAGCGAACTCAGGGAATGGAATACCCTTAAAGGAAAAATGCGTGATGCTCTTTCCGATTATATCTATCAGAAAACAAAGCGCAGTCCTATGATACTGCCCATAATAATGGAAACATGAAAATTGTTCACGGCAAGGGAGGTGAGAGTTTGTGAAAAAGAAATATCCGTTTGCATTACTGATACTGTTTTCGGTTATGTTCATACTGTCATTCATGACGGCAGTTATCCTGACACAGTACAGTTTTGTATGCGGAGTGGCTGCAATGGCGATTTCCGCCGTGCTTATGCTTACGGCAGTTGTATTTATAGTTCACCGTTCTTCAAATGCTATGAAATTCGTTTCTTCAATGAACGAACACCTTGAAAACGCAACTTCCGAATACATGAACTCCCTCCCCTCACCGATAGCAGTCATTGACAGCGAAAACCGCTTTGTATGGTACAATCATATGTTTTCGGAGAAGATATGCCCCGATACGGAGCTTTACGGTCTTGATTTTGAGGGATTTGTCAAGATAAATCTTGCCGCCCTCGAACTTGACGGTTCGGCTCAGTGCCATATAAACGGCGCAGTATATAAAGTCTATTCAAAACGCTTTGAGAAAAACAGCGGGGTTTTCTTTGTGCTTTACTTCCATGACGAAACCGCCTATTTCAATGTAAGAAAACAGGCTCTTGAAGAAAGCCCCAATGTTGTTATTATCGAAATAGACAGCTATGATGACATAATGCAGAACGCAAAGGAAAGCGAAAAGGCTCAGG
>JAFYFU010000077.1 GCA_017543595.1 Ruminococcus sp. | reverse complement strand
TTATTTATTATATCACATTTTTTTAAGCTTGTCAAGTCTTTTTTTGAATTTTTTCAAAAAATTTTTTTGAAGCTTTTCTGTGACCGTCATCGTTTTTTGTGCGACAACTTTAATATTATATCACATATCTTTCGGTTTGTCAAGTACTTTTTTTGAATTTTTTGAAAATTTTCTGCAAACATATTTTCCATTGTCCAAAAAACATTTTCTCAAAAATTCCTTTGTTTACCTGTCTCTCCGTCCGACAGCTTTATTATTATATCATGCTGTTTCCCAAAAGTCAAGCAGAAGATTTTCAAGTTTTATACTTTAAATTTGTGAATCATTAACAATCAAACAAAAAGGCAGTTTTTCAACCGCCTTTTTATTTTTAACTTCTGGGCTTTCCGCACTTACAACAAGATTTATCTGTAGCTGGATTTAATGATCCACATACTTCACATTTCCAAATAGTCACACCAACTTGTTTATAAAAATTTTTGCTGACGGGCTTGCAAGCCATAACAATTAAGCCAACAAAGCCACAAAGGAATCCCCACCAAAAGCCTCCTTCATAGCCTTTGTTTTCATTAATAGTTTTTGTGGCAAAACCGCAAATAAAAGCCATAATTACAATTGAAACTATTATCCAAACTGGTGATATAGAAAAATCACGAGAATCGGAAGAACTGCTGTAATAGTCACTGTAATAACTTCCGTACATTGCACAGATACTATACATATTTTTCACCCCCTCCCTTTAATTCTTTACTATAATAATTATAACACAGTCTATAATCAAAAGTATAGGCTTAAAAAAGAGGTAAAACAGAGGTAAAAAGCGAATCGTTTTTATAATCGGATTTTACAAAATAAAAAGACGGTCAGAGCCGTCTTTTTACAGTAATTCAATTGTCATGCAGTGTTCCTCAACGTTTTCGGTCAGGGAAATCTTTATATTTCGGCTTTTTGAGCTGTCCTTTTCAAAAATAAGTTCGTAAATCTTTCCTGAATTTATGTAATCGGACTTGAAATCGTTGTATGAACTGCTTTCCGAAAAACGCATACGGACGGAATTTTCGCCTTTTTCAACCCTTGCAAGGAAAATATCCCTTGCCTGTTCGGGTGTTTCGGCATAAAGATTATTTCTCACATAGAAATTGTCTTTGTTTTCCGTGCATTGAAAAGGCGTAAAATAGCGGACTTCGCTGAAATGTGTCCTGCTGAAAACATCATCATCGCAGAGAAAATAAATCCAGCGTATTTCGCCGTCATTTTTATCGTCCCATGTTACATCAATATTGTACCAGTTGTCATTTATTTTAACCTGATTCCATGCATGATTTTTCCCGTCATTTGTTTCACCCGTAATAAGAACGCTTTGCAGACCCGAATCAGCCGCAAGCAAATCAAAGGCTTTTGCATAGCCCTCGCAGTTGGCTACACCCTCGACAAGGCAACCGTAAGCCGTTGATTCATATTTTGTATTGTCGGATTCTTCAAGATACCGACAGTTATTCACTATATAGTCATGAATATACGAGGCTTTTTCGTAATCATCGCCCTGCGGGATATTTTCCGAAACCTGTTTTCTTATATTATTGAGTGCATTTATTTCATTGTTGTAATCATGTTCGCTTTCCCTGTATATAACAGTGGCTTTTCGGAATTTTTCCGCTGTATAATAACTTGAATCAAGAAAAAACATATCGCTTTCCTGTTTTTCAAGCAGACAGTATAATTTTTCGTACATATAACCGCTTATTTCATACGGCAGAGGAATTTCGCCCTGCTGTTTTTCCATACCTCTCAGGAGGCTTGCATAAACTGCTTTTTCATCGCTGTTCAACTGCTGATATACGGGTCTTTTCTTTTCTTCGTCTGCGGAGAGATAAAAAGGTTCGGGATATTTATATATAAGTTCTGTTTTAAGTGCCACAAGATAGGCAACGGCTGCGGTAATTCCGCAGGTGAGAACCACTGTTAATACTGTTGATGCTTTCATATGCCCTCACTTTTCGGAAATCATAACCGTATTGTTTTTAATCTTGAAACAGGGGAGATTTTCAACAAAACGGCTGAACTTTGAATATCCGTATGTTTTCACGCTGAAATCGGGAACTTTTGAACACAACTGCTTTTTAAGCTCACCGAGATTATAGCCCTTGTTTCCGTTTGTCCTTACAATATTGCAAAGTATATCTTCTATATTCTGCAAATCCGTCTTGTCGGATTTCTGGGAAACAAGAATACTGCTGCCCACCTGACGGAAACTCAGACAGTCAAAATCTTTGAGAAACTGCGAAAACTTTGAATAGCCGTAATTTCTCACATCAAAATCGGGATATCTGCCCTGCAAACGGCTTCCGAGTTCGCCTATGTTTATTTCTTCCTGCAAATTTGCGTTTTCGGCTATAATGCGGATTATAGCAGATTCAAGAGTTTTCATTTCAACTTTGTCATTCTCATCGGGTGCGGTCTGAACTTCTTCTTCCGCAAGAATTTCAAGATACTTAAAAGCGTTGCAGGCGGTACTGAAAGGCTTGGGGGTTTTCTTTTCGCCCATGCCTATAACGTGCATACCCGATTCCCTCAGACGTATTGCAAGCCTTGTGAAATCGCTGTCGCTTGAAACTATGCAGAATCCGTCAACATTATTTGAATACAGAATATCCATAGCATCAATAATCATGGCTGAATCCGTTGCATTTTTCCCTGTTGTATAGCTGTACTGCTGGACGGGAGTAATGGCATTGTCGAGAGCCATATTTTTCCAGCCCGCAAGATTTGTCCTTGTCCAGTCGCCGTAAACTCTTTTATATGTAACTATCCCGTAGTTTGAAACTTCATCAAGGATATACTTGGTATACTTGGCTGCCACGTTGTCCGCATCAATAAGAACCGCATAGCGTGTTTCTTTTTCCATAACTCACCTCTATTTAAAATGGGGGAGCCGCCCTTTGGGGCTTGCACTTTCGTTCACTCCGCAAAGCTCCGTTCTCTCTCAGTGCAAGGGGCGGCTTTTCCCCCAAACCCCCTGATTTTTTAAAATGGGGGAGCCGCCCTTTGGGGCTTGCACTTTCGTTCACTCCGCAAAGCTCCGTTCTCTCTCAGTGCAAGGGG
>JAFYFU010000076.1 GCA_017543595.1 Ruminococcus sp. | reverse complement strand
GCAACTCAGAAAAAGATAAAAAAGTCCCTGCATATTGCGGGGATTTTTTCATACTGTTAAATATTCCGTTATTTCGGCTACCTGATTTTGTGAGAGTGATTTCAGATAGATAAGTTCATACACATGACTGAAACCTCCGAGACTGCTACGGAGTTCAATAATTTCGTCCGCTGTTTCTTCGGTAACATTCGGCAGAAGCATAAGAATTTCCCTGTCAGCGGTATTTATATTTATGGGAATACAGCTTTCAAGAGTAATTTCCGTTTCCTGCGGGATATCCTCGCATATGGTTTCGGGTTCGGGTTCATCGGGAACAATTTCCTCGGAAACTTCTTCATCGGAGGAATAAACGGGATTTTCCACATAGATAAACTCAGCAATTTCTGCGAAAATTTTCTCACCTATACCGTTTACGTTCATGATTTCCTCAATGTTGTTGAAACCGCCATATTCATCTCTGTAAGATATAATCTCATTCGCAAGATACTCTCCTATGCCTTTAAGCTTTGTAAGCTCCTCTTTTTCGGCAGTATTTATATCTATGAACAGGATTTCTTCTTCATAGTCGGCAGCTTCCGCTTCACAGGAAATTATCGGAACTTCCGTTGATTTTAAAGATGTTGTCCTGACGGTGGTTGAAACAGTTGTGCGTGATGTTGAAGTTACAGTTGTTGTGGTTGTTGTTTTCGGAATTTTCACGGAACTTTTTGTTGATACGGAAGTCGTTGCCTGTTCTGTTTCGGAATACTCAACGGCATTTGACCTATCATTGACTATTATGACCGAATTTTCGCTGCTGTTGCCGATAATCAGTGAAACACAGGCGGAAACTGCAATAACGGCGGCAGAAACAGCCGTTAATATTTTTATCTTATCAGCCAAAACACCACTCCTGACACAGATTAATTATTTTGATGATTTTTTCTTTTTAGCCTTCTGATTTTTCATAAAGGGAATGAGTATTGCAATACCTGCGGCAATAAGTGCGCCTGCCGCAAGGAATTTCGGGAGGTGTTTCTTAAAGGAAGAAATTTTATTTTCTTCTTCATTTTGTGCAGCAGGTTCTGTTTCGGGTTCGGCATTTTTCTTTTCGAGGGCTGAAACATAAGCCTCAAAAGATACGGATATATCCTTGAAAGAATATTTTCTTCCGACAACGTATTCATTCATATCCTCATAGGATTTAAGCGAAATGAAATAATCTTCGGGAGTTACTTCCGAATTATTGCAGAAATACTGCCCTTCAATGCTGTTTGACGCAAACACAACATCGGATTTGAATGTACTGCCTGAAAAATTATAGTATATATTTTTCTCAACGCAGTCCTTTAAAGTATAACTGCGGAGCAGATTTTTTTCGGGGATAACCGAAACGACACCCCATGAACCTGCTGTTTCCGATGTACTCTTTTCGTTCGGGAATGAAAGCTTACAGCATTTGTTTTTATCAAAAGTATAAACATATACACCCGAATCCTGAGAGGATTTCGGAGATATGAAAAGTTCGGGTATCTCATCGCCGTTTATGTCATACAAATCCCATGAAGAAATATTTTCGCTGTATTCGGAAGTATTGGTGAAATATCTCAGTACAGCGGAATAAGCCTCTTTCCAGCTCATAAATATTTCGGAGCTGTCAAATTGTTTAACTTTTTCGGTAGTGGTAACAGTCTCAGTTGAGGCAGTCGTGATATTTTCGGTTTGTTCTGTTGTTTCGGTCTTTTGGGTGGTAGTTTCCTGAATTTTTTCTGTCGTTGATGTAGTTGCAACTTCTCCGAACGGTGACAAATCATCTGTCCCGTAATCCGTTCCGAGGGGTTCAAAATCTCCGTCCGTATCATCGCCGTAAGATTTCTGAATCGAGAGAAATTCGCTTTTTTTGATTTCCTCCCCGTTGTGCTTGTATGAATTGTTGCGGGAAACAATTTCGTCAATTTTTGAAATGACAGCCCCGTTATAGGTATCGGCGTATTCGCAGTAAATGATATGCCTGTCCCATTCGCCCGAAAGGTCAATTTTTACAACACCGCTTTCAGTATTGACACTTATGCCCGTACATTGGCATACATCGGTTTTTTCGGTGTCAAAGCCTTTGAATTTTATCTGTTCGGCAGACGAATTTTTCATCGTGTAGACACGCATTGAATAGCCCGTAAATTCAGTGCTTTCCTCCGAAACGATAAGTTCCTCCGAACCATCGCCGTCAAGGTCAAAAAAACTGTATCGGACGGGAGTTTCCGCAGAATCAGCCACAGACAGTATTATATCTTTATATTTTTCGTTTGTATTTTTGGCATATGAATTTATCGGTATCGCAGTACATACGGACAATGCACATACAAAAGCTGTCAATCCGTTAAAAAACTTTTTCAAATCCTATTCCTCCGTATTCTTTTATACTTTATTATTCTACCACAGTAATCTGATAAATTCAAGTATTTTTCAACAAAAAATAAAATTATTCCTTATTGACTTTAAGTATAAGATGTTGTATAATACTATTGTAATCACTTTTTTGTATAATTGTTGTTATAAATGTGTAACAGCAGTGAAATCTGCAATATTCGGAAAGGAGTAGTAATATGCGTTCAAAAGGCACTAAGTCAATTACCGAAAACCGCAAGGCAAGGCATGATTATACAGTTCTTGAAACATATGAGGCAGGTATAGAGCTTGTCGGAACAGAAGTAAAATCAATTCGTCTCGGAGCAGTTAATTTAAAAGACAGTTGGTGTTCCATAGACCACGGCGAATTATTCATAAGAGGTATGCACGTTTCCCCCTACGAAAAGGGAAATATTTTTAACCGTGACCCCATGAGGGTACGCAAGCTTTTAATGCATAAAAAAGAAATTTCAAAACTCTACGGCACTTTAAAACAGGATGGGCTTTCGCTTATACCGCTGAGTTTGTATTTCAGGGATTCAAAAGTAAAAGTACAGCTTGCGCTCTGCCGTGGTAAAAAACTCTATGACAAGCGTGCGGACGCTGCAAAGCGTGACGCAAAAAGAGAAATTGACAGAAACATCAAATCACGCAATCAATAAGAAAAAGCACCGCATTGTACGGTGCTTTTTTATTACTCAAAAGAATCGAGGTCAATGCCTTTGAGCAGTTCTTTGAGTTCAGCGAGTTCGTCAGCCGTAAGAGTAACGCCCTTGCCCATTCTTGAATGGTCGGGAGCCCATTCCCTTATATCGTACTTGGGGTCATGGTCATTCCAGCTCACCATATTGAGTTCCTTTTTCCAGCCCTTTGCATTTTCGGAAAGAACTCCGATTTCTTCGGTAATTTCGTACTTTAATTCTGCCATTGAAGATTTCTCCTTTCGTGTGATATATTCATTCTATCACATTAGCGATAATTTGTCCATACAAAAATATATTAATTATATCGGATATTAAAAAATTTGTTAAAAATTACCGTCACGATATTGACTTAAATTGCGTTTTATGTTAGAATAATACATGGATAAATTAAAATTTCCCCTGACAGGAGGTTTGACTAATGGGAAAAAATGATATAAACTATATCTGGACAGGCAAAAAACGCACATTTTTAGGTCTGCCGTGGTCTTTTACAAGATACTACCTCACAGAAACAAAATTTATAACAAAGACGGGATTTCTGAATATCAGCGAGGACGAAATGGACCTTTATAAAATTACCGACAAGAAAATTCTACGTCCGCTTGGACAGCGCATTTTCGGCTGCGGTTCAATAATAATATACAGCAAGGACACCGACAACCCCACCAAAGAAATCAAATGCATAAAAGATGTCCGTGCCGTGTCCAACCTCATAGACGAATACACAAACAAAATGCGTGACAAATATGCTATCAGAGGGCGTGACCTCATGGGCATATACACCGAAAGCGACCAACCCGAAAACACGGATTTATAATATCGGAGGATTTTAATGATTTCATTTATTAAAGAAAAAAAATCCTGCTGGGATAACCTTAAAACGGAAAAACGCCCGATATATATTTACGGCATGGGTGACGGTGCTATGAAAATAATGTCCGTATTCAGAAGAATGAATATACCCGTTGCGGGAATCTTTGCAAGCGATGAATTTGTAAGAGGGCATTATTTCGAGGGATTTCTCGTCCGCAAGCTTTCGGAAGTCGAGGAAATGCACAAGGATTTTGTAATCGTCCTTGCATTCGGTGCAGGATATCAGGAACTTATTGACAAAATACACAATATGGCTAAACGGCATACTTTCTATGTTCCCGATGTTCCCGTAATAGGAACAGGGCTTTTCACCTATGAATACTGTATGCAGAACGCACGGAAAATACGTGAAGTTTACGACAGCCTTGCAGATGATTTTTCCCGACAGGTATATGCAAATATAATAAACTTCAAAATAAGCGGAAAACTTGAATACCTTGACCCCGTAACTTCTCCGAAATCCGAAATATACAGGAAAATTATAAGACCCGTCACAACCGAAACCTATGTTGACCTCGGCGCATACAACGGCGATACCATAAGGGAATTAATGGAATATACAAAAGGGAAATTTTTCGCTGTCCATGCATTTGAACCCGACAGGAAAAATTTCAGGAAACTTGCAAAATTCGCTGACGGAATCCAGAATTTAAATATATACAATGCCGCCGCATGGTGTATTGATACAATCCTGCCGTTTGCTTTCAAATCGGGCAGACAGTCGGCAATAAGCGCAAATTCGGAAAATATGATAGATGCACTCTCGGTTGACAGCATACTGAAAAAAAAGCCCGCAACAATAATTAAAATGGACGTTGAAGGCTTTGAACGTGAGGCAATATGGGGAAGCGCATACACAATATCACATTACGCCCCTAAAATGATGGTTGCACTCTATCACAGAAATGAGGATATTTTTGAAATTCCCCTGCTTGTAAAAATGCTGAATCCGAAATATAAACTCTACATAAGGCATCAGCCATATATTCCCGCATGGGAAACAAATCTCTACGCAGTAATAAAATAATTAAAAGGCTTTCCAAAACGGAAAGCCTTTATTATTAGCTGAATAATATAATTAAAAACTGCGAAACAAGAACAACAGATATAAGTGCAACGGGATAAGTTGCCGCATATGCCGAAGCAACTGCCTCTGTGCCTGCTGTACTGATAAGAGTACCGAGTGCAGGCGTTGAAGTCATTCCGCCCGTTATTGAACCGAGATTGTTTAAAAGACTTAATTTTAAAACGTACTTTGCAAATACAAATCCGAGTATCATGGGGAAAACCGTCATTATAATTCCGTAGACGAAATATACAGCGTCAAAATACTGGACGAATTTAGCACCGCCCGAAACTCCTGCTCCTATAAGGAAAAACATAAGCCCGAGTTCACGGAAAACTTTAAGCGTTGAATCTTTCGGCATTAAATTAATATGCTGTGTGTGTCCGAAATGTCCGAAAAGCAGGGAAACAAGCAGACAGCCTCCTGTTGTTGAAAGTGAAAAGTTTCCGAATTTGAATGAACCGATAATTATACCGATAACTGCCGCAAGCGCAAAGGGCATTATTCCGAAATCGTCCATGCTTATGAGATTTTCGGGAGTTTTTTTCTTGTTTCCCTTTGAATCCGCAGCTATGAGAAGTTCTCTCTCTTTGGGCATATCAGCTTTTAATGCCTTGGGGATAATCTGGACGAAAAGCACAACACCGATAACTCCAAATATATATGCTATTGCATATCCGACAGAAACTATACTCTGCAATTCTTCCGTACCGACAGCATCTTTTGCGGCAGAAAATCCGGGGGTACTTGTGAGCGCACCCGAAAGTATTCCCGTAAGCATAGCGGTAAATTCAGGCTTTGACAAATCCGTGAAATTCCTGCCGATGAGTATACAGCCCGCACAGGCAAGTCCGCCACTTAAAATAATTATAACGGCAAGCACAACGTATGATTTGAAATTTTTCTTGAAATTTCCGAAAAAATTCGGTCCTGCGATAAATCCCACAGCCGTTACGAACAGTATAAGTCCGAGATTATCGACAATTTTAAGGGCATTTCCCACAAAATCAGTATTTATCTCGCTTGAAAGCTCTTTATAGAAGATACAGCCGTATGCAAGTGCAACTATAAAAACTCCCGCCGTACCGAGAGATATTCCCTTTACGGTTATTCTGCCGAGTACATATCCGAGAGCCGCTATTGCGATAACGGATATCATGAGAAAAGATACTCCGTGTATGGAGAGTATCCCGTTAAACAGTTCCATTATATCACTCCTTACAAATCTGCGGGACGCTTTCACAGCGTCCCGACTTTTTAAATTATTTATCTTTTCTTGCGTAATGAGGGAGAAGAAGCGGAGATTCAACTTCTGCGGAGATACCGCACTCTTCAAGTTCTTTGTTGAATTTTTCTATATGTTCAAGAGTAAGCTTTTCGGGAACAGGAGTTTCCTTAGCCTTTGCAGCGGCATAAATACCTGCGTTTCTGCCGAAAACGATTACATCAAGGAGAGAATTTCCCATGAGTCTGTTTCTGCCGTGAATACCGCCTGCAACTTCGCCTGCCGCATAGAGATTCTCAACAACGGTTGCACAGTCATCTGTAATGTCAAGACCGCCGTTCTGATAGTGAAGTGTAGGATATACGAGAATCGGTTCTTTGCGGATATCTATGCCGTATTTGCCGAACATTCTGAGCATAGCGGGGATTCTCTTTTCGATAGTGCCTTCACCGTGGATATACTCAATCATGGGAGTATCGAGCCATACAGCCTTTCCGAGAGATGTTTCAACGCCTTTGTCCCTTGCGGTACATTCACGGATAATAGATGCCGCTGTAACGTCACGGGTTTCGAGGGGGTGCATAAATACCTCACCGTCTATATTGACGAGTTTTGCACCGAGAGAACGTACCTTTTCGGTAACGAGCGCACCGAATATCTGTTCGGGATAGCCTGTGCCTGTGGGGTGATATTGGAGAGTATCCGCATAGAGAAGTCTTGCGCCTACTCTGTATCCCAAAATAAGACCGTCAGCCGTTGCGCCGTAGTGGTTTGAAGTCGGGAATCCCTGATAGTGAAGTCTGCCTGCTCCGCCTGTTGCGATAACAACAGTTTTAGCCCTTGCAACGAGGGGTTCCTTAGTTTCCATATTCATGAGAACTGCGCCTGCGGCTTTTCCGTTTTCGTCAAGGATTATCTCAATTGCAGAAGTAAAATCAACAACGGGAATACCCCTGTTTATTACTTCGTCACGGAGAGTACGCATAATTTCCGCACCTGAATAGTCCTTTGCGGCGTGCATACGCTTTCTTGATGTACCGCCGCCGTGAGTTGTAATCATAGTGCCGTCAGGTTCTTTGTCAAACTCAACACCGAGCTTGTTAAGCCACTGAATAGCTTCGGGGGCTTTTGTTACAAGTTTCTTTACGAGTTCGGGCTTAGCGGCAAAATGACCGCCTCCGAAAGCGTCTATATAGTGAATTGCAGGGGAATCGTTGGGCTTGTCAGCCGCCTGAATACCGCCCTCAGCCATCATAGTATTTGCATCGCCTATACGCAGTTTGGTTACTATCATAGCCTTTACGCCTGCTTCATCGGCTTCAATGGCACATGATGCACCTGCACCGCCGCCGCCGATTATAAGAACGTCCGTATCATAATCGGGCTTTGAGAGGTCAACCGAATCGGCAGATATTCTGCTTTTGCCCTGCAAGAGTTCGGCAAGCTGTGTGGGTACTTTGTCGCCCTTGTTGACACCTGCCGAAAGTTCGGTAAATTCTTCCTTTTTATAATCGGGGTGGAAATGTGAAAGAAGTTCGTCTTTTTCCTCGGCAGTCATTCTTCTCGGTTCAAAAGCAGCATTGACTGCTCTTTTTTCGGCAACTTTTTCAGCAAGTTCATTAAGCCTGTCAATTTTATACATTTCTGCTCCTCCTTACTTTTCAATCTCACGGTTATTGTACATATCCTTTATTTCCTGTATATTGTTAACGGATTTAACCATAAGCTGTTCTATTTCCGCATCATATATACCTTCGTTTATTTCTCCCACACGGTCGGAAAGATGACCACATTCGGGAGCGATATATTTACCGTTGAGACGTCTTGCAAGCATAGCAACCTGCGGGTGGGAAATTCCTGCGGGACAGCGTGAGGAACATACTCCGCACATTACGCAGTCAAAGGATTCCTCGGCGCATTTTTCGTATTCGCCTCTCTGTGCATAAGCTATATACTGCATAACATTGAGTTCCTGAGTGCAGGCTTTCGTACAGGCATTACAGCCGATACAAGCGTAAATTTCGGGGTACAACTGCATCATTATCTGCTGGTCGGGCTTGATTTCCTCTATGTTGTAGATTCTTTTTTCAAGCGGGAAGAAAGGCAGAGTAGCAACATACATACCCTCCTCAACTTCGGTCTGACAGGCGAGACAGCCGTGGAGTTCAACCTGACCCTTGATTCTGTAAATGGTTGCACACGCACCGCAGAAACCGTTACGGCAGCCGCAGCCCCTTACAAGCTCATAGCCTGCGTATTCCATAGCCGTCATTATGGTAAGTCCGGCAGGTACTTGATACTTTTTGCCGAACAGATAAACATTCAACATATTTTCCATGCTTTTTGCTCCTTTAATCAATATTCATCGGGCAGTTCGCCAAGCTGGTCGAAACGGAAAACAGGACCGTCCTTGCAGACATACTTGTCGCCTATATTACAGCGTCCGCATTTTCCGACAGCACATTTCATGCGAAGTTCCATTGTTGTATATACCTGAGTTTCGGTGAAACCGATTTCTTTAAGACCCGCAAGGGTAAATTTAATCATAATCGGAGGACCGCAGACAAGAACGGTTTTATCAGTTGAGGGTTTGAGTTCCTTTACATAGTTCGGAACAAAGCCCACATGACCGTCCCAGCCTTCCTGTTCCCTGTCGATAGTGAGATTTACCTCTATGCCCTTGTCGTTTTTCCATTCGTTGATTATTTCCTGATAGTCAACCAAATCGTCCATAGAACGTGAACCGTAGATAATCTGAACATCTCCGTAATTATCACGTTTGTCACGGACATAGTTTATAACGGAACGCAAAGGTGCAAGACCGATACCGCCTGCAATAAAGAGGAGATTTTTGCCTTTTAATTCGGTTTCAACCGGGAAATGATTTCCGTAAGGTCCTCTTACGGTTATCTGCTGACCGACTTCCATAGCGTGAAGCCATGAGGTCAGACAGCCGCATTTCTTAATGCTGAACTCCATAAATTCGGTATTTGTGGGAGAAGATGTTATAGAAAACATACCCTCACCAACTCCCGGAACAGAAAGCATAGCGCACTGACCGGGCATATGTTCAAATATTTTTCCTCCCTGCGGAGAAACAACACGGAAAGTCTTTACATCGGGAGTATCAGTTCTGATGTCAGTTACAACTCCTATTTTCGGGATAAGTGTATCATTGTTCATCATAATCATTTAACCTCCAAAGCTTTCATGACTTTAACGATATTCATTGATATGGGGCATTTCGACAGACATCTTCCGCAGCCAACACAGCCAAATTCGCCGTTGTTGTTTGACGGGAAATATACAAGCTTGTGCATGAATCTCTGTCTGAAACGTTCAAGCTGAGTATTTCTGTTGTTGCCGTGAGCCATGCGTGTAAATTCAGAATACATACAGGAATCCCAGCAGCGGAAACGCTTTATTCCGTGACCCGTGTCGAAATCCCTTATATCATAGCACTGACAGGTGGGACATACAAAAGTACAAGTACCGCAGCCTATGCAGGATTCTGAAAGTTCAGCCCACTTGTCGGAATTGAAATTTTCCATGAGCTTATCACCGCCGAAAGAATCCGTTGAGAGATTTGCAAGCGGTAATTTTTTGAGAATTTCCTTTGTTTTTGCCTGAACATTTTCAAGCTTTGCGGTATCGCCTTCTTCGAGAAGAGAAGAAATTGAATCTATAAACTTCTGACCCTTTTCGTTGTGAGCCTTGAAAAAGATGTTTTCACCGTCATTGTAGCAGACAGCATCGCCTGTTCAGTCGCATCAATTCCGAAAACTCCGCAGAAACAGGTTTCCGCAGGTCTTGTGCAAGCCATAGTTACAACAGTTCCGTGGTCACGGCGGTTTTTATAATAGCTGTCAACGGGTTCAACAAGGAAAACTTTGTCGAGAATTGTAAAACTTCTCGCATCGCAGGCACGAACGCCGAAAATAACAAAATCCTCAGATTCCTCACGGATATCAATTATTTCAATATTTTTGCCGTCCATTTTGAAATCAACAAGGTTTTCAGTCTGCGGAAAGAAGAAATCCTTTGCACTTCTGACTGTGTTAAGGGCATTTGAAAGCTTCATGCCCTGCTCCCATTTTTTATATTCGGCGATTCCTGCTTCACGGTCAGTGGGAATATAAAGTGTCTGTTTTGAAGAAATAAGGGCGAAAAGTTCATCAAGCTTATTTACGGATATTTTAAGCATTATTCAACTCCCCTTTCGTGAACTATTGACGGTTCGCAGTCGTTGGTGTCGTAATCTGTGAGCGGAGATTTTGAAGTCAAATCCGCACCTGCCTGATATTCACCGTAGAGTTCGTTAATATCTTTAATAAATTTCCTGTTGAGGAGGTGGAGAGGAATATTCTGCGGACAAACTCTTGAACATTCTCCGCAGTCTGTACATCTTCCCGCAACGTGGAAAGCACGGATAATATGGAACATATTTTCCTCAAAGCTGTCTGAGGGGGCTTTGTTTTCAATACCTGATTTCGGGTTGTCGAACACGCACTTTTCGCAGGTGCAGGCAGGACAGACATTACGGCAGGCATTACATCTTATGCACTTTGAAAGCTGTTCTCTCCAAAAATCAAAACGCTCCTGAGCGGTCATATTTTCGAGCTTTTCAACCATATCGAAACGGCTTGAATCGAGAACATCGCCGTCCTCACCTATGAGTTCGTCATAGATAACGTGTTTTTTGCTCTTGCAGTCCTGACATTTTCCGCAAATCGCCTCATAGAACATCATAGTTTCCGTGCCGTAGAGAGTTTCAATTTTAAGGGTATAATTTTCATTTTTTTTATTCAATATACCTGTTATGCCCTTGGCTTTTATCTTTTCGACATCAAGCTTAGGACCTCCGGGAATACCTATTATATAGACATTTTCACGGATAACCCTGTGTTCCTTGATAAGCTGGTTAAAGCTGTAAGTGTCGCAGGGTTTGAGAAAAGCGAGGATTTTCCCGTCTTTTCTTGATTCCTTGACGAGATACTTTGAAACATTTGAGGCTGTGAAATCGTCAAAGACAAAATCTCTGTCAAGTTCCTCTGCCGTTTCAAAAACTGCGGGAGTGGAATCGTAGCCGAACTCTCCCTTTTTCCAGCCGATGACACGGGAAACAGTGCCGTCCGCAAGGAGTTCCTTAGCTCTTTTAATCATTGTTTCCTGCATCTTAAATCCTCCAATCTGCGGTTAGGACCGAGTTTTTTTACATCTTCGGTAAACTGCTGCATAGTGGCTGCGAACTTTGCACCCTCCGCAGCAGATACCCATTCAAGCCTTGTTCTGTTTCTCTCAATTCCGAGGAAATCGAGCATACTGTAAAGGAGAGTGATTCTGCGGCGTGTGAAATAATTTCCAGAAGTATAGTGGCAATCTCCGGGGTGACAACCGCATATTATAACGCCGTCAGCACCTTTCTGGAAAGCCCTTAAAATAAACATGGGATTTACTCTGCATGAGCAGGGAACTCTTATTATCTTGACATTTGTCGGGTAATTAAGTCGATTAGTACCCGAAAGGTCTGCACCTGCATATGAACACCAGTTACAGCAGAATGCAACTATTACAGGTTCAAAATTATTATTTACTTGCATATTGCGTCTACCTCCGCCATTATCTGACTGTTAGAGAATCCGTTCAAATCCATAGCACCCGAAGGACAAGCGACTGTACAAGCACCGCAGCCCTGACAAACAGCGGGATTTACGCTTGCAACTCTGCGAATTGCAGTAGTTCTGTCGGGCATTCTGAACTCTTTGTCCTGATATGTGATAGCACCGTAGGGACAAACTTTTTCGCATGAAGAACAGCCGTTGCAGAGAAGTTCATCGGAATGTGCAACACACGGATTACAAGTTATACTGTTCTTCACAAGAAGTCCGATAGCCTTTGCAGCCGCAGCACTTGCCTGAGCAACAGTTTCGGGAATATCTTTCGGACCCTGACAAGCACCCGAAAGGAAAATTCCTGCGGTTGCACTTTCAACGGGTCTGAGCTTGGGGTGAGCCTCCGTGAAGAAATCATTTGTATCCATCTGAGTTGTGAGCATTGTGGCAAGCGGACGGGCAGTCTTGTCGGGTTCGATAGCAGCCGCAAGAACAACCATGTCAGCATTTATATGAAGCTGTTCGTTTGCCAGCAAATCGGAAGCCTGAACGTCAATTTTTCCGTCTGACTTGGGAGTAACTTTTCCGACCATGCCTTTTATGTAGTGAACATTGTACTGCTCAACGGCACGGCGATAGAACTCATCAAAATTCTTTCCCGGGGTACGTACATCAATATAAAATACATATACTTCCGTATCGGGATATTTTTCACGGATAAGCATAGCGTGCTTTGCGGTATACATACAGCAAATCTTTGAACAATACGGTTTGCCTTTTTCGTCATCACATCTTGAACCCACACACTGAACAAATACAATTGTATGGGGGTGAGTTTTATCGGACGGTCTGAGAAGTGTACCGCCGTTAGGACCTGCCGCATTCATAAGTCTTTCAAGTTCGAGAGATGTAACGACATCGGGACACTGACTGTATGCAAATTCGTCATATTTATCGAGATTTATGGGATTGAATCCCGTAGCGACAATTATTGCACCGTATTTCTGTTCGATAAATTTATCCTGCTGTTTGTAGTCGATAGCACCTGCGGCACAAACTTTTGAGCAGACACCGCATTTTCCGTTTTTGAGCATCATGCAGTAATTCGGGTCAATAGTTGCGACTTTCGGGACAGCCTGAGCAAAGGGTATATAAATTGCGTGTCTGTTGTCAAGACCCTCATTAAATTCGTTGGGGACTTTTTTCATGGGGCATTTCTCAACGCAAGCACCGCAGCCCGTACATTTAACCTCATCTACATAGCGGGCTTTTTTCTTTATCGTAACCGTAAAGTTTCCGACAAATCCCTTGACATCAGCGACTTCACTGAAAGAATGAATAGTGATATGTTCATTCTGGGAAGCCTCAACCATTTTGGGCGTGAGAATACAAGCGGCACAGTCAAGAGTCGGGAAAGTTTTGTCAATCTGAGCCATTTTTCCGCCGATTGTGGGCTTTTTCTCAACTATGTCAACATCAAAGCCTGCCTCCGCAATATCAAGAGCGGTCTGAATACCTGCGATACCTCCGCCGATAACCAAAGCCCTTTTAACGACAGGGCTTTCGCCTGCTGTAAGGGGAGCATTGAGATGAACTTTTGCGACAGCGGCTTTTCCGAGGATTATTGCCTTGTCGGTAGCTGTTGCGATTTCCTTGTGAATCCATGAACACTGCTCACGGATATTTGCGATTTCGACAAGATAAGGATTAAGTCCGACAGATGCGGCAGCCTTTCTGAAAGTATTCTCATGCATTCTGGGAGAACACGAACAAACTACAACGCCTGTGAGATTATGTTCTTTAATGGCATCTTTCACAAGATTCTGACCTGATTCGGAACACATATACTGATAGTCCTGAGAAATGACAACTCCGGGTTCATGGCTGAGAGCCTCTGCCACAGCCTTAACGTCAACCGTTGCGGCGATATTCGTACCGCAGTGACAGACAAATACACCTATTCTCTGCATAATTTACCTCCTTACTTGGCATATTTTCTGAAAGCCGTGACAATAGCCTGCTGCGGCAAATCGTCATCAAGCATTTCGGGAATCTGAACGGGCGAAAGATGATTGTTTCCCTGCTGACGGACAGCGGCAAGGCGTACAGCCTCCACAACCTTTGCAGGTTCAACGCCTCTGGGACATCTTTCAACGCAGGCGAAACAGGTAAGACATTTATAAATTGAATCCGACTTCATAAGTGTCTCTATATCGCCTTTTTCAACCATGTAAACAAACTGGTGGGGGTGATATTCCATTTCGTCATATGACGGGCAGGTAGCCGAACATTTTCCGCACCTCATGCATTTTAAAACATTTACTCCGCTTGAACGGAGAACCTGTTCTTTAAGATTTTTATTCATTCTTATCCTCCTTTAATCCGAGAGCCTCGGCAAGAAGTTCCGTAAAATAATATACGGGCAAAT
>JAFYFU010000075.1 GCA_017543595.1 Ruminococcus sp. | reverse complement strand
GGGCTGTACTTCAAAGGCTGACGGTATCGCAGATGCAAAACGATTTCTTGAAATCATCAAGGGAAAAACTTTTGAATATCCTGTATACATTGACCTCGAAGCAACAAGCCCGTCAAACAGAAACGGCGCAACAGAGGCTTGTATCGGATTCTGTGAGACTATGGAAAACGCAGGATATTACTGCGGTATCTATGCATCTGATGTTTCGGGTTTCAATGACAGGCTCATTCTCTCAAAACTTGACAAGTTCGATAAATGGGTCGCCCGTTACGGCAGCTCGTTGTTGTCAAATCTTACGGCATATGGCAGAAGTCGGATTCAGGCAGAATTTCAGGCATAAGCGGAAATGTTGACCTCGATGAAGATTACATGGATTATCCGACTATAATAAAAAACGCAGGACTTAACGGCTTTAAAAAGCCTGAAAATCCTGCTCCTGCTCCCATTCAGGAGAAGCTTGCTCCCCAGCTCGGAGAACTCTCACTGAATGGCAAGAATATAAGGTTACTCTTGAAGAAATATAACTGATTAAACAAAATCCCCTTTCTGAATTAACAGAGAGGGGATTTTTTTCTGATTTCAATTAAGGTTAAGCTGTTCTTGCAAAGCATTTTGAAGAATTTGAGAAAAATTAAGATGTGCGTTTTCAGCAGCAGTATTAAGCCATGCCGGAATAGTGCAGTTTTTACGGACAGCCTTGTTTCCATATTTTTCCGCATAAGAATCTATATCCAGAATTACTACGCTGACGAAACCTCCTTTGTATTCATCTGCCTTTACAGATTCGATGTCAGAAACAGGCGGAACAGGTTTTCCGTCCTGCAATTCGTCAAGTATCCAGCCGGAAGCCGCATCAATTGCCTGCTCCATTGCATCTACAATATCTTTTCCTTCTGTTACACATCCGGGCAAATCCGGAACAATGACAGTATATCCGCTCACATCTCCGGGATATACGCATACAGGATAAACAAGTTTCATAGAAATACCTCCTTTTTTGAGTAAGAAAATGACAGACAGGAGGGCTTATTTCAGCCCTGCCTGTTTCAAGATTGAATTTACCGTTTTCGGGTCTAAGTCTTTTCCACCATGAACGGGAACGGTTGTTTTTCCGGGTTTTGACGGATGAACAAAATGTTTGTATGAACCGATTTGATTCTTTTCTACCCAGCCGTCAGCCTGTATAATTTTGATGATTTCTCTTGCTGTCATTTTCTCACCTCCTGTATATGTTATAACACGTATTATGCGTATTATCAAGCCTTTTTTCAAAATTTTTCAAATTTATTTTTATTTTTTTCAAATAAAAATCCAAGCCACAAAACATTTAAACTTGTCATAAAACTTGTCATTTAGTATTTTTGTGCTATAAACAGCCTTTTAATACTGCTATTGTTGGGTTCAATTCTCGTCGCCTACACTACATGATATGCGTATTTTTAAATATTATTTGACGCATGATAAAAGCCGTAAACACGTTATACAGCGTATTTACGGCTTTTTTGTTTTTATGAAAATATGCATTTTGATTCAGCGTGGAAAAAACAGAAATATATGTCTAATTTCATGTCTGATAGTTTCAGAATCAAACTGTAATAAAGGTATGCTTATATTTCCGTTATGAACGGAGTTAAAAGTATTATCACCATGCATACGGGGCAGATATATTTTATCATTACCCTGTACATATTTTTTGAGCGGAAATTTTTCTGACTTTCCATAATTTCATCTTCGATATATTTTGTCTTTACGACCCAGCCTATCATTATGCAGGTGAAAAATGCAAGCAGAGGCATCATGAGGTTGTTTGTTATGAAATCAAAGAAATCAAGGAACTGCATACCGATAATTGTGACTTTCGACCATATGCTGTAACCGAAAACCGAAAGAAGTCCCAGCAGTACAGTTGCAAGAATTACAAGAAGTGATGCAATTTTTCTTGAAATGCCGAATTTTTCGATAACTACTGCAACAACTGTTTCCATAAGGGATATTGAAGAAGTAAGTGCCGCAAGACTTACAAGAATAAAAAATGCCGTACCGATTATTCCGCCTGCGGGCATCGCTTCAAAAACTTTCGGCAAAGTTATGAACATAAGACTCGGACCTGCATTGAGAGCCTCCGAATTTCCGCCCGAAAATACAAATACGGACGGAACAATTATTGCTCCTGCGATAAATGCCACAAGGGTATCAAAAATTTCAATCTGTCTCACGGAAGTTTCAAGGGAATCCTCTTTTCTCATGTAAGAGCCGTATGTAACAAGTATTCCCATAGCTATTGACATCGAATAGAAAAGCTGACCTATTGCGGCTGCTATTGTCTTGAAAAACTTAACGGCAGTAAAGCCTTTGAAATCAGGAAGAAAATAATATTTCATACCTTCCCCCACACCGTCAAGCGTGAAAGTGTATACAGCGATTCCTATTATAAGCACAAAGAATATGGGCATTAATATTTTGCTTATTTTTTCTATGCCCTTTTCTACGCCGAGCATTACCGCTCCCGAAGTAAGAAGAAGATATACAATAAAATATATGGCGGGTTCATTTGCCTGACTTATAAACTTTTCAAAGAATGAAAGCCCGTCATTTGCCGATACCGTATCCGCACTTGCACCTGTTGTGAATGTGACTGCATATTTCAGCACCCACCCACCTATTACGCAGTAATAAGACAGGACTATTGCGGGAATAATCATCGCAAACCAGCCGAGTGCGGAAAATTTTCCGCTTACATCACGGTATGCGCCTATAACGCTTTTCCTTGTTTTTCGTCCTATGGCTATTTCGGTTATCATAAGCGAAAAACCGAACGTAACCGCAAATACAAGATACACAAGGAGGAAAATTCCTCCGCCGTATTTTGCGGCAAGATAGGGAAATCTCCATATATTTCCAAGCCCGACTGCCGAGCCT
Source organism: Ruminococcus sp. (assembly GCA_017543595.1). Lineage (GTDB taxonomy): Bacteria > Bacillota > Clostridia > Oscillospirales > Ruminococcaceae > Ruminococcus. Next base: position 384 of record JAFYFU010000075.1, on the reverse strand, counting down.
GCCGCCGCAAGTATGAAGCCGAGCCGTGAACCGAATCCGCCTCTTGAATTTGTCGCTGAATTTTGTTTGTTTTCTGTCATTTCTTTCTCCTTTCAAAAAATTAATGCAAGATTTTGTACAGATATCATATTATCATATTTTTCATTTCAAGTCAAGGGAAGCGCAAATATTCAGCGCAAAATAATACCCGATACAAACAGGAAAAACGGAAGATTTTTTATTTTTAAAACAACAAACATATTTTGGGAACCTCTAAAAACTATGCGAAAATCAGCAGTATATGAAAAATTTGCAAAAAGAGAACGTCAAAATCCATATAAAAGTGGAAATTGACGTTCCAAAGTAGAATATATCAATGATTTTTCTGCAAAAGGATATAGTTAT
>JAFYFU010000074.1 GCA_017543595.1 Ruminococcus sp. | reverse complement strand
ATAACTATATCCTTTTGCAGAAAAATCATTGATATATTCTACTTTGGAACGTCAATTTCCACTTTTATATGGATTTTGACGTTCTCTTTTTGCAAATTTTTCATATACTGCTGATTTTCGCATAGTTTTTAGAGGTTCCCTACAATCGACCCCGAAACAGGTACAGGTACGGACAGCAACAATGAAAATGTCAATTTTCCGCAGACGGATAACAATAATCTTTCGACAGCCGCTGCCGTTGCTTTGACCGTTGCAGGTGCATATTTGACCGCTCGCTCGGTACGCAGGAAAGACTAAAAGTTTCTCTGTGTCTTACAAGAATACAATTAAAGAACAGAACGGTTAATTTCAGACTGTTCCGTTTTTTAAATAGCAAAATTAATATATTATTAAGATGTTATTAATATTTTTTGGTAGATTTATTATATTATTTATGCTATAATAAAAAGCATATTAAATAAATACAATGAGGTGATTACCATGAGAAAAAGTATTTTTGTTGTTGCAGGGATTTATTGTCTTACAAGTCTTGCATCGCTCTATATGCTGAGTGGCTGTGCGGATAGTACAAGTAATTCGTCGGTGTTGTCTGCTCCGTCCGTATCTTCGGAAGTTTCAGAACAGCAGGAAATAACAGAATCTGCCGAATCAAAAACCGAATCGGAAACAGAAGCTGAAACGGAAGCGGAAACTGAATCAGATACAATTGACTGGCAGAAAATACAGCAGGAAATGCAGGCAAATGCAGACAGTTTCATATCTCCAACGCTTGACAGTTTCCAGTTTGCAGTTATGGATTCGGGAAATATTGTCATATCGGGAACAGCAGGAAAACATGACCGTGAAGATTTCGTCCCACTGACTTCGGAAACAATGTACGGTGTGGCTTCATGCAGTAAAATGGCTGTAACGGCGGCTGTAATGCACCTTGCTGAGCAGGGGCTTGTTGAACTGGACAAACCCGTCACGAACTACATATCAGATTTTAAAATGGAAGATGAACGATATAAGCAAATAACCGTCCGTATGCTTTTGAATCATTCGAGCGGGCTTTATGGAAATACTGTCGCTGATGCATGGAAACTGGGAACTTTCGGTGATACAACGGCTCACGACAAATTTATCGAAAGATTAAGCACACAAAAATTAAAATCAAATCCTGGGGAATACAGCATATATTGTAATGACGGATTCACGCTCTGCGAGATATTGTGCGAAAGAGTAAGCGGTATGTCATACGCTGAGTATCTCAGAAAAGAAATTTTTGAGCCTCTCGGCATGGAACACACTTTCACTCCGCAGGAAAATTTTGATACCTCGCAGATAGCAGCCATATATTCCGGTGATACTGTTTTACCGTCGATTACGACCGACCCCGCACAGGGAGGACTTTTCTCCACAGCGGAGGATTTATGCCGACTTGGAAAGGCTTTCACAAATCAGGGAACGGAAGTTTTAAATGCAGAATCCATAAAGGCGGCGGCAAATGCGGAATATCTCAACGGCATATGGTGCGAAACGGGTTACAGTACCATGAATTACGGGCTTGGCTGGGATGCAGTTGACCTTTATCCATTTTCAGAAATGGGCATAAAAGCTGTGACAAAAAACGGCGATATAATCTATTCAGGCAGTCAGATGATAGTATTGCCCGAATATAATCTTGTTGCGGCGGCAGTCGGTTCAGGTGAATCGAACGGTGTTGCAAAGAGTTTTCTTATTCATTCGCTCCTTGAAATATTGCAGGAAAAAGGCGAAATCGACAGCATACCGCAGAGACCCGAACAGACAGTAACGGAAGAACCTGTTTCCGATGAGACAAAAGGATTTGCAGGAACATATATAAGAGGCTGGGGAACTTATGAGCTTTCCTTTACAGATGATACCCTCATAAAAACTGCATATCCGAGCGGTGACAAGACGGAATACCGCCACACTGGAAATGGACATTTCACTGATGATACAGGTACAGATTATTGGTTTTTTGAGCAGAACGGACACAAATATCATGTATCACGTTCATGGGACAACAGCACGGGATTAATTGAACTTCCAAATGTAATGATACAGGGTACAATGGTAGAAAGCGGAACAGTTGACAGTGAAACGGCGGAGGCATGGAGCAAACGCTCAGGAAAAATATATCTGCTTATAAGCGAGCCGTATGATTCTCTGGGATACGTCTATCCGACATACGGACTTGCAATTCCAGGCTATCAGGCAAAAATAAATACCGACCCGTCGCTTGCACCTTTCTGGAGGGGCATGAGACTTACTTCGCCCAACACGGCTGAAAATGCCGCAGAAGTACCGATTGTGGGAAGTTCAAACTCCGTGGATGTCGAAATATCCGAGGAAGACGGCGTTGAGATTCTGCATATGTCATGTGGTCTTGATTATTGCAGTTCAGAAAATCTGCCCGCACTTGATACCGATTCGGACACGGAAGTTTCGGGAAATGCAAAATGGTTCAGAACCGAAGAAGCCAAAGAGATAGCATATGAAATACCTGAGGGATGTTCAATAGCTGTCTATGACAGCGAACTCAACCCGACCGACAACACGCACATAAGCGGAAATAATACGGTAACAACACAAAAGGACGGATATATTGTATTCATTGGCAGCGGAAAGTTTGTTAAAAAATAAAAAAGTATCTTTTCATCACGCATCATATAATTTACATTCTGTATAATTCAATCAATTTATAATTGCCCTGATTTTTTAAAAGAAATCGGGGCAATTTTCACAAAAAAACTGTCCGTTTTTTGTTTCTGTAAACGAATGTATATACAGAAGCGAAAAAATTTGAGAAAGCACTTGCAATTTACTAAAAAATGTTATATAATAGTTTTAAAGCAATTGCTTTGAACGGACAAAAAATTTTACAGGGAGGAATTTTTATGAGAAAGACTGTGAAGAAAATCGGAGCTGCTATGCTCACGGCTGTTATGGCTATGTCGGCTGTTCCTGCGGGCGTGTATATTTCAGATGTATCGACAGCAGTAACGGCTTATGCAACAGAAAAGCCAAAACAAATAACAGCAAAAAACCAATATGGTGATGATTGTACATATATTCGGTTTGAAAATACAGAGTATTATGTTTATGAACGCTCATATTATCAGGATAGAAACGCTGATTTCTATTACGGAGCTTATAAGAGTGAATTGTTAAAAAACAATGATGACTTTGAGTGTGCCGATTTTGATATTTACCATATAAATGGGGTAAAATTCAATTACAGTGTTAAGTATTCCGATAATATTTACGTATTACGTGAAGATAAGTTCGGCTGGGCTTGCTTTGACCCTGAAATGGAGAAAACAACTCCATGCAATCCTGATGAGTATTGTTGCGAAATTAATTTTTCGGGTATGCACTATATGGCAACTGCGGGAGACCATGCGAAGGCTGTAATGTGGTTCTATGAAAACGGTGAAAGAACATACTATGTTGACCAGAACGGCGATATGGTGAATTTCTACCTGAATGATGAACTTGTATCGGGAAAATATGCAGGGCTTTATTCAAAGAGAAAAGTTGACAAGGACAACGGTCTTGAATATTACACTGATGAAAACGGACAGAAAGTATATGTTGTCTATTCAAACACACAGCTTAAAATCGCAGGAAAAAGTTCTTCGGGCGCACAAATCACTCTCGGCAAAGGATTTAATTTAGACACCCCTATAACTATAAACAGCGGCGAAAAGATTAATTTGAATTTTGGTGGAGATAACATAAACCTTGGCAGTACGTCAAGCTTTTTCAAAGTAGAAGAGGGCGGCGAACTTATCCTCAGAAATGTTACTTTTGCAAACGCAAAAGCCACTGACGGAAGCGTAATTCACAACAGTGGTACAGCAAAACTTTACAATGTTTCGTTTGACAACTGCATATCATCAAATAACGGCGGCGCAATCTACAATGCGACAGGCGCAGAACTACAACTTTTTGCGGATACCGCCAGCGAATCAGTCAATATTACAGGCTGCACAGCAAGCCGTAACGGAGGTGCAATTTACAACGCAGGAACGTTATGGGTCGGCGAAAGTGATGATGTCGGGGCTATTACGATTTCGGGCTGTCACGGCGTAATGGGCGCAGGAATTTACAATTCGGGCGAACTTCATGTCATGCAGAACGTGACT